>DATGCX010000224.1:0-3039 GCA_035311445.1 Xanthobacteraceae bacterium | reverse complement strand
CGTCGAGCCCCGCCTCACGCATGGCGCGAACGAGCCGGGCGATGACATCTTGACGCATCGGTCATCCTATCTTCACGGCCTCAACCGTGTAACGGCGAATTTTCTCCTCATCGACCGCAATACCCATCCCCGCGCCCGCGGGAAGGTCGATCGCGCCGCCAACAAAGCGCATCGCCTCGGCAATCAGATCGTCCTTGTAATACACGCCGGCGACGGGTCCAGAGGACTGTGCCTCAGCCGGCGTCGACACCGGCACCACGCAGGACAGCACCGCGGCGGCGGCAGCGGCAGCAAGCTGCAGGTTAGCGAGATTCCCGACGCCGGTCTCGACCGAGCCGTTGACATTGCAAATCAGGCCCGCCGCCCGCGCGACCGCCGCCATCTCCATGGCGCGATAGAGCCCGCCGGGCTTGGTCGTATAGATCGACACGATCTGCGCTGCGCGCCTTTCGACGATCTGAATGACGTCGTGAGCGTTCCAGGCGCTCTCATCGGCCATGACAGGCACGTCAATGGCGCGCGCGACTTCTGCTAATCGCTCGATACCTTCCACGGGCTGCTCGAAATAGATCAGGTCACTGCGCTCCATGCGGCGAAACGTGCGAACTGCGTCGCCGACCATGCGGTAACCCTGATTGGCGTCAACACAGAGCGCAATTCCAGGACCGACCGTTTCCCGCACCCGGCGGACCATTTCGACATCGCGATCCGGCTCGACACCGACTTTGATCTTGATGGTGCGAATACCTTCCCGCACGGCCTGCGCCGCCTCATGCTCTGCTTCCTTAAAGCCGATGAGGCCGATGGAGTGAGTAACCAGAATCGTTCGGCGCACCGCCCCGCCGAGGAGCCGATGGACCGGAAGACCGCACTGCTTGGCAGCTAAATCATATGCGGCGATTTCAAGAGCCGCCTTGGCATAGGGAAAGCCCTTGATCGCACGATCCATCCGCGCGTGAATTTCGGCTATTTCGCCCGGCATGCAGCCGCGAATGGCAGGCGCAAGATACTGCGATGTCACGCTGATGGTTGTACCGGGGGTTTCCCCAAAATAGCGACCAAACTCTCCGCCCCAATCTTTAAGTACGGGCGCCTCGCCCCAGCCGGCCAAGCCGTTTTCGTCAGCGATCTTGACCAGGACATAGCCGCCGATCGGTTCGGTCAATCCCGTCCATTTGTGCTCGCGACGGGTCGGAAGCGAGACGCGATAGAGTTTGACCGACGCGATGGGTGACTGTGAGACCATTGATGGGAGAAACGTCACCATAAGACCGGTCGACGAAGATCGGCAATATTCGCTTGCAATTCCTGGGTCAGGCAGGCCCCGGTGCGCCGGACCGATTGCCGATGATCGAGGAGTACCGCATTGCCCGTCCAGGTGTTCACCAGCGTCTGCCCCAGCGCCGTAATCGCCAGCCACGCCGGCCAATGAGGCGCAGGATGAACAGCAACACGACTGCTCCCAGAAATGCGTTAACAATCAGGGCAACGATCCCCACGCCGAGATGGATGTTCAGCCGCGGCAACAGCCAATCGCCCACAAGCGCGCCCAACAAGCCGACGACCAAATCGCCGATCAGCCCGAAGCCTGAGCCTTCCATCACCCGGCCTGCCAGCCAACCGGCAATGAGCCCAACGAAAAGGATGACCAGGAGGCTCTCATTCGACAGATGCATGGTTTGCTCCTCGAAAACGAGCGAGGTGACCGGGGCAAACCCGCCACGACGCGAGCAGACGTGCCAGATGCTTTCCGTGCCGGACGAGACTTCACTATTCCTTGACGTACTTTGTCACGCCCCTCACCGTGGCTTCTGCGGTGTAGAGATTGCCGGCTGCATCGATGGCAATCCCTTCCCCCATGGCGCCGTCGGGCGCATCGGTCTTGTGCGGCGGCACGAACGTCGTCACCTTGCCGTCCTTCAAACTGCCGATGCGAATGCCCCTGAGCCAGCCTGGGTGCACCCGCGGCGTCGACTCGGAGTCGGCCACATAAATCGTGTCGCTCGCATCGATTGCGAGCCCGCTCGCGCGGCTGAACTCGCGATATTCGCCGATATACTTCCCGTCCTTGGTCAGGATCTGTATGCGATGGTTGTGGCGGTCGGCGACGATGAGCCGGCCCTGGGAGTCGAACTCAACGGCGTGCGGCGTCCGGAACTCGCCTGGGCCCGTTCCGGTCTTGCCGATGACCCTCAGGAACTTGCCGTCCCGGTCGAACACCGAGATACGGCCGACAAGATTGGGGTCCGCGACGTTCGTGTGACTCTCGGCCACGTAAACGTCGCCGTTGGCCGGGTCGGTGACGACGTCGGTCGGCTCGGTCAGGGCTTCCGGCGGATTTCCCGTCACGCCCGGCTTGCCCAGCGTCATCAGGACCTTACCTTCGGGACTGAACTTGACGACCACGCTTCCCTTCGGCTGCTCTCCCGGAAACTTCGCAAGCGAATCGGGGCTCGTCACACTTGCGTCAGTCACCCATACGTTGCCGTCTCGATCGACATGAATGCCATGCGGCCACACGAACATGCCGCCGCCAAAGCTCCTGATCTCCTTGCCTGACTCGTCGAAATGGTGAACTGGGTTTGCCTTGGTGCCGAGGCAGCCCGGGCTGGTCCCTGGCGAGCAACGATCGGTCGCCCACACGGACTTGCCATCCCGGTCGATGGCAACGCCGTTCGACCCGCCCCACGGCCTTTTCTCCAGAGTGAGCTGCGCCCAATCGCGGATGACGCGATAAGGGTTGGCGCCGCTGTTGACCGGTGCAACGTCCTGCGCCTCGACTTGGCCTCCAGCCATGGCGATCCACACGGCAGCCGCCGCAGCAATCCCACCTTTCGCGAGAGCAGAAATCGACATCGCAGCGCCCCCTTGCATGAAACTTGTATGAAGGGCCGACCGTGTTTTTCGGCCGCCCGCGACAGGTTGGAGGACGCGCGCGCCCAGGGATGCCCGCGCGCCCAAAAGCAATGCTCATACCTTGGTGCGATTGCGGATCAGGAACGTATCGTTGGAATATTCCGCGACCTGCCACCACAGATT
>DATGCX010000223.1:0-5902 GCA_035311445.1 Xanthobacteraceae bacterium | reverse complement strand
AGGATATTCGAACGCACCTCAGCGAGCGTCATTCGCTTGCCTGTCGCGGGATCGAGCGCATCGAGCAAAAGGGTGAGAATATCCTTCGGAGCATTGCCGAACTGTTCAGCGAGACGTCGGCGCCGGGTCGCGATGATGCTGTCGATCGCGGCGTCGAAAAACCGCAGCGTCGAGCGGACGCGCCAGCGGCCGATCCGCGGCACGACCGCCGGAGCGCCCAGCAGGTCGAGCGGATCGATGCGGCCGAGTGTGTTGAAGTAGGTACCCATGGCGATGCGGAATCGTTCCGCGTCACAGCCAAGGCCGTCAGAGAAGATCGTACGCTCCAGCACGTCAAGCGTGGTCCGCGTCATTTCTGCCGCGACATCCACGATCTGCCCATCGCCACGTTGCGACCATCGGTCCACCAGCGCATCGGCCGCGCTCATCATTGCGGGAGCAAAATTCGTCACCGTTCTTCGTGCAAACATCGGCGCCAGTGTCCGGCGCTGCACCTGCCATTGCTCGCCCTCCGCGCTCAGCAGACCGTCACCAAGCCCGGCTGACAAAACGCGGCGCTGCAATGCGTCTTTGCGATAATTTGCGGTGTTGTCCAGGAGCACACGGCGGATGGCACCTGGCTCATGCACCAGCACCGCCTCTCCGATAGGTAAACCTACCCTTACGATCGGCTTCTCGAAATGCTCGCGCGTCCAACATTCGAGCGGATTCGTCGCCAGCGCCCAGGCAAGCGCAATCGGCCCCATTGGTTTATCCCGGGGCACTGGCGCAGGCGGACGGTAAGTGCCCCGCGGCGTTGCTGCAAAGTCGTTTGGTGGCGCAAGGGCCATAATGAGTTTCCGGACACAATCAAGTTGTAGTGCACAAACGTTTTATCGTCCCGCCCGGTTCCGCTGCCGGCATGCTTGTCTATAACGGATTCCGCTCAGGTTGAAGCAACTATCATCTCTCCTGCGTGGCGAGACTTGCCGCTGTCGCCCAATTGCTGTTTGCTCGTTGCTCAGCGTTCAGGATAACCGGGGCAAGCGTGCGACGACCACTGTGTGTTCAAAGTGGTCTCTGTAGCCTCCGGAAGTTAAGGATTTACTCACCGCTGTGCGCCACCGGATTATCCGGAGGTCCGTCAGCGAGGCGTTTCAAATCGAACCGGTCGACATCCTGCAACAGCTCCACGAAAGCGCGCGCTCCGTGCGCAAGGGCCTGCTCACCCTTTTGCGCCGTCGCGCGTGTTGCGTTGCCGATCGCGCCGGTGGGATGCAGGTCCTGGCTCATCCAGCCGAAGCCAACCGGTCGGAAAGCGCTGAGCCATTTGAAGCTCTCTGCCATCTCGACGGTCGCCGGAATAGCCGGAACGGCGTATTCCATATGTACGGTTTCGGGCTTATGGGCGAGAACCAGCGAGGTCTCCACATCGCCCGCATGCACGCCATGGCGCTGCTCCATCCGTTCGAAGGTGCCCGGCGGATAGCCAAACCGATGCCATGCGCAGGTCACCACCAGCATCTTGAGGCGCACACGCAAATCCCTGGCAACCAGCTCTACAGTGGAAACGTTACCACCGTGGCTCGTGACGATCACGAGCTTGCGCACGCCGCTGCGATAGAGACTCTCGCCGATCTCCGTATAGGCGCCGATAATGGTTCGGGCGGAAAACGACAACGTCCCCGGAAAGGCCAGATGCTCATCCGATTGGCCGATTTTTTGCACAGGCAAAAAGGTCGCTGGCAGATCAGCGGGAAGCAGGGGTAGAACGCGGGCAATATAAGCTTCGGCGATATAGGAATCGACGCCTAGCGGGAGGTGAGGTCCATGCTGCTCGATGGCTGCGACCGGCAACACTGCGATCCAGCGCCTCGTGTCGCCGGCAGCCACGTCGGTCCACGTCATCTCCATCCAGTCGCGCTTCGGCATCATTTCTCGGTCACTCGCCTTTCCGGCTCCGCCCGCGTAATCTTGTCAGTGTTTGGAGAATGCAACGATGCATAACCCTGGATTTTCAACGCCCGGCTTCCGACTGCCCGTCCAATTTTTGGTCACTGTGGGCTTCATAGTCGCCTGTGCGGCGATGAGCAACATTTGGGTCGGTAATGCCGTCGGGCAGACGCTCGACAAAGTGTCGTTTGCGACCAACTGGGTCGCCGAAGCGGAACACGGTGGGTTCTACCAGGCGCTCGCCGACGGCACCTATCGCCGCTACGGTCTCGACGTCACCATCGTTCCGGGCGGTCCGCAGGTGAACAACCGCATCCTGCTGCCGGTCGGAAAGATCGACTTTTATCTGAGTGCGAACACGCTGCAGGCCTTCGATGCGGTCGAGCAAAATATTCCGACCATAGTGGTCGCGGCCATGTTTCAGAAGGATCCGCAGGTTCTGATTGCCCATCCCAATCCGAGCATCAATGATATCAAGGACGTCAAGGACCGGATTCTGTACGTGTCCAAGGAGGGCATGGCCACCTATTTCCAGTGGCTCAAGGCCGATTATGGCTTCAGTGATGCCCAGGTCCGGCCCTACACGTTCAACCCTCAACCCTTCCTTGCTGATCGCAACAGCGCGATGCAGGGCTATGTGACGTCCGAACCTTACGCGATCGAAAAGCAGAGCGGGATCAAGCCGAAGGTCTTCCTGATCGCGGATTACGGCTTCAATAGCTATTCGACCTTGATCGAGACGCGGCGTGATCTCGTGGAGCGCAATCCCAATCTGGTACAGCGTTTCGTCGATGCCTCGATCATCGGCTGGTATAACTACATTTACGGCAACAACGCGCCGGCCAATGACCTGATCAAGCACCAGAATCCCGAAATGACCGATGATCTCCTGACCTATTCGGTCGCCAAAATGAAGGAGTACGGAATAGTGGATTCAGGCGATTCACTTGAGCGCGGCATTGGGGCGATGACGGATGCCCGCATGGCGAGTTTCTTCGGCAAGATGGTGCGGGCCGGGATCTCGAAATCCAACCTCGACTATCGCAAATCCTATACGTTGCGATTCGTGAATCAGAAGGTGGGACTAGAGTTGCGGCGCAATTGAGCTGATTCCGGCTATGTTAAATCGCCTCTCCCGAGTCATGGCCGGGCTTGTCCCGGCCATCCGCGCCGTCTTTGCCGAGATTTGGCAAAAAAAGCGCGGATGCCCGCGATCAGCGCAGGCATGACGGCGGAGGTTCGATTCGATCACATCGAAACGCGCGCCACAAACACCTCGATGCCTCCGGCCGCCGAACCATCTGCCGCAAGCGCACCCGTTGTCACGCTCAGCGGCGTCACCAAAAAATTCGCGAACGGCACGCTGGCGCTCGATTACTTCGACCTCACGATCCGTGACGGCGAATTTGTCTCCCTGCTCGGCCCCTCCGGCTGCGGCAAATCCACCGCCCTGCGGCTGATCGCCGGATTGAGTGAGCCCACCGGTGGCGAAATTTCCCGGAGCGGCATCGGACGCGGCGGGCGCAGCGGCAATCGGCTCGACGTCGGCTTCGTGTTTCAGGAGCCGACGCTGATGCCCTGGGCTACGGTGTTTCGCAATGTCATGCTGCCGCTCGAACTCCAAGGTGTTGAACGTCGGGCGGCGAGGCGGCGCGTTACGCAGGCGCTCGAGCGCGTCGGCCTGGCATCGTTCCGCGACGCCTATCCGCGCGAACTCTCCGGCGGTATGAAGATGCGCGCGTCTATCGCACGTGCTCTTGTCACGGATCCGCCGCTGCTCCTGATGGACGAACCGTTCGCGGCCCTCGACGAGATCACCCGTTTCAAGCTCAATAATGATCTCTTGGGGTTGTGGCGGGCGGTTGGTCATACGGTGATCTTTGTGACCCATTCGGTGTTCGAATCGGTGTATCTGTCGAGCCGGATCGTGGTGATGACGCCGCGACCCGGCCGTGTTTTCACCGAACTTGTCGTCGATCAGCCTTATCCTCGGGACGAGCGCTTTCGCACCTCGGCCGAATATGCGCGCCACTGCCGGATCGCGTCGCAGGCCCTGTCGCGCGCCATGGAAGACGGATCGCCGGAGGGTGTGTCGTGAGAGCTAAATGACGAGCAGCGCGGATCCGCCTATCACGACCGGTGGCATCGCGTGGCCGCGGATCGTGCTGCCCATCGCAACCCTCGCGCTCGGCATTCTGATCTGGGACCTGGTGGTCGGCATCAAGGATATTCCGCCGTTCATCCTGCCAGGTCCCGGCCTCGTGGCCGCGACCCTGCTGTCCGACTGGCCCCTGTTGTGGGATTCGCTCCTCGTCACGCTTGTGACAACGTTCGAGGGGCTCGCATTGGCGCTCGCTGGCGGCATCGGGCTTGCGATCCTGTTCAACCAATCACGGCTGATCGAGGATTCTCTTTATCCTTACGCGGTGATTCTTCAGGTCACGCCGGTGGTCGCGGTTGCGCCATTGCTGCTCATTTATCTGCCGCAGCAGGCCGCCGTGCTGGCTTGCGCCTGGATCGTGGCGTTCTTTCCGATCCTCGCCAATACTACGCTTGGCCTCAACTCGGTCGATCGCAATCTCGCCGATCTGTTCAAAATCTATGGCGCCTCACGTGTTTCCGTATTGCTGCGCCTCAAGCTGCCCTCCGCATTGCCTTACATGCTCGGTGGTCTGAGGATTGCCGGCGGGCTGTCACTTATCGGCGCGGTCGTTGCGGAGATAGCGGCAGGGTCAGCCGGCGCAGGGTCGGGGCTCGCCTACCGGATCGCCGAATCCAGTTACCGGCTCAATATCCCGCGCATGTTCGCGGCGCTGATCCTGCTGTCCATTACCGGTATAGCGATCTTTCTCGCGCTGTCGCTCTTGTCGTACCTCGTGCTGCGCCGTTGGCACGAGAGTGCGATTGCGAGCGAGCGGTGACGGATATTGCTTCCCCACAGGGTAACGGAAGTCCACGCTCCGCGACGGTCCGTCGTGCCCGTCTCATCAGCATTGCTCTCATGTGCGGCGCGGTCAGCTCGTTTGCATTCCTCGATACGACCGCAAAATATCTCGGCCGCCAGGTCGATGTGCTTCAGGTCGTATGGGCGCGCTACACTTTTGCGTTCCTGCTCACCCTTGTCGTGTCCAATCCGCTGAGCCGCCCAGGCCTGTTGCGCACCGCACGACCGATATTCCAGGTCGGCCGGGCGACCTTGCTGCTGGGCTCGACGTTCTTGAACTTTTTCGCCCTCAAATATCTCAGGCTCGATCAGGTTCTCGCCATTGCGTTTTCGACGCCCTTCTTCGTAGCTGCCTTGTCGGGGCCGGTCCTCGACGAATGGGTGGGCGTGCGCCGCTGGGCCGCGATCGGAGTCGGGTTTATCGGAATTCTGGTGGTCTCACAAGGCCGGGATTCGGCATTGTCCATCCGGCTGCATTTCTGGCCCTCATGGCGGCAGTGAGCTATGCGGCCTATGCGCTGTCCACCCGCATTCTCGCCCGCACCGATTCAAATGACACCACCTTGTTCTATTCAAACTTCGTCGGCGCGACGTTGATGCTGCCGGTGGTGCCATTTTTTCTGGACAGCGCCGGATCTGCGGCACATTGCCCTGATGGCGCTGGCAGGCGCGCTCGCAAGCATCGGCCATTACATGTTGATCGCGGCGCACCGGCTTGCACCGGCGTCGCTGCTGTCACCTTTCATCTACAGCCAGCTCGTCTGGGTGATCGCACTCGGCTACGGCGTATTCGGCGACGTGCCGGACGCCTATACGCTGGCCGGAGCGTTACTCGTTATCGCGTCGGGGGCTGTATGTCTTTCACCGCGAGAGGGTCCGCGGACCGCACATCACAAAGGGGCGGCAGATGTGAAGATTTCGCTCGCTTTGAGTTACAGACTGGCGTCATCGTCGGGCCTTGTCCCGGCAATCCCGAGCTTTCGCGGACAGAGCGGTAATAATCGGGGTGGCCGCGACAAGCGTGGC
>DATGCX010000222.1:0-4650 GCA_035311445.1 Xanthobacteraceae bacterium | reverse complement strand
CGGCTTCGCCTTCCAGTACCACATGGATATCATGCGGCGGGAAAGGCGCAATAACCGAAGTATCCTATGGAGAACACGCCAACAAACTCGCGCACACGGTTGCGCCCCGTGTACGCCGCGCCCTGATGGTCATTGATGTTCTGCTGCTCCGCGATGCGAAGCTTCAACCCGATTGCCTCAATCAATCGGCAAACACCAGATCGCCAAGAATGGTTCGCAACTTGAACGCATCGCGTGGGTAATGCCTCGGGGATTGTAGAATATTCCGCCCAAGCCCGGTTCGTGCCATGCACCAGCCTCGTGCCTCCAGAAACCGCGCGAAAGTGCAAGGTACACTTCCTCCGGAGGATGAGAGTGATCCGGATAAGTAATTCCGGGGGCCATCAAACTCAGTCCGATCCGGACATCGTCCCGTTGCTCAAGAGCTTCTGGCACCGATCCTAAAATATCTGCGTTGGCGTGCCCATTGGCGAAAACCGGATCGCCACTAGCTTTGAGTCGCCAGCACAGTTCTGGGGCGAGACCTTTGATGGCACTGGCCACGCGCGCGACGTCCGTTGGCCCATGCTTTGCGCCCGCAATGGCTGGATCGAGGAATGAGCATACCGGTAACGTTCGTGGTTTGATGAAATCGCTCGCCGACCCGGATATGTCCATCGACTTGATTACTCGTTCCATCGCGATTGCAGCCGAAGTGTTGGTTCCCGTACGCGCGGAAATAGCTTCTTGTGTAGCGGTTAGGAACTCTTGCAATATTTGTGAACGATGTACCATGGCCATGAGCAGGCTTGTGCGCAAGACTCACTCTGAGCTGCTTGCGAGATGAAATACGATTTATGGCCGCTCAGCAACGGGTTTGCAACCGCCAGTGGGCCATCACGTCCAGCCGCCCTAAGTCACTATTGCAACTGGATGCAGGGTTGCCTACGCCGCCATGTCTTACGCAGCGACGGTGTTCCTTTCAGTTTCCGCGTTGGTATCCCTGAGAGCGTAGGGCGAGCGAAATGCATCGATCAAAATGTGATGACCAGTCGCCCCCTTGTGCCGCCGGCCTCGAGCCGTCGGTGTGCCTCGCTCGCCCGCTCCGCGGGGTAAGTCCCGGCCACTCGCAGCGTGAGTACGCCAGCCTCGGCGAACTGCCTGAGACCATCAAGCTTCTCGAACTCGCAATCATAGGTGCGCACGAACGTGGTTGTGAATTTGATGCCACGCTGCGGCGTGCCCTGGAAGCCGCGCACAGACGTAAATGCGCCGCCGTTCCGGACTGCCGGAATGACCAATTCGTTTAGCACGGCACCGTCCGCGAGGCCGTCAACGCCATTGGGAAAGTGCGAGCGTATCCGCTCGGCGACATCGTTGCCGCGCCGAATGACTATATCGGCGCCGAGCGACTTAACCAGCGCCTCATCCGCTTCCGACGCATCGGCGATAACCCTGAGTCCTCCCGATTTGGCAAGTTGTGTAATGTAGCCACCGTAAGCGCCGGCAGCGCCAGTGACAGCAAGCACCTCCCCAGCTTTCAGCCCGAGCAGATCGAGAGACTGTCGTGCCGTCAGTCCATTCATGGGCAGCGTGCATGCCTCAATGTGCGCTGTCCCAACAGGCGCGGCAACTACCGCACGGGCATTCAGAACAATTTGCTCACGATAGGCACCGTGGTTCGCCTTCGGCACCACCATGGCCATCACGGCATCACCGACCTTGACGCCCGTCGCAACGCTGGGTCCAACCTGATCGACAATACCGGCTGCGTCCATTCCGGGAACGTAGGGCGGAGGATCGACCTTTTGCTGCTCGGCGCGTGAGCCATTGCGCACCATCGTGTCTGTGGGGTTCACCGCCGCCGCATGAACCCGGACCCTCACCTGCCCGGCGCCGGCATGCACCTCCGGCACATCCACAAGTTGCAGGACGTCGGGGCCGCCATAAACCATGAGTCCGACTGCACGCATCCGATTCGCCTTTCGTCATTCGCTATCGTCGTCATACTGTCCGGAATCTCTGCTGGGCGGCCAGGAATAATCTCAGCGCTAGCCAAGCCCGAGCGCCTTCTCTATTCGCGGTTTGACCTCCCCGATCATTAGCTCCATCGAGCGCATAGCCGATTTGTGCGGCGTGTTGCCGACCTTAAATGCGAAGGACAGTTGAGCGGGCTTCGCGACCTTGATCTCTGCCACGAGCTTCTCGGCCACGGTTTCGACATCGCCGATCGGCAGATTGTCGTGGACGGTCTCGAGCGACTCCTCGCCCTTGGCCGGCACGTCGACGAGCGCGATGCCGTCCATCACCTCCTGCCGATTACGAAGGCTTGAAGCAAGCCGCGTCTGATAGCGCGCATTTTCCGCAAACCGCAGGCCTTCCTCCCGGCTGTTTGTGATGAGCGCGAAACGGTTCACCGTCATGTGCGCCTTCTCCACGGGCACGTTCTCCGCGGCGAAGGCCCTGGCGAAGTCGGCGTACTGGTCGGCGAGCACCTTGAGGCCGCCGCTGCGGCCGGAAGTGATCACGCGGTAGCCGTGGCGCGCAGCGGCGCGGAACATCTCGACCGTGTGGCCGGCCACATAGATTGGCAAAGGTTGTTGAACCGGGCGCGCCGCGATATGAGTTTTCGGCATCTTGTAGTGCCGACCATCGTAGCTGAAGAAGTCCTGCTTGAATGCCAGATCAAGGATTTCGAGGAACTCATCAGTCATCTCGATCTTGTCTTTGATGTCGACGCCGAACCGCTCAAACTCATAGGGTTGGTAGCCGGCACCGATGCCGAGCATCAGGCGTCCCCCGGACATTGCATCAGCGGAGGCGATCTCCGCGATCAGCCGCACCGGATTGTAGAGCGGCACCACGACAACAGCCGTGCCGAGACGGATGTTCCGCGTGGTCGCTGCGCAATGCGCCACCATCATCAATGGTGAGGCGCACATGCAATAGTTCGAGAAATGATGCTCAGCGAACCATGCAGTGCTGTAGCCGAGCTTGTCGGCGAGAGCGACCTTCTCCACGACCTCTGCGAACACCTGGGCGGTCGGGGTGCGCGGGTCACGCGCGCCCATCAGATTGAAGATACCGAACTCCACGATCATTTCCTCCGGCGCTTGCAAGCCTCGAAATGCTAGTGTCACCCAACGCAGCGGTCGACCGACAGTTATTGTGCCGTCATCCCACCATCGATCACCAGTTCCGAGCCGGTGACCCAAGATGACTCGTCGGAGGCCAGGAACAAGACGCCATTGGCGATGTCATCCGCGGTGCCGAGCCGACCCATTGGCGTGCGATCGATCAGAGCCTGGCGTACAGCGGGGTCATTGAAACGCTGCTCAGTCAACGGTGTATCGGCATAGCCGGGGTGTACCGAGTTGATGCGGATATTTTCCTTCGCATATTGCAGTGCCGCGGACTTGGTGAAGATGGTAATCGCGCCCTTGGCAGCCGAATAGGCAGGCGAGGTGGGACTGCCGACAATGCCCATCACGGAAGAGGTATTAACGATCGAACCTCCACCGCCCTTGCGCATGGCCGGGATCGCTGACCGCGTGCCAAGGAATACACCCTTCGCGTGCACGTCGAGTTCGCGCTCCCAAATAGCGACCGTGATATCCTCGACCTTTCTGGGGAATCCGACTCCGGCATTGTTGAACAGGATGTCCAGCCGGCCGTGCGTGTCCATAACCGCGTCGACCACGTTGGCCCAGTTCTCCTCGGAAGTCACGTCCAGGTGCATATAGCGCGCGTCATGGCCATCGGCACGGAGCGCAGCCGCCGCGCGCTCGCCCAGATCGTCGCGGATGTCGGTCAGAACCACCTTGGCGCCCTCGCGCACAAAGAGATGCGCCACCGCGCCACCAAAACCCATCAATTCGCCCTTGATCGCCGCCGCGGCGCCGGTCAGCAGCGCCACCTTGCCCTTCAGTCGCATATTGTCTCCCATCAGAGCCTATAGCATCGGCATGATGCGCCATTCCACGTCCGTTATCCACGACCAACATCAGTTTGTCGCTTGTGCCGTGCGCGTTCTGCGTAGGGTCCTCGCCGTGAACGCGGTGACCGAACGACGCCACTCATGCTGTATGCACCCGGCGCGGCTCCTGACCATGGGTGACTTGGCCCGTTGTTAGGCCTCTGGCCATGGACATGATTTCGATCGATGCGCCCTTTCGCGTCAGCGAAGAGTTCAGAGTGTTCGGAGCCTGCTTGCTGATGTACACCAGCCAGGCTCGTCGAGGCCGGCATCGCCGCCCTACGGGGCGCCGAAGTACCGTTCAAGATATTGATTTTATTGGTGTTATTCGAGGTTGGGAAATACCTGGAATCGCACCCCCTGCCAAGACATACCGTGCCTGCCGTTCCTGAGGGCCGACGACCGACGCACGGCGACTACCGCAGATTACGCCAACGGGGTTCCGTGTTGCGGTCGCGCGTTCGACTTCGACCGCTACCATCGGAGACATTCGAAGTGTTCTCTGTGCTGCCGTTCAACATTGATGTCGCGCAGGCATGCGGGCCGTTGGCCCATGATTGTACGAGCGCAAGCAGCGGACGTTCGCCATGGCGAGCGTCGTATCGGCCGAACGGATCAATCTACGTCATTTGCCTGTTTGGCTAGCCACCGACCATCAAAACGCCAGGCTTGCACTCGGGAGGATCAAAGTCGGT
>DATGCX010000221.1:0-3036 GCA_035311445.1 Xanthobacteraceae bacterium | reverse complement strand
ATCGATCACGCGCCGGTGCGCTTTGTAGGGTGCCCGATCGAGTTGGGTCATCCCGAAGTCGATCCCGGCGCTGATCGATGTGCTGTTAGCGAACGCGCGTGGTGCCTCCATGATGCGATCCCCGAACTGACGTGCCGTCTCATCGTTGCTAATCATCGTCCAATCGATTACGACCTTCTGTTGCAAAACGCCCGACCATTCGATGAACGTAACGGCGACGCGCCCTCTTGGGCCGCCGCGAAGGGCCTCAATCACTCGAGGGTTGGAGAAAGCCGCCGCATATCCCGAACGCTGCAGCTCGAATTTTGACTTATCCATGCTGCCCGAAACGTCAGCGGCCAGCACAAGGAGGAGATCGACGCGCTCGGCGGCGTGGGTGGAAGTCCAAGCTGTGGTTGCCATCAGCGCGGCAACCACGAAGGTTCGCAGAGCGCGCATTATGTTGACACCGTACTCCACTGCGAACAGCCGGGACGGTTGTCTCCGCAGCGCCGCCGTAGAGAACCTCAGTCGCCGTGTCCCTCACCATCCCTTGCTTCGGGTGCAACATCAGGTCCAGGCGTCCAAAGTAGTTGATAGTCGGCGCTGTAGGCTTGCCGTGCCAAACGTGTTCCTCCCAGGTTCCCATGCGAAACTGGCGCTTATTGTCGTCATATCAGTTCGTCTTATTCGCGATGAGCTCTAGCACCGGTTTCCACCTCCGTTGCTCCGCCTGCACGAAAGTGATGGCTTCGGCTGGCGACATGGCTCGCGTATAGCTGCCGCGCGTAGCGAACTTTTTCTTGAGATCCGGGTCCGTGACGACCTTGCGCAGATCGTCGCTGATTTTGGCAATTATCTGTTCGGGCGTGCCGACCGGCGCCACCAGGACTTGCCAGCCGGTGGCCGCAAAACCGGGGATGGTTTCCGCGACGGTGGGCAGACCGGGGAACTCGGCGAGAGGCTCCTCCGATGCGACCGCGATCGCTTTAACTGAACCTGACTGAACTGCCCCGGCAATCCCGGAATAACCTTCGATGATTAGCCCCACTCGGCCACTCACGACATCGCTGATCGCGTGCGCTGGGCCGCCCGTATACGGGACGGTCAACAGCTTGATCTCCGCCCGGCTTTGCAAAAGTTCGGCCGTTAGATGCGTGAGCCTGCCGACGCCGGTGATAGCGCAAGATATTGCCCCCGGACGCGCTTTCGCTTGGGCAATGAGATCAGAAATTTTGCTGATGCCGAGTGAGGGACTGGCTACAACGAACATGGGATTTTCGGCCGCGAAGCCGATTGCGGAAAAGTCCCGCGGCAGCCGGATTGGCACGTTGGGCGCCGGTCCCGGCAGCGCCACGAAGCTGGATAGCACCGGCATGTGTATCCATCAGGCGGAGAGTCGGCTGCAATTCGCGAAGCGATGCTGCCCGTGGCGCCGGGATGATTCACTGCAAGGACTTGTTGCCCCCACATCTGGCTCAGCCGATCGGCAATCACCCGCAGGACGGCATCTGGCGTGCTGCCCGCAGCCGAGTCCGAGATGATTGTGACCGGCTTGTTAGGATATTGCTGAGCCTGCGCTTGCATCTGGCTGGCGGCCGATATCACCGCAGCCGAAGCCACGGCGAGAAGTGCAACGCTGACGGCGGCGCCACACAACATGCGGAATGGTGCCATCTATTCCTCCCTGGAAGTTTGTTTTATGAATCGAAGGTCTGCTCGACTTCGTGCGAACTGATACGTGTATTTTCCGGACGTCGCGGGTCGAACACGCTCACCAAAGAGCATGCTCCCGCGCGCCAGCACTCGCAATAGCATTGGCCCGTATCGAAGCTGCGGTGACACGTCGCAAGCCGCCAATGTTTTGGCGACGTTAGACTGGGGCAGAGCGACTCCGATCGCGGCCGGAACTTTCATCAGCCATTGGGAAGGGAAAGACGATGACACTTCCGCGGCGTCAATTTCTGCATCTGGCGACCGGTGCCGTCGCCTTCTCCGCCATATCGTCGAGTGCGCGGGCGCAAACCTACCCGACCCGTCCCGTGCGCATCATCGTTGGGTTTCCCGCTGGCGGCCCGGCCGACATTGTTGCGCGCCTGATGGCGCAATGGCTGTCAGAGCGTCTCGGCCAGCAATTCGTAATAGAGAACCGGCCTGGTGCCGCCAGCAATATCGGCACTGAGGCAGCCTTGAAGGCGCCTCCTGACGGCTATACGCTTCTGCAAGTCACCTCGACCAATGCGGTCAATGTGACGTTCTATGACAACCTCAACTTCAATTTCATAAGCGACATCGCGCCGGTGGCGGGCATCATCCGCGTGCCGTTCGTCATGGAGCTCAACCCATCGGTTCCAGCCAACACCGTTCCCGAGTTTATCGCCTATGCCAAGGCCAACCCGGGCAAAATCAACATGGCGTCTGGCGGTATCGGAACCTCGGTCCATATCGCCGGCGAGCTCTTTAAGATGATGGCTGGCGTCAACCTCGTTCATGTGCCCTATCGCGGCTCGGCACCTGCGCTCACCGACATGATCAGCGGCCAGGTACAAGTCATGTTCGACGTTTTGACGAGCTCGCTTCAGCACATTCGATCCGGCGCGCTGCGCGCACTGGCGGTGACGACCGCGACGCGCTCGGAGGCGCTGCCGGACCTGCCAACCGTGGGCGATTTTTTGCCGGGCTATGAGGCAAGCGCCTGGTATGGCGTCGCCGCGCCCAAGAACACGCCAAGCGAAATTGTCGACAAACTCAACATGGAGATCAATGCGGGCTTGGCCGATTCCAAACTAAGGGCCCGGCTCGCCGACGTGGGCGGCACCGTAATTCCTGGCTCGCCCGCCGCTTTCGGAAGGCTCATCACAGAAGAAATCGAGAAATGGGGCAAGGTAGTCAAGTTCTCGGGGGCCAAGCCGGAGTGATTCGGGAAACCTGACGATGGCCCCGCCGAACATTCCGCAACGTCCCGTTCCGCAAATCCTGCCGGCCCTTGCGCGCCGCTGGCACACCTAGGACTTTTCAACAGCATCGGTCATATCCGGCGGTAATTGGTGCGCTCGC
>DATGCX010000220.1:0-3333 GCA_035311445.1 Xanthobacteraceae bacterium | reverse complement strand
GGTCCGGCCCCGATCAGGCAGCCGCGACAGCTACCTTTTCGACACCGCGCTTGCCCGGCGAGCCTGGAAAGGCAAGGCCGATACGGCGCGGCGGCTGGACCGCAAACCGCATCCGCTGGGAAGAGCCGGGAAAGACTGTCGCTGTCTTGTTGAGGATGTCGCACAGAGCCTGGGCAGCGAGCGTGCGATGCGGCGAGCTGAGCGGCGCCAACGTGATCTGCAGCTCGCTATTGGAGACGCTGATGTCACCTGCCGTGGCGAACAGCTCATGCAGCAGGGTTCGCCCCTCGTCATCGATGCGGGCATAGTGAGGCCGCATCAGCGCAATGAGCTCGCTCTCTGCCTGATAGGCAACCATCTTGATGATGTCGGTCAGGTGCTTGCGTTCCGTGGCGAGCTTGACCATAGCCTGCTCGCTGAGTTCTCGAACTTCGACGCGCTTGGGAATGTCGCGGCGTTTCTTGAGCAGCCGCGTTAGGTGGGTCAGTGCCTTGCGCAGTTGCTTGCCAAGCCTGGCATTGGCAATCTTGAAACCGCGCATGGTTGGCCGCCGCTGTTCGGCATTGTTGGCGGCGGCGGCCCCCAGTTCGCATTCGAGCCTAGCGACGTCAGCGCGGGCCGCGCGGATCTCCTTGTCCAAGGCGCGGCGTTCTGGATTGGGGATGGTGCGGGTGGGGTCCTCCGGTTCGATCTGGTAGTCGACGAGCGCATCGAGCAGGAACTCTTCTCGCATGTACTTGAAGAAGTTCTCCTGCCTCCAGCGCTCGAACATGCGATAGGCGACCTCGATGTCACGCAGATCCCATCGGCTCGTGATCACCGTCGTCTGATGGCCGCCGTCGCACAAGCGCGTGACTTGCCGCAAGCGCAGCTTGCCGTTGAGCAAGCGCACGGGCTCATCGTGCAGAAGATAGTCAACCGAGCGTCCGTCGAGCACGGCGCGACGGCGGACAAAGCGCCGCTCATTGATGTGACGGAACCGGCCCTTGCGATAGGTCAGCACGTCGAAGCCGTCCTTGATCATCGTGGCGAACAATTTCGGGCTCCAGCCGCCGCGGTCGAAGACAATGGTGACCTTTCGCTCGCCAACCACCTCCCGCACCTCGCGAAGCAGACCGGGCATAGCTTTCGTCAAAGCAGCGTCGATCTCTCCAGTAATCACCAGTAATGGGTCGCCGGAGCTGTCGTTGATCCAGTAGTCGGTGCTGGCAGGCATGGCCAGATGACGCCGCGCCACATAAGCATTTGATGAAATAGAGCGTTGGCCATGATAGGCGCGCACGTGACCGTCGACGTACAAAAAGCCCATGAGATGTCCGCGCTGACCGACACGCACACGCGCGAGCTCTGCGCCGAGCTGCTCAGCGCAATGGCGCGCGGCGAGACACGTGAGCCGGCGCCGCAGCGTTTTCACTTCCGGCGCGCGGTCGAGCCCGAGGAGCCTGCCGAATGCAGCTGGATCCCGCTCCTTGAGATGTTCGGGCCGCTTAATCCGGAGGAGCGCCATAAGCAGGAGCGTCAGCAACGTCGTGCGCAGACCATAGAAAGCCGGGCCGATCTCACCGTAGAGCTTGCGGCTGATCCGCAACAGCCCGCTCTCGATCAAGCACGGCAGAGCCAACAGGACGCCGGCTCCCGGAATCGAGGATCCATCACGAAACAACGGTGCGGCATCCTTGAGCAGCCCGAGATAGGCGAGCTGCCGATCGAAGGTTCGGTTGCTCGCGTCGCGATCGAGGCTCTTGGGCACCGGCTCATCATCGTTTGCCGCCGCGGCCGGGGGCGCGGCGCTCGGACTGCGCTTTCCCCCTGGGTCGTCATCATCGTCATCATCGCCCCCGGCCGACGATGCCGGTGGCGCAGTCGCCGCCGACTTTTTCGGTGGCCGGATCTCAGGCAGCGCAAGCTGCCCACTTGCCGCGCCCCTGCTAGGTCCGACCTGTTTACGAATGGCTTTCTCAGTGACGCCGAGCTTATGCGCGATCGCCCGGTTGCTCATCCCCTGGCTCTTCATCTGCTCTATGCGGCGCAGACGTTTCGCCGAGATGCGTCGGCGACCGCGACGCCAGCCCGCTTCGTGACCGAGCGCCGCCATCCCCCCTTGGGCATAGCGCCATTGGTTGCGCCGCACCGTACGCACCGAACAGCCAAACGCACGCGCAACGTCCGTTTGCAGGGCAAAGCCTGACTCAACAAGAAACACCATCGCATACGCTTCAGCGGCGGTGTCCTCAGCGCGATAGTGATGCACCGGCAGCCCGGCAACGACGATCACGCGTTGATCAGTTTCCATCCGCAAGCTGCAGCGCGCATTGATAACCACAGTATTCGACGGCGGCGGTGAGGGCAGCGGCAAAGCTTGTTGGGTGCTCATGGAACGCGAGCTTTAGCGGACAAACCTGCATCCGCAAGCCTGATGTAAAAGCCACAATCTTTCAGGTGGTTCTGCCTTGTCGTATCAAAAAGACGGCCAGGCTTCGGTCCGAATCACCTGCCGCGGAAGTGCCCCTAATTCCGGGCTTAGAAGGGGGCTATGTCCGGAGTTCTGAAATTACGGCCAGGAACGCGATAGCTGTGCCGAAGCCGTAGCTTGTGGCGATCGCCGCGACGACCACCGGGCCGAAGCCGCCGATCGCGCGGCCCATATTGAACACTCGTTCTGCGCTGTGGCGCGGGCGACGGTTGGATACAGCTCGCTCATCAGCGCGCCATAGCCACCGAGCATACCGTTGACGAAGAACCCCATGACCGCACCGCCGATAAGCAGCACGCCCGGCGTTGTCAGCTGGGAGTACACCACCACCATGATCGCGGCCCCGAGCATATAGCTCAGGAAGGCGGGGCGCCGGCCAACACGGTCGGCGATCTCGCCAAAGCAATAGATCCCGATGCCCATTCCAATGATCGTCACCGAGGTCCATACAGCCGATTGCGTTAACCCGTAATGAAAGCGCGTCGCCAGGTAGTTCGGCAGCCACATCATCACGCCGTAGTAACCGAAATTCTGCACTCCGCAGAGGATCGCCATCCCCAGGCTGATGCGCGCGGTGGCGGCGTCGTATACCAGCATGCGTAGCGAGGACGGATGGCGGCCAGCCCCCGCCACCTTGGCAACAAAGCGCTCGGGCTCATCCAGTCCATGGCGGATGAAGAATGCGGCGATCGCGGGAATCATGCCGACGGCGAACATACCGCGCCAACCGATAATCGGCAGGAGCAGGGGCGTGACGATTGCTGCGGCCAGCACGCCGGTCTGCCAACCCAGCCCGACATAGGAGGACGCGCGGGCACGCATGGAATCAGGCCAGGCCTCGGCAACCATCGCCATGCCGA
>DATGCX010000219.1:0-5377 GCA_035311445.1 Xanthobacteraceae bacterium | reverse complement strand
GGAACTGGCCCGGCTGGGTGCGAGCATCGTCATCGATTATGTAGTTCATCCCGAGGCGACCGAGGCGCTCGAGCAACAGATCGCCAAACTCGGTGATCAGTCCACCGGAGTCGAAGCCGATGTGAGCAAGCTCGCCGGCCTGCAGAAGCTCGTCGACACGGCGGTGAGCAGGTTCGGCCGCGTGGATATCATGGTGAACAACGCTGGCATCGAAACGCGTACCTCGGTCCTCGACACCACCGAAGATCAATACGACAAGGTGATGGGGATCAACCTCAAGAGCGCCTTCTTCGGCACGCAAATTGCGGCCAGGCAGATGATCAAGCAGGGTGGTGGCGGTCGTATCGTCAACATCACCTCAGTCCACGAAGACTGGCCGATGCCGGGTAACACTGCTTATTGTCTGAGCAAGGGCGGCATACGTATGCTCACGCGCACCGCGGGTGTGGAACTCGCCAAACACAACATCCTGATCGTTGGAGTAGGCCCGGGGGCGGTGGCAACGCCGATCAACCTCCTGACGATGAACGACCCGGCCAAGCTCGCGCAGCTAAATGCGGCGATACCGCTGGGGCGCATGGCGCGCCCGGAGGAGATTGCCGCCGTGGTCGGGTTTCTCGCCGGCGACGGCGCAAGCTATCTCACCGCGACGACCATCTTCGCGGATGGCGGCATCATGCATAGCAGCCCCGGTCTCTAAGCGGAGGCTGATATGGATAAGCGCTTCGACGTCATAATCATAGGCAGCGGGGCAGGTGGCGGCACGCTCGCCCGACAACTCGCCCCCTCGGGCAAGAACATCCTGATTCTTGAGCGCGGCGACTGGCTTAAGCGCGAGGCGCAGAACTGGGATGCGACAGCAGTCTTCGTAGAGAACCGCTACATCTCGCCCGACACCTGGTACGACCGCGACGGTAGACCGTTCCAGCCGCAGGTACATTATTTCGTCGGCGGCGCCACGAAGATGTTCGGTGCAGCCATGTATCGCCTCCGACAGCAGGATTTCGGCGAGTTGCGGCATCACGACGGCATCTCACCGGCTTGGCCGATCTCCTACCAAGAACTGGAGCCGTATTACACAAGAGCCGAGCAGATGTACCACGTCCACGGGCTGAGAGGCCAGGACCCGACCGAGCCTCCTGCCAGTGGACCGTATCCATGCCAGCCGGTTTCCAATGAGCCGCGCATCCAGCGGCTCTTCGACGACCTGACGGCAGCCGGCTGCCATCCGTTCCCGGCTCCCTGTGGCGTCATGATGGACGAGCGGAACATGGCGTACAGCACTTGCATCCGCTGTCAGACTTGCGACGGCTTTCCGTGCCTCGTGCACGCCAAGTCCGACGCAGAAATTGTCGCAGTGCGGCCCGCCCTCGAGTATCCCAATGTGACGCTGCTCCGCAACGCGAAGGCCCTCAAATTGGAGACAAATACCGAGGGCTCGGCAGTCACTGAGGTCGTCGCCGAAGTCGCAGCGGAGAGGGAAACCTTTCGCGGTGACATCGTCGTCGTGTCATGCGGCGCGACGAACTCAGCCAAGCTGTTGCTGATGTCGGCCAACGACAAGCACCCAAACGGGCTGGCCAACGGCTCCGATCAGGTGGGACGCAATTACATGTTCCATAACAGTCAGGCCGTGCTCGCAATCTCGCGCGAGCCCAACCCGACCATGTTTCAGAAGACCATCGCGTTGAATGACTTCTATTTTGGGATGGAAGGGTTCGAGTATCCGATGGGCAGCATCCAGATGATCGGCAAGTCTCAGGGTCCCATGTACCGGGGAGAGCAGCCGCTCGCAACCGCATTGCTCCCGACGAGTCTGCTCGACGACCTCGCGGACCATGCCGTCGATTTCTGGCTCACGACCGAAGACCTCCCGGATCCCGAAAATCGCGTGACCGTGGACAGATCCGGCAAGCTGACATTGAGTTACACACCAAACAACCAGGTGCCCAAGCAGAAGTTGTACGATAAGCTGAAATCGATGCTGCACCATCTGGGCATGCATCCGGCGCACCTGATCCCGCGCAACATTTATATGAAGACCGATATCCCGATCGCCGGCTGTGCCCATCAGGCTGGGACATGCCGGTTTGGCACCGACGTGAAGACCTCCGTGTTGGACAGGAACTGCAAGGCACATGAGCTCGACAATCTGTATGTCGTGGACACGAGTTTCTTTGTCAGTATCGGTGCGGTGAATCCGTCCTTGACTGCGATTGCCAATGCGATCCGCATAGGAGATCATCTGTTGCAGAGGCTGGGGTGAGCCGACGATCACGCCTATGACGGGCGCCGGACAAATTCCAGAAACGATTACGCGAGACAGGCGACGAGAACCTTGGCCATGAACGCTATGGCAACGGCGAGCCGTGCCGAGATCAGCGTGGTTTACTCCGCTGCCGTTGTCCAGGGTTTGGCTCTCGTGACGTTCCCTGCGGCCAGCTCAATTTTTACAAGCCCGGCCGGGTTCGGTTTCGACACCACCCGCTATGGGACGATGTTCGTACCCCAGGTGATGCTCGCTATCCTTGCCTCCGGCCTGGCACCGCAACTGGCTCGCCGGTGGCACCTGCGCCGAGTGATGCTGGCCGGATTCGCCTGCAATATTGTCTCCATGGCACTGCTCGCTCTGACCGGGCTGCTGCTCGGCGCACCGGACACCGCTTTTGGCGTGCTGCTGGTGGCCACTGGGGCACTGGGTCTCGGCTTCGGCGCGACGGTCATGGCGCTCAATACATACGCCGAGGCATTTTTTCCGCAACGCGCCGATGGAGCGGTTCTGGCGCTGAATGCGCTGCTTGGGTTGGGCACCGCTTTGGCGCCGGTACTGGTCGCGATCGTCGTCGGCCTTGGGGTCTGGTGGCTGCTCCCAGTCGTCGTAGCTTGCATTATGACGCTGATCTTCGGCATTGCTCTTACGGAGCCATTGAGCGCCTCCGTGGGGACAGCTGTCGCTGGCGCGCCGACATCCGTCGGTTTGAGAAATTTGCCGGTTAGGTTCTGGTTCTATGCCGCTGCCGTGTTTCTCTACGGCATCCTCGAGACGCTGAACGGCAACTGGGCAAGGCTGTATCTGAGCGTAGAGCGCGGCGTCTCGGCCCAGGGCGCCTCCTTCGCGCTGGCGGCCTTCTGGGCGATGGTGACAGTCGGACGCGTACTGATCGCGTTCATCTCCCGAGCCGTGCCGGCACGCTGGATCTATGTCGCGCTTCCGATCCTGCTGCTCATCGTCTTCCAGGTTTCCTCCCGGGTGCAGGACGAAACCGGGGGGATAGTCGCCTTCGGGTTAGCCGGCCTCGCATGCTCTGCGTTTCTGCCACTCAGCATCAGCTTCGGCGGTGATGAGTTTCCCTCTCTCTCAGCTGTGATGTCAGGGGAGTTGATCGCCTTCTATCAACTCGGCTACGGGGTCGCCGCGTTCGGAATCGGTCCGTTACGGGATGGAATCGGGTTGCCATTCTCCACGATCTTCGCGATCGGGAGCATCGTCGCCGTGCCGTTGGTCGTCGTCGCCTGGTTCGTCACCCGGCGACCTCTTGCTGCTCGACAATATCCGTCCGTAAAGGTCTGATGCTGCGGGTGAGCTTGCGCTAGATAACCTGAAAAATAGATGAGGTGGAGGGTAAATGGCGCCAAGAATCGTTGCCGGGCTGTTCCAGTCCGAGGGTATCGCCGAGGACGCGTGCCATCGCCTGAAGACCGAAGGCGTTCCAGCCGTTGATATCGGTCGCAAGGTGCTGAAGGAAATCGGCCGCCCGCCAGAGACGATGGAACCCGAGCTCGAAGCCGGGTTTCTTGGCCCGCTCCTCCTCGGGAATTTTCGTGAGACCTTTGCTCCCTATATCCGCAATGGCGAGACGCTCGTCTACGTCCAGGCGGCGACCGACGAGCAGGTCGAGATGGCGATCGATGTGCTCAAGCTTTACACCCCGATTGAGGTCAGGGTTTTCCCGGGGGCGGAAGGTGCTGATCCGTGAGCCCTACAATGAGATGGCGCCGCGATAGCTTCGATGCGGGGGATCGTCGCCGGTCTGCCGGGGTCGTCACCCATGGCGCTCGCGTGGCCTGATGGCTGACGGAGCGACGGGAAGGGGCAAGTGATGGCCGAAGCGAATCTGGCCCATTCGGAAAGCCCGACGAAATCCGGCCGGGCAGGGGCCTGGGCGGTGGGTCTGCTGAACGAACTTCCTTACATTGCAATCATCGTCCTCGGCCTTGTCGGCATCTGCTGGACGAGTATTTCCGGCACACCGGCAACGACCTATTGGGTCATTCTGACTCCGATTTGCGCCTTTGTCTGCAGTGCGGTGGGCTGGCGTCGAGACGCGGGGACAGGCGAACGAGTTGCGATGATCGTAACCCAAATCGTCAAATGGGCGGCGGTCCTGGTCGCGATGTATCTCATCACCATCAGCGACACGCGCAAATTGCTCAACAGCGACGCCAGAGGGCTTATGTTGCTGACGTTGCTTGCGCTGGGCGTATTTGTATCGGGGATACACCTCAGAGCCTGGAGGCTCTGCGTGACTGGCGCGTTCCTTGCGGCGGCGGTGCCGATCGCCGCTTGGTTTGAGCAGGCAGCGCTGCTGCTGCTCCTCATCGGAGCCGCGCTGATCGCGCTCGGGTTGGCTAGCTGGTGGGTGCGAAACCGCGTCCTGCGTTCGGCGGCGTAGGGGCGAAACCGTGGCTCGCGCGAAACCGCCGGTGGTCGCGCCGGCCGGCCGACAGGGAGGTCAGGAGGCCGCCAGTCGGCAGGCGGCGGTCACGATACCTCGGGCGTTGGCTTACCTCACGCTGGTCGGGCTCGCGGTACTGTTCTTGTGGCTGACGATCAGGGTGGACCTCGTCATTTTCGCCGGCGTGCTGTTCGGCATCTGCCTGCGCCGCACCGCCGCGGCGCTGCGGCGCCTCACAAGGCTGCCGATCGGCTGGTCTCTATTGGTTGTGTTTCTGCTGATCCTCGGCTTTTTCGTCGGAACGGGCTGGTTCTTTTTGGAGAGAATAAGCAGTCAGATCACTGAATTGTCCGTACAATTGCCGGCCGCCGCCGCTAAAGTCGGAGACATGATCAGCCAGTCTGCTCTCGGCAAGATGTTGATGCATCACCTGGCCGTCGGCAACCTCCAAGCATTTCCGACCACCGCGCTGCAAAGTTTCTTTGGCGCTGCAATCAATGTCGCCGGAGTTCTGGGCGGGATCGTCGTGATCATGTCTGTCGCGCTGTATGTCGCGGCGGAGGCGGAACGTTACGCCGCCGGGCTGGTGTTGCTGGTGCCGCCCGCTCGTCGCGCAAGAGCTGCCGAGATCCTGCACGAGGCGGCAAGCGCGATGTGGTACTGGATGCTGGGGCGGCTCTTTGCGATGAGCGTGCTCGGCG
>DATGCX010000218.1:0-3297 GCA_035311445.1 Xanthobacteraceae bacterium | reverse complement strand
GAGGTCCGATGCCTCGCAATAGGTGCGTGGCTGGGCGCCGGACGTGGCGGCGTGGCGACGGGCCGCACGACAGCGATGGCTGGCGCGTCAGCGCGCCCGTAATGCGACTCAGCATCCCACTGCCCGACCTCATGCGGGGATGCAGACAGTGGCGCAAGAGTCCGCGGACCAGTCTGGGGCTGTACTCATAAAATCGCGGCCAGGGACCTGATCAATGTCCGCTTTGACCCCCTTTGCGGACCTCAATCGGACATCTACCGAGGTCCGAGAAGTGCCAAAGCGGACTCATGCACTGCAGCGAACTTGCCTTCACTCACCGTCGACCGTTTCCTTGAGCATCACGTTTTGATGACTTCCTATTCGGAGATGCCAAGCTCTTTCGCATTTATTCGCTCCACAGAACGACGGTTTGGACGGAATGCATTATCGCAAATCTGACCTGCAGCAAAAGCATGCAACCAAATCGCCTTCGGGGGTCCTGTTGGGATGAACACATAAGGGCAAAGCCTGCCCGCAATTAAGTGCGCTGTGAACGGCCATGTTGCACGGGTCGCCACGCGGTACTCTTCCAGTCATCGTCACCCAGGCGATCGCCCTGATTGTGGCTTCGGGGTCCGATCTTAGGCGCCCCGCGGCGAAGCAGGGGCAATCAAAAAGCATCGAACTGCTGGCCAACCACGACCTTCCACACGCCCGCGAGTGACAGCTTTCTCGCGTGCGAGGTGGCAGCGCTGATCAAAAAGCTGCGGCGGCGAGGCAGGCCACTGCAACCGAACGCCCGGAGTCGCGACCCAAGTGAGCCTCGTGGGGCTGTCCCACAAATCGAAGCATCGAATGACCCAGGCCGGCTGGTTGGATCGCGGGATTGAACGACAATTGTGAAATGAATGAAAGGAACCAGCGATGGCTGAGCTCTCGGTTTCCGAATCACGACCTGCATCCGGCGGCAAAACTGCTGTCGGCCGCTTATTCGTTCTCGAGCTGAACGCCGGCCTCATTCACACGATGAATCCCGACGGGTCCGAGAAAAAGACCATCGTCACCGATTGCCGTCTGCCCGACGGCATCGCCGTGGATGTGGCAGCGGGCCACATCTATTGGACCAACATGGGCAATCCCCCCGTCAATGACGGCTCGATCGAGCGCGCCGACCTCGACGGCAAGAATCGAAAGGTCATCGTCCCGCAAGGCGTCATCTTCACGCCGAAGCAGATGCATCTCGATAAAGAGAACGGGAAGCTCTACTGGTGCGACCGCGAGGGCATGCGCGTGATGCGCGCCAATCTCGATGGCTCACAGGTCGAAACGCTGGTCGAAACCGGCCGCGGCGACAACGACCGGCAAGATCAAAGCCGATGGTGCGTCGGCATCACCATCGATCCCAAACGGCGGCACATCTACTGGACGCAAAAGGGTCCCGACAACGGCAACCTGGGCCGTATCTTCCGCGCCAACATCGACATACCGAAGGGCGAGAGCCCGACGAACCGATCCGACATCGAGGTGCTGTTCGATCGGCTGCCGGAACCGATCGACCTCGAGCTTGATCTGGCGAACCGCGTTCTCTACTGGACCGACCGCGGCGATCCTCCGCGCGGCAACACCGTCAATCGGGCGCCGATCGACAAAAAGGCGACGCCGGAGATCGTCGTCACGCATTTGATGGAGGGCATCGGCATCACCCTCGACGTTCCCGGCAACCGGATGTTCGTCACCGACTTCGCCGGCTCGATCTATTCCGCCGATCTCGATGGCAAGAACGAGCGCAACTTCCTCTACGCCCAGGGCAACCTCACCGGCATCGCCTATGCCGAAGTCTAACAAAACGCATCGGAGAAATGACATGACCGAGAACAAGCCCATTCGCCGCATCGCCATCATCGGCACCGGCGTGATCGGCGCGAGCTGGGCCTCGCTGTTTCTCGCCAAGGGACTGCAAGTGGTCGCGACGGACATCGCGCCCAACGCAGAAGCTTCGCTCCGCAAGTTCGTGGAGACCGCCTGGCCGGCGCTCAAGCGATTGGGCCTGTCGCCGGGAGCGTCGCAGTCGAACCTCAAGTTCACGGCCGATCTCGCGCAGGCGGTCGCCGGCGTCGATCTCGTCCAGGAGAACGGGCCCGAGCGGATCGACTTCAAGCAGAAGCTCTATGGACAGCTCGATGAGTTGCTCCCCCCCGACGTGATCATCGCATCGAGCTCGTCGGGGCTCACCATGAGCGAAATCCAGAAGGGCGCCGCCTCGCATCCCGAGCGCTGCGTCATCGCCCATCCGTTCAATCCGCCGCACTTGATCCCGCTCACCGAGATCGTCGGCGGGGCAAAGACCTCGGAAGAAACGATCCGGCGCGCGACGGAGTTTTATACGTCGATCGGCCAGAAGACGGTGCGCCTCAACAAGGAAATGCCGGGCCACGTCGCCAACCGCCTGCAGGGGGCGCTGGCCCGTGAGGTTTATTACCTTGTTTCCGAGGGCGTCGTGAGCGCCGCCGACGTCGACACCGCGCTCTCCTGGGGCCCCGGCCTGCGCTGGGGCATCATGGGCAACATGATGCTCAATCATCTCGGCGGTGGCCCTGGCGGCATCGAGCACTTTTTCCAGCAGTTCACCGGTCCGATGACGGCGTGGTGGAAGACCCTCGGCTCGCCGGTTCTGACAGCGGAAGTGCAAAGGAAGCTCATCGACAGTGTCCATGCCGAAGTCGGATCGCGCACCATCGAGGAGCTGGAGGCGGAGCGAGACGAGATTCTCCTCGGCCTCATCGAATTGCGCACCAAGCGCGCCGACAAGCTCGCCGCGCACACCGTCGCAGCCGAGTAACGATAGGGCTCGAACCAAACGGGAGCTTGCAAATGAATATCGCGACCGCCCTGCGGACAGAAAATTCCAAACCTGATCTGCCGACAGAAAAGCCCCAGCCGGATTTGCTCACCGAAACACTTCTATCGAAGCTCGGGAATCCGGAACGCAGCTCGGATATCGACCTGCACGCCGCAACCAATCAGGTTCTGAAAGACGTCGGGATGTCGACCGCGGACAGCGGCGGCAAAGTCACCTTCTACGGCCGCGATCCGATCATTCCGAGCCCCTTCCGGTTTGGCAGCATGGCCGCGATCGGCCTGGCCGCCAAGGCCGTCGCCGTGGCGGCGCTGTGGCGGCACCGGACCGGTGAGGGACAGGATATTGGGATGGATGTCCGCAAAGCGTTGCGGCGGTTCTGTGGTTTCTTCGATCGGAAATGGGAAACAATCAATGGACGTCCCCCGCTCGGGTGGGACCCCACGAATCCGTTCCAAAAC
>DATGCX010000217.1:0-2844 GCA_035311445.1 Xanthobacteraceae bacterium | reverse complement strand
CGTGGCCATGGAGCCACCCTCGCGCTTCGAGGCGCACGCGGTCCGCTCGGAAAAGGCGGAAGCTCTCGATGCGGTGCATGTACCGAGCGAGGCGGGTGCTCTGCGAGACTCGGTGCGCGCGCAATATGTGGCGGCGCGGGTCGGGGACAACGAAGTCGAGGATTATCGTAGAACGGCCGATGTGGCCCCAGACAGCACAACCGAAACCTACGTCGCACTCAAGCTCATGATCGACAATTGGCGTTGGGCGGGTGTTCCCTTCTATCTCCGCACTGGAAAGGCGCTCAAGTCTAAGCGAACTGAAGTGGCGATCAAGTTCAAGCAGGCTCCGTTCGCCATGTTTCGCAACACGCCTGTCGACCGGTTGGCGCAGAATTTTTTGGTCATCAGCATTCAGCCCGACGAGTGCATCGGCCTGCAATTCAGCGCCAAGGTGCCTGGTCCGGTGATCGCGATTTCGGGCGTCGGCATGACGTTCAAATACCAGGACTATTTTGACGCTGCACCGAGCACCGGCTACGAAACGCTGATCTATGATTGCATGATCGGGGACGCGATCCTGTTCCAACGGGCGGACGGGGTCGAGGCCGGTTGGCGAGTGGTCCAACCGTTCCTCGATGCATGGCGTGGCGCAGGACCGAATGGGCTTGCGTTTTATGCGGCTGGTAGCGATGGGCCGGAAGAAGCCAATCAGCTTCTGGCGCGCGATGGCCGGCACTGGCGGCCAATTGCGTGAGCAGGGGGTGATGCGTCGAAGTGGTCCACATGCCGAGCGCTGGCGCAGCCGGTAGCGGAGCGCGTGATGGCCACATCAAAGTGCGGCCAGCGCTGCCTTCGCAGCGGTCGAGCGGATCGCAGGGAATTGATCTGCGGTCACCTGTCTCCTGCGCCAGCAGCAGGCGGGCACCCTCGGCGAGATTGGCGCGGCGCGCCCGCAGCATTTCGGTTGCCCGGTGGAAGGGTTTCACCACGATCTCGCGTACCGCGATGTCGATCTCGCGTTCGGTCGTCTCTGAAGCCTCGACGCGGTTCGCCATGGTCCCCCTTCAGAAACGGCTGAGGCAGCGGCGCATAGGTGCGGGGCTCGGACGACTACCCTGACGCAAGCCGCGCATGACGCCGCCCGCTGCTGAACAATGCCAATCTGGGCCGCCACTCGTCCCTTTACTGACTCAACGGAAATCCACACGCTGCGGCGGATGCGTGAAGTCACGGGCCCGATCACTGCATATAGCTGATGTCAGAAGTGCCGGCCGGCTAAGCAAACATCATCGTGTTCAGATCCTTGATCGTGAGACCGTGACGCGGATCGCTAAGCCGAGCAGGTTGATGACCTCTTCGGCGTGAGTCCCGACGAGGTGCACACCCAAGATGCGAATCAAGCCGCGCCAATCAATCTGTGCGCGTCGCCCACAACACCAAGCCCGCGCATGCGGGCCTGCGCGTCGATCGCCTCAGCGCCACGGATCGGCATCCTCTTTGGATCGCAGCAGCGCAGTGCGCAAGTCCCGCCGAAGGGACGGTGATCGACCAGCGCCACCGCCCACCCAGCGCGACGCACGCGCGAGCCTGTGCCTGTGCGGCGGTGCCAGAGCCGATGATCACGAGATCATAGGTGCTCATGATTTGGTCTCCTCTTCGCCCGTTGCATGCGTCAGGGCATTGGCCGCGGCTGCGCCATCCCGCCCCGCCGGTTTCGGCGAGAACGATCCGCGCGCCTCGGCGGAAGGTGACATAGGCCCACAGCCAATCGAGCGCGACGACGATGCGCGAGCGGAAGCCGATGAGAAAATAAATATCGGCAAAGACCCAAAGGAGCCATGCGAAGCGGCCGGAGAGTGTCATCCAGCGAAATCGACGATTGCTTTGTTGCGCCCGATCGTTGCCAGACTGCCCTGATGTCGATAGCGGAATGGCGGCGGTGGTGAGGCTCCTTCGACGCGCGCCCTAATCACGGCCGCAGTGTAGCGGCCCATCTGCTTTGCGACGGGAGCGATGCCCGGAGCAGGCTTTCCTTCCCAGCTCTTGGAAATGCAATCGCCGATCGCAAAAATTTCCGGATGATTTGGAATCGAGAGATCGTCGAGCACCTCCGCCCGGCACGGTCGGCGGCGACGTGCAGCCACGTCGCGGCGGGCGATGCGGCGAGGCCCGCTGCCCACAATATATTGCGTGCCGACCAAGACGCCTGAGCAGCAAAGCGGCCTGATGGCATGCCCGTGCGCCTTCCTCGAATCATTGCAACGGCTTGAGGTCATCCATCATAGTCGGAATAAATTCCGACACCGTGGGATGAATGTGCATCGCCCGTTGCAGCACCGTGTAAGGCGCCTTCGCATACATGACATCGAGGATGCAGTGGATCACCTCGTCGCCTGAAAGCCCGAGCAGGGAGGCACCCAGAATCTGCTTGCTGTCTCGGTCCACCAGGATTTTCATGAAGCCCTTGGTCTCGCCTTTCTCATACGCGCGCATGACGTCCTCCATGGCCATCGTCGTGATCAGCGCCGGCTTACCGCTCTGGCGCACTTGCGCTTCCGTCATACCGGCGCGGCCGAGCGGCGGATCGATATAGAGCGCATAAGCGGTGATGCGGTCGCTCACGCGCCTCCGATCGTTGTCGAGGAGGTTGGCCGCCACGATCTCAAAATCATTCCACGACGTGTGCGTGAACCCGCCCCGGCCATTGCAGTCGCCCATCGCCCAGACGCCCGAGACGTTGGTGTGCAACTGGTCGTCCACCTGGATATACCCCCGCGCGTCGGTGACGATGCCGGCCCTGTCGAGCCCAAGGTCGTCCGTGTTCGGCCGCCGACCGGTCGCGACCAGCACGTGCGTTCCAAC
>DATGCX010000216.1:0-7268 GCA_035311445.1 Xanthobacteraceae bacterium | reverse complement strand
AGCGAGCACGCAAGCGCTGAAGAAGGCGCTCCTCGATGCCGAAGCGGTCGTGTACAACACGGCATCGAGCGGGGCCTATGTCGAGGATATGCTGAAGAAGATCGGGGTCTTCGACGAGATTCAAGGCAAGCTCGTGCGTCTTTTCGACGGCAATGCCGTGATGCGTTGGCTCGTCGAAGGCAAGGGTAAGGAATTCGGGTTCGGCGGGATCACCGACATCGTGCTGAACCGCGACAAGGGGGTTCGGCTCGTCGGCCCGTTGCCGGCCGAGATTCAGAACTACACGAGCTACACCGCCGCGCTGATTGCGATTTCGCCCAATGCGCAGAGCGCGAGAGCGTTCATGACTTATCTCGCCTCGCGCGACGGCCGCGCTTTGTTTGCGGCGAACGGCATCTCGGAATAATCAGGCGTCTGGTCCATGTGACGCAAAGGCGGCGGCGCCCTCGAACCGATAGACAAACGTCCTCACTGCGCGCTCCGAGATTGATAGACCCGCACCCCGATCGTTTATGTTTTTGATCCCTCATGCCATTGTGAGCCTTGTTGGGCTCTAATGTTGACGAAAATAGATGGTAAACTCCGTCCCGGAGTGGCTGCCCACTCGAATTCCACGATCATTTCCACCTCGACCGGCGAGTTGCCAGGAAGGCCAGCCACACCAACGGCGGAGCGCGCATGTCTTCCGGCTTCACCGAACACTTCCACCATGAGATCGGAAAATCCATTCATCACAAGCGCTGGTCGCCGAAACCATCGGCGGAATTGACCATGCCGAGCACTTTGACCACACGCTTGACCCGATCGAGGCTGCCGAGCGCGGTGCGGATCTTTGTCAGCATGATGAGGCCAGCTTGCCGTGCCGCCTCTCTGCCCTGCTCCACTGTGAGGTCCTTGCCGACCTTGCCTTTGCCCACCCACGCAGGGCCTGCGGTGTACGACAGGAATAAGAGCTTGTCGCTCTGAACCGAGTTCACGAAGTTGGCGGCCGGAGACTGGAACCAAAACCGCGCCAATCGCTGTCGGCATCGAACGAAGAAACGATCTACGAAACCGTCCTTTGTGTATCCTGCAGCCCTCCATAGCCCTACGCGCCGATTCCAGTTGTTGCGTTTGCCCGATCTCGTGTCTTCTTAATCGTCCCCGGCATGCGATCGCGCCAGGCGGTCACGAGCAGCGGGGTAATTGTGGAGACGGTTTCTCTCAAATCGGAAGCGGCTTCGCGCGACGTCCGCATGCTCTTTGGACCTTCGCAGGAGGAGCTATTCCCATGATCAGGAATCATAAGTCTGATGGAGGCGCAAGTGTCTTCGCCTCTGCCAAAATTGCCCGGCGCAGCTTTCTTGGGCTCTCGGGAGCCGTCGGTGCTGCGGGAGCACTTGCCGCGTCCGTTCCGGCCGCGCCGGCCAAGGCCAGGGAGTGGAAACGCAGACCGACATTCGTGCTGATTCATGGAAGTTGGCATGGAGCCTGGTGCTTTCAACTCACGGCGAGCCTTCTAATCAACGAAGGGTTTCGCGTTGTTGCTCTGGACCGGCCAGGAAGCGGCTTGAATGCTCAGTTTCCCTCTTCGTACTTGGCGGGGAACTTGAACCCAAATGAAGTATCGCCGGTAGCCGGGGTTACCCTTGATGATTACGCCACGGCTGCAGTGGAATCGATCATCGCCCTTCGGGGAGACGAGCCGGTGATCGTGGTCGGGCACAGCCTCGGCGGAATAGTCGTGAATGAGGTGGGAGAGAGGCTAGGCCCGGAAGGCGTCGACCACCTGGTTTATTTGACCGCTTTCATGACTCCGGCTGGAAAGACCGGCAACGATATCATCAACATGGATGCCCAGTTCGGCTCGCTTACCAGAACCGTGCTTCTCGGGTCCATTGCCGTCACGGGCGTTGCGCGGATCAATCCCAACTCGACCGATCCGGCATATCAGGCCCGTGCCGTGAACACGTTCTACAACGACGTCCCTGCCGAAATGATTCCGGCCATTTTCAATCTATTAACGCCTGACGAGCCGGCGGCGCCTTGCTCCGTCGTGACAAACATCACCCCGCACAGATGGGGCGCAATTCCCCGCACCTTCATCAGATGCACGCTCGACCATGCCATTCCGATCGGCGCTCAGGACGCCCTAATACGAGCAGCAGACGCTTTTACGCCGGGTAATCTGACCCGAACCACCACCCTTCAAAGCAGTCATTCGCCCTTCTTCTCAATGCCGGAGCAACTCGCTTCTGTGCTGATTCAAATCGCGGAGTCGACCGTCTGACGGCGGGAAAGAATGGTTTTCTCTCAGTGGTGCTGAGCGATTGTGACCCTCTTTCGCTTGCGGGCGAGGGAGGGCCAAATGCGGCGCAGCCCCGTGAGCGGGGAGATTTCTTGGACATGCTCTCCGATCGAGAACTGTCCCTAATTTCCCTTGTCCCACTTTCAGTGGTGCACTCCGCCAGATGAGCTTGTGCACGCGCTGAGGGCGGCCCCGGATTGCATTACGGCGCGCGTAGCGCGCGTGCCTTCATTCAATCCGGGCTATGGGTCACGATGCCTGCTGCACCACCGGCTTCCGCCTCGACGGCTTACCCCGCACGACGCTACATTGCGACTGCGGCCATGCGCGATACGCCGCGCTCGGCCGGCCGGAGACGGAGGAGAGTTATGTGGGGCAGACACATCGCCACCTTGGTGATCATGCTGACAGCATGCATCGGCACCTCGGCCAAGGCGCAATCGCCTGCCGCAACCGGCGCGAAAAAATTCGAGGTCGTCGAGACGACCATCGCGGACATCCAAAGCGCCATCAGGGCAAGGCAGCTCACGGCCAGCGAGCTCGTCGGCATGTACCTCGCACGCATCAAGGCCTTCAACGGAACGTGCGTGAGCGAGCCGCAGGGAATTCTCGGGCCAGTGACGCCGATCCCGCATGCCGGCAGCATCAATGCGCTGATGACCCTTAATCTCCGTCCGGCGTCGCGCAAGGCATGGGGGTTTGACGATCGCAAGGCCCGCAGCGTGACGGACCGCTTCGACGACGATCCGAAAATGCCGGACGCGCTCGAGGTCGCGGCCGCGCTCGACGCGCATTTCGCCAGGACCGGGCAGTTGATCGGCCCGCTCCACGGTGTCGTGCTGAGCATCAAAGATTTGCTCGACACCTACGACATGCGCACGACCGGCGGCGGGGACGCCGATTACGCCAATGATCGTCCCCCACGCGACGCCACCCTCGTGAAGCGCCTGCGGGACGCCGGCGCCATCATTTTGGCGAAGGCCAATCTCGGCGAATATGCCTCCGGCAGCCGGAGCGCCTTCGGCGGCACCATGTGCAACCCCTACGACACGGCGCGCGACGTCGGCGGCTCGAGCGGCGGCTCGGCCTCGTCGGTCGCGGCGAACCTCGTGACGTGCACGATTTCGGAGGAAGGCGGCCCATCGATCCGCATGCCGTCGCGTTTCAACAACGGAGTGGGCCTTTCGCAATCGCAGGGGTTGGTCAGCCGCGATGGGATGATCGGTGGCGGCGGGCTCAACGATCGCAATGGCGCGGCCTGCCGCACCGTCGAGGACGTCGCCCGCATCCTCGACGTCATCGCCGGCTACGATCCGGCGGATGACCTCACCGTCTACAGCGTCGGCCGGATTCCGAAGGACGGTTACACCCAGTTCGCACGAGAAAGGAGCCTGCTTGGAATCCGCATCGGCGTCGTTCGCGAGTTCATGGACAAGAGGCTTTTCACTGCGGCCGATCACCAGTCGATCGATATCGTCGACAGAGCCATCAGCGATCTTCGCAAAATCGGCGCCACAATCGTCGATCCCGGCGAGGGTGGCGCGCTGTTTCAAGGCTGCATCGACCAGCACATTCCGCGCAATCTCAGCGCGATCTTCATCCGGGAGTTTCCGGCGCTGTTCCCGGACGGCGTCGATCACGTCTCGACACTGGCGGAGCTTTACGCCGATCCGTCGCGCGTTCCGAAAAAGCTCACGATCCGCGATTTCGGCAAGACCGGCAATGCGCTCGGCGAGAGCAAGTATTATTTTGACCGGTATCTTAAGACGCGCGGCGACGCGAACATCAAGAACCTCACCGATCTCATCAACAAGTCGCGCTACTACGCCGACACATTCGGGCGGGACACGAGGTTCCGGGACGTCAAGGCGGTCCTGCAAGAAACCGACAAGGCGATGACGCTTGATCTGCGGGATCGGGATTTCGCCCGGCAGGCGATCCAGCAGACCGTGATGCAATGCCTTGCCGTGCTCAACCTCGATGCCGTAACCTATCCGACCGGGAATATTCCGCCGGCCCTCATCAAGGCCCCGGTCGAGCCCGATGTGAACGGGAGGTCGCATCAAGCGTGGACGCTGCTCGGGACCATGGGTTTTCCAGCGATCACGGTCCCTGCGGGATTCACCACCGAGGTGTTCGATCGTGTTCGCGATGCCGGGGCTTCCGGTGGGACGAGTATGGTCGGTCCGGTTCCGGCTAGGCTGCCAGTCGGAATCGATTTCCTCGACATGCCGTTCGGCGAGGCCACGCTGTTTCGGATCGCGTCGGCCTACGAGGCCGCAACGCATCATCGCACGCCCCCGCCGGAGTTTGGGTCGTTACGGCAGGCCCAGTAGCCCGGATCGAGCGGCTGCGCGGCCGATAATCGCGGGTTGGTAAACAAACTTCCGATCCGCGCGGCCGCGTAATCCGGGGACACCCACAAGGAGCGCCCTATTTGCAGGAACAGAAAGCCTTATGGAAATAGGTCTCTACACATTTGGCGACATCACCCCCAATCCGAACACCGGCCGCGCCATCAGTATTCGACAACGCTACGCCGAGGTCCTAGCCGCTGCTAAGCTCGCCGACGAGGCCGGTCTTGATGTGTTCGGTGTAGGCGAGCACCACCGCTTGGACCTCCCGATCTCATCGCCGGCAGTGATCATGTCCGCGATCGCGGGAAGAACGAAACGGATTCGTCTGACCAGCGCGGTCACAATCCTCTCGACCCTCGACCCTGTCCGCGTCTTTCAGGACTTCGCGACCGTGGACCTCCTCTCAGCCGGCCGAGCCGAGGTGATCGTCGATCGCGGCGCTTTCGTTGAGTCCTTCGCGCTCTTCGGCGACGACATCGCGAACTACGACGCTCTCTTTGCTGACAAACTCGATCTTCTCCTCAAGCTCGATCAAGGTGAGCGTGTGACTTGGCAGGGACGCTTTCGCGCACCGCTGGGCAATTCCGAGATCTCGCCGCGGCCGGTCAACAAGTTGCCAATCTGGCTTGGCGTTGGCGGCACGCCTGAAAGTGCAGCACGGGCCGGTGACCTCGGCCTGCCTCTGGTACTGGCAAACATCACCCAGCCGCCGGCCAACTTCGCCGGCCAAATCGCTGCCTACCGGCAGCGGCGTCTCGCGCGGGGAGACGATGCAAGCATGATCAAGGTCGCTGTAGCGACGCATGTCCATGTCGCGAAGGATTCCCAGACTGCCTTTAAGGAGTTCTATCCTCACTACACGGCTTATTTTCGCGAACACGCGCCGAGCACGAACTTCAAGAGCGAGATCTCCTCTGAGCTCTACGAGCAGCGCGCCAGCACCACCGGTCCAATCTTCGTCGGCAGTCCCCAGCAGATCATCGATAAGCTGATGTACGAACGCGAGCTATTCGCTCACGATCGGTTTCTCGCCCAGGTCGACATCGGCGGCCTGCCATACGCGAAAGTGGCTACATCTATTGAGCTGCTCGCGATGGAGGTGTTGCCAGTGATGGGTAAGTCCATACCGGAACAGGCGTCAGGTCCACCTCACGGGAAGCAATAGCACGGCGCCCAGGAGGGCGTATGGACGATGCCGCTACGCCATGAAATCAACGGCATAGCCGGCCCGGCGCCACAGCGAATCGCGCGCCTTCGTGGCGAGGCGCATGAGCCGCCCTATATCGACGCCGACAGGCCTGCCTTGCCGGCGATGAAGACCGCATAAACGTGACCTGGATTCATCATGTGCCGGGCTCGTTGTTGACCGGCGATAGCATCGGATCGTCGGCGCGGCAACCTTCCCGATGATCCGCGTGTGATCATCGCCTCGCCCTGTTCGGGTCACGGTTTCAAGTTCGCGAGCGCCATCGGCGAAATGCTGTGCGATATGGCGCTGCGGAAAGCGCCGTGCGTGCCCGCGTTTGCTCTGAACCGCTTTAAGCCCTTCGTCTGATCGTCCGGCGCAGCGGAATCCATCATCACAAACAACGTCACTTTATGCTCCGTGGCTTCGCACCTTTGAACAGCATGCCCCAGTGGTTGTCGACCTCGTCCTCAAGGCCTGCAAAAGCTTTCGGGATCGGCGCCTGGGCTGACGCTTCATCGAGTGCGGTCTGGCCGAACGAAGGCTGAGTGTCGTACTGTCGACCAACGCGCGCCTTGCGGATCGGAAGGACCTTCGCCGTCGGGCTTGCATCACTTGTGCGGTGATCTGGCCGGGCAGGTCGGAGCGTAAGCAGGTGATTAGTGCAGCGACGACTGGGCGTTTCGGGTCGGAGAGGAAGCGAGTAGAGGCGCCGCCGGAACATGCCGGAGGCACGGAGCACATCTTCCCGTCGTGAACACAAAGGAAGTACAAATCTGATCGAAATGCGGCCTAAGAAGCGGGTCGCGTGCTGCCATTCCTGATCGGGTACCGCCTTGCCGGCAAACTTTTCGGCAGTGGAAGAGTGGCTCGCATATAGCGTATCGCGGGGGAGGCCGCGCGATCCCGCGTGTCGCTTCGCTCACGCGGGCTGCGTGCTATTTGCTTCAACGAAGCGGAGGTCGCAATGCAAAAGCTCAATGCTGCCACTGTGGTCACCGCAGCGCTCGCCGGGCTGGCGCTCGGCACTGACGCGAGTGCGGCGGAGCTGAAGATTTTGTCCGCCGGGGCGGTGCAGCCGGGGCTCAATGCAGCGGCCAAGATTTTTTTCGACAAGACCGGAGATTTGGCAAAGATCGCCTACGACCCCGCAACCGTTCTCGGCAAGCGGGTCGCCGGCGACGAGGTCGCCGATATCATCGTATCGTCGCCGGCCGTCATCGCGGAATTGACCAAAACCGCAAAGGTGCTGCCGGAGGGCCAAGTCCCGCTCGGCAAGGTCGGGGTCGGCGTCGTGGTCCGCGAGGGCGCTCCGGCGCCCGACATAGCGAGCACGCAAGCGCTGAAGAAGGCGCTCCTCGATGCCGAAGCGGTCGTGTACAACACGGCATCGAGCGGGGCCTATGTCGAGGATATGCTGAAGAAGATCGGGGTCTTC
>DATGCX010000215.1:0-19110 GCA_035311445.1 Xanthobacteraceae bacterium | reverse complement strand
CCTTATGTCTACTTGTTCGTCATCGCGCCGATGCGACAGATGGACCCGGCGCTGGAGGACGCCGCGCGGGTGCACGGCGCGGGCTTCTGGATGACGCTGCGCCTCATCACGATTCCGCTGCTGTTCCCGGCGCTGTTCTCGGCCGCCCTGATCGTGCTCGTCACAAGTGCCGGCTTGTTCGACGTGCCGCTCGCGCTCGCATCCCCGCGCGGCATCCGCACCATGCCGACGGAAATCTTTCAGCTTGTGCAATACCCTTCGGATCTCGGCCGCGCCGCCGCGTTCGGCGTTGTCGTGATGGCGGTGACGATCCTGCTTACGGTGTTGCAGCGCCGCTATATCGACCGCCGGCGGTTCGAAACCGTGACCGGAAAAGGCTATCGGCCGCGCATCATCGCGCTGCGTGCGGGTGGCCGCGCCGCCGCGCTCGCATTCGAGATCATCTATGTGGGCTGTGCCGTGGTGCTGCCGGTGATCGCGCTCCTTATGGTGTCGTTGTCGTCGATCTGGACCGGCACGCTTTCATACGCCACTCTTACGCTGCGCAATTTTGAATATGTCATATTCAACTATTCGCTGACGCAGCAGGCGATTCTCAACAGCCTTTTTCTCGCTGTTGCAGGCGCCACGCTTGGAGTCATTATGAGCGTGCTGCAGGCCTACTACGTCAATCGCGGCCCGCGCCAGCGCCGCGCTCCGGTCGATGCGATCCTGTCACTGCCGGTTGGCATTCCGGGTATCATTCTGGGCCTCGGTTTCCTCATCCTCGCCATTCGCACGCCGCTGTACTCAACACTCGCCATTATCCTGATTGCCTATGTGGCGCGGTTTTTTCCGTTCGCGACGCGAACCGTCTCGTCAATGCTGCTCGCCATCAACCCGGAACTCGAACAGAGTGCGCGCGCAAGCGGCGCCGGCTGGCTGCAGACGATGCGTTATGTGCTGGTGCCGCTCCTGATGCCGGCGATCGTCGCCGCCTGGCTGATGCTGTTCGTGATCTTCATTCGCGAGCTTGGCGCCACCATTCTGCTTTATGCACAAGGCACCGAAACCATCAGCGTGGCGCTTGTGGTTCTGAGCGAACGCAGCTTCGGCTATGTGGCGGCGCTTGCCGTGATCCAGCTCATGCTGTTGCTGACGGCGTTCTCGTTGTTCCGGGCGACCCGGGTTTCGCTCATACAGGCTTAAGGAACACACGCGTGGCGTTTGTGCGGGTTGAGAGGTTGCGCAAGCTGTTCGGCGAGCTTGTGGCGGTCGATGGCGTGTCATTTGCAGTCGAGGTCGGGCATACATTGGCGTTGCTGGGACCGTCGGGATGCGGCAAGACGACGATTCTGCGCTGCATCGCCGGCCTTGAGACCGGCGATGCCGGAACGATCGAAATCGCGGGCACGATGGTGTTTGACCACGTCGCCGGCGTGAACCTGATGCCGGAGCGGCGCGGCCTCGGCATTGTATTCCAGTCCTATGCGGTGTGGCCGCACATGACGGTCGCCGAAAATGTCGGTTTCCCCCTCAAGGTGCGGCGCATCTCCAAGGCGGAGATCGCAGCGCGCACCGGCCGAATCCTCGATATGGTCGGGCTCGCAGCCGTCAAGGATAAGCCTGCCACCACCCTCTCGGGCGGCCAGCAGCAGCGCGTCGCGCTTGCGCGAGCGCTGGTGCACGAGCCCCGCCTGGTGCTGTTCGACGAACCGATGTCGAACCTCGATGCGCAGCTGCGCGCGCGCATGCGCATGGAACTTGCCGTGCTGCAGGAACAGCTCGGTTTTACCGCCATTTATGTCACCCATGACCAGGCGGAGGCGTTCTCGCTCGCCGAGACTGTCGTGGTGATGAATAACGGACGGATCGAAGCCGCTGGGGATCCACGCAGCGTGTTCGCACGTCCGCAAACTCCCTTCGTGGCCGAGTTTCTCGGCCTCAACATCAACCGCGGCCGAGTCGTGACCGCCCTGCCGCGGCGGGAAGGTTTTGATGTGGAGGTCGCATTGGCCGACGGTTTCCGAATCTGGGGAGTCCAATCCGGTGACAAGCCGGCCGTTCCGGGTGCAAGCGTTCTCGCCTGCACCCGCAAGGAACACATCGGAGTAGCCAAGCGCATCGACACGGCGGCGCCGCAGCACGCCGACGTTGTGGGCGTGCCAAACGAACAGCATTTCGTCGGTGTGACGCGTGCTGCCTCATTTCTGGGCCTGGAGGAGGAATATGTCGTTGCCATCGATGGCGTCCGGCTGGGCGCAATCCGGCGCCCATGCGGGTTGCGGGCCGGCGAGCACGTCACCGTAACGATCCGCCCTGAGGACGTTATCGTTTTCGTTGCCGAGAATGCAGGCGAGGGAGGATAATGGGTTTGCCGGAACGACGCTTGTCAAGATGATACGTGTTCAACGCTTTTGGGAGATCGCGATGAAATATCTCGTTCCGCTGGCCTTACTTGCCGCTGCCGCGCTGATTGGCCTCGCAAGGCCTTCAGGCGCCGAGGAGCCTCCCGCCTTCCAAGGCGTCTCGGCCGACGAGAAAACACGCCTCACCGGACTCATCGAAGCTGCCAGGAGAGAAGGCAGCCTCACCTATTGGGACGTCGTCATCCAGCCTGAAACCAACGATGCGCTTACAGCGGCGTTTCGCAGGTTCTACGGACTCCCGAACGGCTTTCAAATCCATTATCAGCTCTCCGCCACTGCGCCGCTGGTGACCCGGGTCGAGCAGGAGATCAACGCCGACCGCGTCACCATCGATGTCGCGGCGGTCGGCTCGCCGCCGTGGGTGTTCGAGCGCGCCGCCGCCGGCGATGCGCTGGAATATGATTCGCCGCAGTACAAATTCTATGCGGACGTGATAGCGCGCGGGCTCGGCCGCAAAGGTGTGTTCGCCTTCAACGGCGCCTATCTGTTCGTTCCGATGTGGAGCACCGATCGGATCAAGTTCGAGGGCAAATCCTGGAAGGACGTGGTCAACGCCGTGCCGGCCGGCCGCATCAGCATCGGCGACGTGTCGAAGTCGGTGGCGTATTTGGCGACCTATGCGGGTCAGCGCGAAGTGCTCGACCTGAACTACTTCAAGGCCGTCGCCGCGATGAAGCCGTCGTTCCTGATCCGCTCCGAGCAGATCGCGGGCCGCCTCGTTACCGGGGAGGACCTGATGGCGTTCTCCGGCATGCCGACGCGTGCCTATCAATACAATCAGAAAGGCGGCAAGCTGAAATTCCTGCTGCCGGCGGAAGGCGCAGTGTTGCTACCGCAGAACATGTTCATCCTCAAAAAGGCACCGCATCCCAATGCTGCGAAGTTGTGGGTCGATTTCGTTCTGTCCGAACAGGGCCAGACGATCCTGGTCAAAGGCGAGGCCATGGTCTCAGGCCGCACGGGCTTCAAGAGCCCGCTGCCCGAATATGCTCCCGGCATCGACAGCCTCAATCTCGTCAACGTGGATTGGCAGGGCCTGTCGTCCGAAAAGTTGAAGGTCCTGCGGGACGAGTGGGTTGGAGTGTTTAATCCGTAAAGTGTCATTGCCGAGCTTGACCCGGCAATCCATCCACTTGCTATGAAGCGCTTTTCAAGCGATGGGTCGCCGGGTCAAGCCCGGCGATGACGTAGGTGAAGCAAGAGACGCTAGCCCGCCACCTGGTCGAACTCGATCCACCCTCCCTCGCGCGCACTTCGCCCGCAAGCCTCCGCAAACGCCACGTCGCGGATGCCGGCGGCGAAATCCGAGCGCAGCGGCGCGTCCGCCACGAGATGGCGCAGGAAATCCTCCCAGCCGATCCGATAGGGATTGACATAGGAACCCGCCGCGGGCGCCTCCTGCCAGCGGGCGCGGTAATCGATCGCGAGGTCGACTGTTGGATTGAATGCCGCGATTTTGGGAGTATCGACGAGCGGCTGCATGTAACAACGATGCAGCCCCGAAATGGCGGAGCCCTTCGTGCCGTCGATCTGGAACGTCATGAGATCGTCGCGCCGCACCCGCGTTGCCCATGAGGCAATGATGACACCCGTCGCGCCCGACTCAAGCTCAATCAGGGTGACGGCCTGGTCTTCCACGTCGGCCGCGTAGCGCGTGCCGGCTTCATCGAGGCGCTCCGGCATTGCGGTTGCAGCCAAGGTGACGACGCGACGGATCGGCCCGAGCATGCCTTCGATCAGGTAGCGAAAGTGCGAATACATGTCGAGCAGGAGGCCGCCGCCCCCCGTCTTGCGGTAGTTCCAGCTTGGCCGCTGGCATGGCTCGTCGAAGCCGTCAAACACCCACCAGCCGAACTCCAGTCGAAAGCCGACGACGCGTCCGAAAAAGCCCGCCTGCGCGAGCGCGCGCAGCTTGCAGATGCCGGGCAGGTATTGCTTGTCCTCGACCGCGCCATGTTTCAGGCCTCGCGCCGTGATCGCCTTCAGCAGCGCACGGCCGTCGGCCACCGCTTCGGCAACCGGCTTTTCCGAATAGATATGCTTGCCAGCCGCGATCCCTTTTTCCAGCGTTGCCTTGCGCTGACAGGTCGCGGCGGCGTCGAACAGCATCGTATAAGCCGAATCAGACAGCGCCGCGTCGAGATCGGTGGTCCAAGCCAGGGCGCCGTTCTCCCGGGCAAGGACGGCAAGGCGTTGCTTGTTGCGCCCCACCAGGATCAGACGCGGCAGGATGCGGTCCTCACCGATCCCAAGCCCACCCTCGGCGCAAATCGGCGTCAACGCATTCTTCAAATGCTGAGTCGCGCCGATGCGGCTGGTCGCGCCGTGCACAATAATGCCAATGGTGCGGGAGGACATTTGGATTGGGTAGTGTGCTGCGTGGGTGTAGGTCTGTCGCTTTCGCCCGTCGCCCGCGGGCTTGACCCGCGGGTCCATCTTCGCATGAAGATGTATTGCCGGGTCAAGCCCGGCAATACCATTGAATAATGTCGGCGGAACGCGCTCTCATTCGCAAGGACCCCAACTGTGCCGCGTCACATCGTTTGCCTCACCTTCGATTTCGACACCATGTCAGGCTTCATTGCGCGCGGACTGACTACGCCGACCGCCCTGTCGCGTGGCGAGTTCGGCGCGCGTGCTTCATCGCGCATCCTGGCGTTTCTGCAATCGCGGGACATCCGGTCCACGTGGTTCACGCCGGGCTTCACCATCGAGAGCTACCCGCGCGAGTGCGATGCGGTGGTGAAGACGGGCCATGAAATCGCCCATCACAGCTGGGCCCATGTTCCACCGGCAGATCAAAACCGCGAGGAGGAACAGGCCGACATGGAGCGGGCGAACGAAGCGATCCTCCGCCTCACCGGCCGCAAGGCGCGCGGCTATCGCTCGCCGTCGTGGGATTTGAGCCCGAATACCATCGATCTGCTGGTCCAGAACGGCTTCCTTTACGATTCGAGTCTGATGGGTGCAGATTATTGGCCCTATCGGGTGCGGCAGGACGACATCGCGGAATTGGGCCAGCCCTATCGGTTCGGCCGGGAGACCGCGCTGATCGAAATGCCGATCAGCTGGTCGCTCGACGATTACCCGCATTTCGAGTTTCTACGCACCTCGCAAACGGTGCTGCCGGGCCTGCAATCGGCCCGCACCGTGATGGGCAATTGGCTCGACGAGTTCCGCTACATGAAGAAGTTGGTCGACTGGGGCATTCTCACCTACACCATGCACCCGTATGTGATCGGCCGCGGCTACCGCATGCTGGCTCTGGAGGATTTTGTCGATGCACTCGCCCGCGAAGGTGCGGAGTTCATGACCATGGAGGATGCCGTGCAGGAAGCGCAGCGGCGCATATGGGGTGCATGATGGCGATGCTGGACGCTACCCGCGAGCAGGACGCGGATCATCGGTTTGCTGCCGGCGCGGTCGAGGCCTTCATAGCTGACGTGCTGATGGCCGTGGGGCTGCCGGCGGCTGATGCCGCGAAGGTCGCGCAGCTGATGACCGAAGCCGATCTTACCGGCGCCGACGCTCATGGCATTTTTCGCCTTCCCCAATACGTCCGCCGCATCCGCGCCGGCGGCTTCAACGTGCGGCCCCGCATCACCGTCGAGCGGACCGCCGCCGCGACCGCGCTGGTCGATGGCAACAATGGCATGGGGCACCTGGTGGTGAGCCGCGCTGCCGAGACCGCGATCGAGATCGCCTGCGACGCCGGCGTCGCCTGGGTGGGCGTGCGACGCTCCAATCATGCCGGCACAGCGGGGCTTTACGCCGCGATGCCGGTCGCGCATGGCATGATCGGGCTTTACGGGGCAGTGGCAAACGCCAACCATATGGCGGTATGGGGCGGCTCGGAGTTGTTGCTCGGCACCAACCCACTCGGCGTCGCAGTGCCGTCCGGCGCCGGGCCAGTGGTCCTCGACATGGCAACGACCGTCGTGTCCTACGGCACCGTGAAGAAATACGTGCTGGCCGGCCGCGACATGCCGGAGGGCTGGTTTATCGACACCCACACCGGGGGTCCTCTGACCGATCCGAAGCGCAGCACCGAAGGTCTGCTGCTGCCGATCGGCGGATACAAGGGCAGCGGCCTTGCCATCATGTTGGGCCTGTTGGGCGGCGTGCTCAATGGGGCGGCTTTCGGGCGTGATGTCATCGATTTCAACTACAACCAGGACGACGCTACCAACACCGGCCATTTCATGGTTGCGATCGATATCAAGCGCTTCGTCCCGCTCGCAACCTTCATCACCGAGACCGATCGTCATCTCGCCGACCTGCGGGCCTCGAAGCGGTTGCCCGGCGTCGACCGCATCCGCCTGCCGGGCGACCGCCGTCGCGACTGCCGCATCGAACGTCTGCGCAACGGCGTGCCGCTGCCGGCCGCGCTGCTTACGCAGCTCGACAAGCTGGCGGGGGAGCTTGCGGTGGGGACGCTGCGGGAAAAGACAGGGTGGTGAGGGAAGGCGCGCACCAGTTTGATCCCTGTTCACTATTTCAATGCCAGAACAACCGGCCCCGATACCGGATCAGTAACGCCGAGTCCGCCGCGGAGATATTCAAGCGTACCGCGGAAGGTGTCGAGGGTGGCGACCGTGTTCGGACGCGCCTTTGCAAGCGCGTCCATGTCGGTCCATTCTGCGATGATGCAATAACTGCGCTCGCCCGATGCCTCGTCACGCTGGCCCGTCTGCTATTTGCTGGCACGAAAAACCGCACGTGCAGGTAAACGTGGCGATATCGACAACGTGCTCCCGCTTCAAGCTCGGCTCAATCTGGGTGAGCCTCATTTTCTTGCTGCATACGGCGCAGGTAACGCGAGGGATTGCAGGGTGGGGTGGCGCAGACGGTATAAGCACACGCAGTTGTCGTCTGTTTTCCTCGTTGAAGGTGGTGATACGCTCACTCAATTCGTGGCTTCTCGCAAGCGCCAGCCACCGACGCTCCATCTCGAGGTATTCCCGCTGGGAGGCTTCGTTACACGCGCCCGCCGCCTTCGCCCGGCTTTCGCTGGCGCGCTCGTAGCAATATACGATTTGCTCGGAAACTTTTTGAAGCATCCGCGTACGTTCGTGGCCAGTCAGTGGCTGCTAATTGGGCCTTAACAACCACGCTAGCATCCCGGTTCGAACATGGAAACCCCGCGCGGCGACCCTGCATCAAAATTCCACACCATCGACCCACGGCGTTTGTCGAGGGCAGCATCACGGGCCCGCCGAGCTCTGGATGCTTTCGGCCCTCCATCCGAAAGAGATTCCGGAACAGCGCACCCAAGCAGGGATCGCCGCCAAAGTCGCCTCCGGTTGATACTCAGGGGGTCCGGGAGCTTCCTTTGGCGGGTTTCGACGGTTCATTTTTGGAAACCCGTTTGGACTGTGCCTCGCCTTCCGCCTCATCCAGTTCCCTCAGCAGCTCGGCAAGTCGCTCGGTAAGCGGCTCGTCGACCCTATACTGCTCTCGCAAGGCCGTACCGATGCTGGTGCGGATCGCGCGCAAGTAGTAGCTGTGCTTCAGGTCGTCGGATTCCATGGAAGCCAACGCGGGTCCGCAGTGTCAGGTTCCTGACTTTAACCAAACGTGACTTTCGAAATCCGCCATGGCGCGAACCGCCAGGCGTGCCCCATTGGCGCTAACTTACACGGTGCTGTGCCGCTGCGACTCCCTCCCCCTTGTTGGGGAGGGTTGGGGTGGGGGTCGTGCCACGGGGCACAGCCTTGCTCCACTCCTCGACCCCCACCCCCGACCCCTCCCCACAAGGGGGAGGGGAGCAGCTCGTGGCGCTGTCGCGGCGTAAGTTAACGCCTATGAGGGGTTGCCCCCCGACCGTCTGGTGTCAAAGCGCGACCGGTCGCAAAGGCCCGGCAGCCCATGGCCACTATGGAGCGAGTGTCAGGTGCCCATACCGGAATCAACCACTGGCTGGACATATCAAAGGAACCGAAGCTGCTGCCGCAAGTTGGCGCTCAGATCGAAACAGGAGTTCATTGATGAAACAGTTGCTCACAGGGGCCGCCGTTGCGGTGATGGTCGCAGGCGCTGCAGTGCCGGCACAGGCCAAAGGTTGCCTAAAGGGTCGGCGGTGTCGCCGGGCACTTTGCGGGGCATCATGGCGCACTTGGTGCGGCCGCAGGATGCGTCGTCGGCCACCATGAAGCGAATAGGCGCCAAACTGAAAATGTACAGCAGCAACATCGATCGCCATAGGCTCCAGGAACCTTTTATCCCCGGCTTAGTTGTAACTAGGAAGTCTGTTTCGACCGGCCTCTCGGGTCGTGGTTGATATGCGAGGAATTGGCGATGCTTGGTTGGGCTCTCACGTTTCTTATCGTAGCTCTGATTGCGGGCGTGCTCGGCTTCGGCGGAGTGGCGATCGTTTCGGTCGAAATCGCAAAGATCATCTTTTTCGTTGCGATCGTCTTGTTCCTGGTTTCCGCCGTTTTGGGGTTCATGCGTGGACGCTCGGCGCCAACGCCGTAGCAGTCATGATCGTGTTAGGTGACGTTCACCCATGCGACGTTTGAGACTGGTCCTTGAGCTGGCGGCAGATTTCACCGACCGACTTGCCCTCCGCAGCGCCGAGACTAGACGCTCGGTCATTCCACCCGATCGTCCGCCGGATCGAGCGGCAGTGACACCGGTTGACGGAGCTTTGCCGAAAGATCGAGCGCCTTGGTCAACATGAGGCGGTTGTGCGCCTCGGCGGCGGTTGCGGCCTGGGTCGGCACGCCGAGTGCGACGCGGTTGAGCCAGGACTCGGTCTCATCGCGCATCGGACCGCGCAGCTCGCCGAGCGCCATGTCGCCCGGCGGATAGCTTCCCATGAAGTCGACCAGCCGACTGTCATCGGGTGCGTAGCCTTCCTGTTGCGGCCTCGACACCGCGAGCACAATGTCCCGGTGGGTGTCATCGATGGTAAGTACGCCGGTCGTGCCGACGATACCGACCTCCAGGCTGTAGACTGCGGCCGGCCAGGTGACCGGCAGCGCCCAGGAAATGGCGAGGTGATGCAAGGTGCCATCCGTGAACGCGACCAGGCCGGCGGTGGCGTCGATGCCATGGTGGAGCGGGCCCAGCACCTTATCGGTTGCGCGAGCATAGACCTCGCTTTGGGTCTTGCCTTCCAGGCACCACATGCAGATGTCGAGGGCGTGAGTTCCCGAAATCACCATGGGGGAAATGGTTTCAGGCTTGTCCGTTCGCTTGTAATTGTCGATGGCGACCAGCCGGTTCATGAAGGCGCGGGAAGTGACGAGCGTGACGTCGCCGAGCGCCCCCGTGCGGCATTTCTCCTTGGCGGCAAGCCAGCGCCGGCGAAACCGCTGCGTATACCCCACCACCGTGTCGAGGCCGGATGTCTCGATCGCTTTGAGCACGCGCGCGGAATCCTTGAGCGTGGTGGCAAGCGGCTTCTCAATCAGCATGGGCAAGCTGTTTTCGATCGCGCAAAGGATCGGATCGACATGCAGGTGCTCGTCCGTCGCTATCATGGCACAGGTCGCCTCCGGTCGCGCCAGCAATTCCCGGTGATCGGTCGTCACGAAGTCCGCCCCGATCCGGGCGGCGACCGATTTGCCCCGATTGTCATTGAGCTCCGCAATGCCGATCCACTCGACCGCCGGATGGCGTGCGGCGACCTCGCCGCGAAACAATCCGACGCGGCCCGCTCCCACGATCGCAAGCCCGATGCCGTTGATCCGGCGTCCCTTCATGCTGTGCTCCATCCTACCGCTGCGACACGACCTGTTCGCATTTTCCTGGCCGAACCGCTAGGCTCGGCACCCGCGGTAAAGATAGGGAGCATCGGGCGTGTCTGAGCTTGTGAGCATGCGGACCGAAGACGACGTTGCCGTCGTCACGATCGACAATCCACCGGTCAATGCCATGAAATACGAGGTCCGGGTTGGGCTCCTCGACCTCGTATCGCGTGCGATCGACGATCCAGCTATCTCCGCAGTCGTGATCGCATGTGCCGGCCGCACCTTCGTGGCTGGCGCCGACATTACGGAGTTCGGCAAGCCGGCCCGCCAACCGACCGGTATCGCCATCATCGAGGCGATCGAGGCAGGCCGCAAACCTGTCATCGCGGCGATGCACGGTACCCCCTTGGGCGGCGGTCTTGAGCTGGCCCTCGGTTGCCATTTCCGCGTCGCTGCACCGGACACGCGGCTCGGGTTGCCCGAAATCAAACTGGGCATCATCCCGGGAGGGGGCGGCACCCAGCGCCTGCCGCGGCTGGTCGGCATGGACAAGGCCATGGCGATGATTCTCATGGGCGAACCGATCCCCGCCCGGGAAGCGCTCGATGCCGGCCTGGTCGACGAAATTATCGAGGGCGATCTCGTCGCCGGCGCTACAGGATTCGCGCGGCGCGTGGCGGCCGAGAAGCGCCCACTGGTGCTGACGCGAAACCGCGACGAAAAGCTTGCAGCCGCGCGCGACCTCGCCGCGTTCGATGCTGCCGCCGCGAATTACACGAAGCGTGCCAGGGGCCAGAACGCACCGGCGGCCGCTGTCGAGGCGTTGCGCGCCGCCCTCACGCTGCCCGTGGCCGACGCACTCAAGCGCGAGCGCGAGTTGTTTCTTGAGCTGGTGGCTGGCGACCAGTCCAAAGCCCAACGCCACATTTTCTTTGCCGAGCGAGAAGCCGCCAAAGTGCCCGACCTCGCGGGCGTGAAGCCCCACGACGTGAAGCGCGCAGCGGTCCTCGGCGCCGGCACCATGGGGGGCGGCATCGCCATGTGCTTCGCCAACGCGGGCATCCCGGTGATGGTGGTGGATACTGGCGCCGAGGCGCTGGCGCGCGGCCTCGACGTGGTCACCCGGAATTATCGCAGCACGGCGGCGCGCGGCGGTCTCGCGGCCGACGAGATGGAGGCACGGATCGGACGCATTGCCGCCACCACGGACCTTGCGGCCGTTGCGGATGCGGACATCGTGATCGAGGCTGTGTTCGAGGAGATGGGCGTGAAGCAGGACGTGTTCGGCCGGCTTGATCGCATCGTCAAGCCCGGTGCCGTGATCGCCTCGAATACCTCCTACCTTGACATCGATGTGCTTGCCCGCAGCACAGCACGGCCGGAAGCGGTGGTCGGGATGCACTTCTTCAGCCCAGCCAACGTAATGCGCCTGCTCGAGGTGGTGCGCGGCGCCGCCACATCGCGCGAAACCCTTGCTACCGCCATCGCGGTCGGACGCAAGCTCGGCAAGGTTCCGGCGGTCGTCGGCGTATGCCATGGCTTTGTCGGCAACCGGATGCTGCGGCTACGTGGCGTCGAGGCCGAGCGCCTGCTGCTCGAAGGAGCGCTGCCGCAGGAGATCGATGGCGCGCTCACTGGATTCGGTTTTCCCATGGGTCCGTTCGCGATGGCGGATCTTGCGGGACTCGATGTAGGCTGGCGCATGCGCAAAGCGCAGGGGCTCACGGCGCCGATCGCCGATCAGTTATGTGAACGCGGCCGCTACGGCCAGAAGACTTCGCGCGGCTTTTATCTATATGAGCCGGGCTCGCGGACGCCGAAACCCGATCCCGGGGTGGAGCAGTTGATCGTCGATACGGCAACGCGGCGCGGCATCGCGCGCGGCGCGATTGGCAAGGACGAAATCGTCGAACGCCTGCTGTTCCCGATGATCAACGAGGGCGCCCGTATTCTGCGCGAGGGGATCGCGCGACGGCCTGGCGACATCGACGTGATCTGGGTCTACGGCTACGGCTTCCCGGTTTATCGCGGCGGCCCGATGTATTATGCGGACAGCGTCGGGCTTGCGCATATCCGCGACCGGCTCACCACGTTTGCCGACAAGACCGGCGACGACCGCCACCGCCCGGCGCCGCTGCTGGAAGAGCTGGCCGCAGGCGGAAAGGGATTTGCGTCGTTGGGGGAATGATGCGCGGTTAGACCTCCCGAAGGATGGGACTGGCCGACCGCGTCCCCCATGAACGCGCCCGACACGAATGTGTCATCCAGGGTTGCAATACTTGCGTGGTTGAGAACCGCGGCAAGGGAGTAACTCATGGATTCATTTTCTCCACAGATGAAGCGCCTCGCGCTTGCGTCTGCATTATGTTCTTCGATCCTGACGCCAACCGCGACACCCGCACTTGGCGACGACACGCCAAGGCGCGTCGACCATGTGCTCCTGATCAGCGTCGACGGACTGCACGCGGTCGATGTCGAGAACTGCATAGCCACCAATTTGTGTCCGAGCCTCGCGAAGCTCTCCGACCATGCCGCGACATACCCCAATGCGTCGGCCACAAAGCCGTCGGACTCCTTTCCGGGCCTTTTGGCGCAACTCACCGGTGGCACACCGAAATCACACGGCGTGTTTTACGATGACAGCTATGACCGAACCCTCTTTGCTCCCGCCGGCAATCCGCCCCAACCTTGCAAAACGGGGCCTGGTGCCGAGACGAATATCGCGGAGAATGTTGACAAGAACCAACATTCCATCGATGGCGGCGTGCCCGCCGCTTTGACCGGCCTCAACAGCGCCGTGGCGATTGATCCGAACATCTGCCGGGACAACGCGTGCATGGTCTTTGCAGCCCGGTGTGGCCGCACAATTTCGTGCGCACCAACACGATTTTTGGCGTGATCCACAAGCATGGACTGCACACAGCCTGGTCGGACAAGCACCCGGCTTACGACATCATCAATGGCCACGATCCCGAAAACGAAATCGTTAGCGGCCCGGGCACAAATGTTGACGATTTCTTCGCTCCCGAAATCAATTCCGATCTCAGTGACGCCAATATCAATCTGATCGCCTCGCTTGGCCTACGCTCGACCGCACCCAGGCCTGCCACGATACCGGGCGGAGACTTCACCAGCTCGATCGATGGCGTGGAATGGTATGACGGCATCAAGGTTCAGGCGATCATCAACGAGATCAATGGCTTCGATCATACCGGCAAGAGTCATCGCGGAACCCCGGTGATCTTCGGAATGAATTTTCAGTCCGTCAGCGTCGGCCAGAAGCTCAAGATCGGGGGCTACATCGATCCTGCTGCAACTCCGAGCGCCAATCTGGCCGACACCATCGCATTTGTGGATCGCTCGATCGGGCAGTTCGTGGCCGCGCTGCGTGGCCGTGGTCTCTTCGACAACCCGCTCATTATCATCAGTGCCAAGCATGGACAGTCGCCGATCGATCGTTCAAAGCGGACGGCGCTTGATGACGGAGCGGTGATCGCCGCCCCGATTGGCGGCAATTTCGCCTTCGATATTGCCGATGACGGCGTGCTGATCTGGCTGAAAGACAATTCCGCGGGCAAGACCGCCCAGGCGGTCGCCGCGCTCAACGCTTTCAATGGGGATACCGGCATCGTCGAGTGGCTTTCCGGCCCCCTGCTGACTTTGCCGTTCCAGGATCCGGCAACGGATTCACGCACGCCGGACATCATCGGCATTGCCCGGACGGGCGTCATCTACACCGGTGGTTCGAAGATCGCCGAACATGGCGGATTCAATGAGGACGACGTGCACGTCGTCCTCATTGTGGCGAATCCGAAGTTCGGAAAGGTCACCGTCAATGCGGCTGTGGCAACCACCCAGATAGCACCTACCATCCTCAAGGTACTCGGTTCTGATCCGAACGACCTCGATGCGGTGCGTCTCGAAGGAACCCGAGTGCTGCCCGGCTTCGATTGAGCTTTGTCACCGGCCGGGAGTCCGGGCTCCCGGCCCTCCCCTCCGCCCCCCTATTGCACCTCCCGTCCTCCCTGCCAGCGCTTCACCACCGACGTTTCGATGCCGAACTGATCGAGCAGGCGGCCGACCGTATGATTGATGATGTCGTCGACGGTCTTGGGGCGGTTATAAAAAGCCGGCACGATCGGCGCGATGATGGCGCCCATGTCGGCCAACTGCGTCATGCTGCGGAGATGACCGCCGTGCAGGGGCGTCTCGCGTAACGCAAGGACGAGCCGCCGCCGCTCTTTGAGCACCACGTCGGCCGCGCGAGACAGTAGCGAGCTCGTCACTCCGGTCGCGATCTCGCTCATGGTTTTGATCGAGCATGGCGCCACCACCATGCCGACGGTCTGGAACGAGCCCGACGAAATCGATGCGCCGATGTCGGCATTGGAGTGATTGACCTTGGCCAGCGCGCGGATCTCCTTAGGCTTGAGATCGGTTTCATAAGCGAGCGTCATCTCGGCCGAGCGGCTCATCACCAGATGGGTTTCGATATCGGTATCGTACAGAAGCTCCAGCATGCGAATGCCGTACACGGTACCGGACGCGCCGGAAATGCCGATGATCAGCCGGCGCGGTGAATTGCTCGTCATCCTGCGTTACCTCGGTAATACGGCGCGGGCATTCTTCGGATCGATGCCCGCGACGAACTTGCCCGACGACCGCCTGTAGCGTCAACGTCCCGTTCACCGGTCGGTGTCGGGCTGTCCGCCTGACAGAGCCACAATCAAGACATCCACATCGGCCGACGCGAAGGTACTCGATGACACTTGCTCATAGGCAGCCACGTTTACGCGCGCAGCCGCTTCGACCGTCGGCGCCCTTTCCGTTGCCAAGTCGTCTGCAAGCGCAAACATCGCTTCCTGTTGCAGCCGCTCGGATTCAAGCTCGACGGCTTTGATCCTGGTGCGCAACAGCTGCGCCGCATTACGTTCCACCAGTGGCGGGCCGTTCTTGAGCCGGCGCCGCAGAGTCCGCAGGGGCACCACGACGTCGTCGTGCCATGGGCCGACCTTTACGCATAGGGCCTTCGCGGTGACGGGCGAAACGCACCGTCTTGCGGTAGCAAGCCACAGGAAGAACAGCAGGACATTGACGTCGACGCTGCAGCCGTCCTGAAGCGCGATGCAGGCATCGGCTACACCGGGCTGGCGGTAGAATCCAAGCGAGAAGCGCCAGAACGGCGAGCCTCGCTCCGTCTGCAAGTCAATCATGAGGGTTCACTTTCAACGTCAACTTTTCATAAGCGCCTGCCGCCTGCAGAGCCGCCACGATGCGGTCGGGGGTCAGCGGTGTGTCGTTAAAGTGCACCCCGAACGGAGCCAGCGCGTCCTCGATCGCCGCAACGATGGCGGCCGGCGCCGGAATGGTGCCGCCTTCGCCGGCGCCCTTGACACCAAGCGGGTTGAGCGGGTTCGGGGTTTCCACGTGTTCGATAACACAGGCCGGGACGTTGGTTGCCATGGGCATCAGATAATCCGCGAACGTCGTGGTGAGCGGCTGGGCAGCCGCATCGTACTTCATGAATTCGAACAGCGCATTGCCGATGCCATGGGCGACGCCGCCCTGGACCTGGCCATCGACGATCATAGGATTGATGACGTTGCCGCTGTCATGCGCGACTGCATAGTTGAGGATCGTAACGCCGCCGGTCATCGGGTCGACCTCGACCTCAGCCACATGGGTGCCGTTGCAATAGGACGCCTGGGGCGGCGTGAAATACGCCGTATGCTCAAGCCCCGGCGTCTGGCCGGCGGCCAAGGAAAAGCCCGGCATACCCTGGGCAAGGCGGGCGAGTTCTCCGAAGGTCAGGATCGGCTTATTGCCGCCGCGGGCGATGGCACGACCGTCCTCTATGTCGATCTCGGTTTCCGCAACACCCAGCGTGCGCGCCGCAAGCGCGATGATCTGTGCCTTCACGTTGTCGCCCGCAATCATGGCGGCGTTGCCGGCATTGATGGTCTGCCGGCTCGCAAACGCGCCAACCCCCTGGCTGATCGCACCGGTATCGCCGGCGGTCACGATGATGTCCTCGATCCGGGCGCCGACGTGGTCGGCGACGATTTGCGAGAGCATGGTATGCGTGCCCTGGCCCTGCGTAGCGGCGCCGGTGGCGACTGTCACCCGGCCGCTTGGCAGAATGCGCACAGTGACGCCCTCGAATGGTCCAAGTCCGGTGCCTTCCACATAGTTGGCGATGCCGATGCCGATGTAGCGACCCGCCGCGCGGACGCTTTTCTGACGGTTGCGGAAGCCGTCGTAACCCGACAGCGCCATGGCACGGACCTGGCTGCGTGGAAAATCCCCGCTCGCATAGACGAGCGGGTTGCCGTCGCGGAACGCCAGCCCGACGCTGTAGGGCATCTGCTCCGGCCCGATCATGTTGCGGCGGCGCAATTCCGCGCGATCGATCGCAAGCTCGCGGGCAATGCGATCCATCAGGCGCTCCATCGCGAACACCGCCTGGGGCCGGCCGGCGCCGCGCACCACCGTGGTCGGGACCCGGTTGGTGAGCACCACGGTCGTCTCGAACTGGAAGGCCGGCACCACATAGGGACCTGGAAATGTCGTCGCCGCAATATAGGGCGCGATGATGCCCCACGGCAGATAGGCGCCGTTATCGTGCATCATGGTCCCGCGCAGCCCGCGAATCCGGCCATCGCGATCGACTGCGATGGCGACTTTCCAGTACTGGTCGCGCTCCATGGTGGCGGAGAGGAAGTGCTCGCGCCGGTCTTCGATCCATTTCACCGGACGGCCCAGCTTCATGGCCGCCACTGGGATTACGATCTCCTCGGCATAGAACGGCGCCTTCGTACCAAACCCGCCGCCCACAAACGGCGCGATAACGCGGACGGAGGGAAGCTCGCATTCGAGCAAATCCGCTATGGTGCGTTGGCAGATGTGAGGCGTCTGGGTCGCGGACCATACGGTCAAGAGGTCGGAGACTCGATCGTGGTTCGCCAGCACGGCGCGGCCTTCGAGCGTCATGGCGGCGCCGCGATGCTGAAAAATCTCTTCCTCGAAGACGTGCGCGGCGCCGGCGAATGCGGCGTCCGCATCGCCGTAGCTCATGGGCACGAAGGCCGCGACGTTACTCGCAAGATCGCTGTGGGAGCGTGCAGCGCCGGGCTCGAGGGCATCGCGGCAATCGCTGACGGCCTCCAGCGGCTCGAACGCGATGGCCACAGCGGCGGCCGCATCCTCGGCCACATAGCGGTTGTCGGCGACCACGAGCGCGATGGTCTCGCCCACATAGCAGACCTCCTCGGTGGCGAGTGCGCGCTGCGTGCGCATGGCCGTAATCGCCGGGCTCGGCACCGGCATCGGGATCGGCTCGGTCGCGAGACGGCCCGGCATGTCGCCTGCGGTGAACACCGCGTGAACGCCGGGCATCGCCCGCGCGGCCGCCGTATCGATCGCCCGGATGCGCGCGTGCGGATGCGGGCTGCGCACGAAGCAGCCGTGGAGCATGCCGGGCAGTTTGATATCGTCGACAAAGCGCGCACGGCCGGTGAGGAGCGCGCGGTCTTCGACCCGCGCCACCCGTGCGCCGAAATGTTTTGCGCCCATTGATCGCGTTCCCGCCGGTGCTTGTTGCTTGCAAGAAACCAAGCGCGACGGCTTGTATCAGGCTCTTCGGGCCACCCGAAGCAAGAGAGTTTCCCGGTTTGAATTTGCGATGACCCGAAGCGCTGGTGAAGTGGACCCCATTGGCAGGACCACCGCGACCGTTTTCTTAATTGGAAACCCGGCCGTTCCGATCTCCTGATATCACGCTGCAAGGAAGTCTGTCTGAGACGCCGGTCCGGAGTCACCCCAGCCCACGGGCGAGGCCAGCCTTATCCGGCTCCGGGTCAGTTGCGGATAAGGGTAGGGTACCCTTGGTTCGGAGAAGATAGAGTCGAGGAATAAGCGCGATAGCTTGAGCTCTACGGCAATCCATGGATCGATCACACGCTCGCCTCATAGGTCGAAGAACGTAGACGAACGGTCGCCGCAGACGCGGCAAATGCGCATACGAACCGGCGCTTGGTAGTCATGCCCTCCCTTTTCGAACACCGACTAACGATGTAGCCTTTACCGCAAGGTGTGGCGGGCACTCCGAAGCCCGTGCATGTAGCAGCCATTGCACTGTCCCACACCGCGGAACCAACGTAGAGCCAGTCGCCGCAACACAAGGGGAGGCAACGATGAAAAGGCGCGAGTTTATTGCTTTGCTCGGCAGCGCAGCGGCTGCCTATCCGCTCACTGCAGCGGCGCAACAGCCGCGGCCGCCAAGCCCGGTACGCGAGGATTGGTTGGATCGGCGCAAGGAGCCTGCGCTCGAACCCGAGCTACCCATCGTGGACCCTCATCACCACCTCTGGGTCCGGCCGGGATGGCGCTACATGCTGGACGACTTCCTGGCTGATACCCGTACCGGCCACAACATTGTTGCAACGGTATTCGTGCAGGCCAACTCGATGTACCGCGACTCCGGTCCGGTCGAGATGCGCCCGGTCGGCGAAACCGAATTCGTGAACGGGATGGCGGCGATATGCGCCAGCGGATACTGCGGCAAGACCAGGGTCGCCGCGGGTATTGTCGGGTACGCCGATCTCAAGTTGGGCAACCGCGTCGAGCCGGTGCTTGCCGCGCTTATGCGTGCCGGCGGCGATCGATTCCGCGGCATTCGCAATGGTGCGGCGTGGGACGCAGATACTTCACTCCTAAATCCGGCCAATCCGGCACCGCCCGGGCTGCTCGGCGATAAGACGTTTCGCGAGGGATTCGCGGTCCTCGGCCGTCTCGGACTCTCGTTCGATGCGTTGGTTCTTCACCCGCAACTTAACGATGTCGCGAACCTTGCCGGCGCATTCCCGGACACGAAAATCGTGCTCAACCACGTCGGCAGGCTGGTCGGAATCGGCGCATATGCCGGCCGGTTAAGCGAGCAATTTCCCCGCTGGGCCGCGTCGATGAAGGCGCTCGCTGCACACGAAAATGTCTATGTCAAAGTCGGC
>DATGCX010000214.1:0-16237 GCA_035311445.1 Xanthobacteraceae bacterium | reverse complement strand
CTGCGGGTCCGCAACGCGAATTACACGCTGGGGCCGGTCATGCTGCACGTCGGGTAACCGGACTAACCGCGGACAGTAGAAATAGCGATGATGACTGCCCCCGAATGCGAAGTTAATGCGCTCCTCTTCTTGGTGAATAAGTAAGCACAATCACCTCGGCAAGGTTATAACCTCATCGGCACTGGAGAAGAGGGGACAGCGCTATGGCGAGAACCTACCGTGAAATTGCATAGAGGAAATGCTGCGAACCGTCGAAGAAGCGATGAGCCGCGTTATTGACTGGTGGGGAGACCTGCCGCCGCCGATGAACGAAGCGATCGAGCCGTTTCGCACCCAACTTGAGGCGGCAATTGATTCCGCGGAATTTGTTAAAAAGGCACTCGACAGACAAGCACCCGAAACTGACCACGGGGAAGGCCCTGCCTGATGTTTGCTGCGGTGCATGAGTCCCGGTTATGGCCCGATTCGGACATACCCGCGGCGACGAGGCGCAAGTGTCAAGATCACACTTACGGGTTGCATCGCGTGGGAGCTGGTTCGCGGATCTTGTCTTCGAGGCGGCCGCCTTCCGCAAACATTCGCTGCTACGCGCCAATGAGTTGATCGAATAAGTCCGCTGCTTGCCGAGAGCCGGATTTGGGCCGTCCTCGCCCGAGCTCTTTAGCGCTTCGCGGCTTCATAATATCGAGGGTCGTAATATAGCATGGGATCGGTGAGCATCTTCTTTGGCTCGCCGTATTCGCTCCGAAGGACAAGCACGCGTCGGACGCCTTCGATTGAGAGCGCGCCATCCGGCGCGAAGCCCCTTGGATTGACTAAAACGCTATAGCTCTGGTTCGCTAATCCTTCCGAAAGTTGCGGCAAATTCCTGCGAAAGATTGCGATCGCTTCGTCCTTGTTCTGAGGCTCGAAAAGCCAAGCAAGGCCCTCACGGTAGCCGCGGATATAGGCTTCGAGCTTCTTAGGATTTGCTGCAGCCCAGGAACGCCGAGCCGCGCCAGATATTCCTTGATATTGACCGTAGACATCGAGGGCGTATTGCAAAATATTGAATCCATTGGCCTTAGCGACCATATCAAAGGGTGCGATCAACATCGTGCCGTCATGCTTGCGTTCCCTGAGCCGCTCCCAGCGTTCCAGCACCCCCCCGGCCTTGACCACATTGTAGTCGCCGGTCTTGAGCCCGTTGCGTTTGAGCAGATCGAACAGCACGAAAGCATAACCGGTCGTCATTGCATCGACGGACAGCGTCTTGTCCTTGAGGTCTTGGTATGTCTTGATTTCCGGGACGACGGCAAGACTGAGCAGACCGTTGTCACCTCCCATGAAGACGAAAAGATCGGGCTGTATGGACAGGGAGGCTTCGCCCTGGCCTTCCATGTAAGCAATGACATTGTCAAAGGCGGTGAGGCCGATATCGAACTTGCCTTCGATCAAACCGGTGAGTTGGAACACGGAGTTGGGGGTTGGGGTGAGCCTCACCTCGATGCCGCCCTTGGCGAAGTAGCCTTTTTCCTGAGCGACCCAGATCGGCCAATTGAAGCCGCCGGGGAAAACGACAACCGAGACCGGCTCAAGGTCCTGCGCTGCTGCCCGGCTCGGCGCTCCGGCGAGACAAGCAAGTGTCAAAAGCGACAACGCCACAATCCCCTTTAAGCGCTGAGCGGAACGTTGCATCATTTTTTACCTCTTACTTTTGTATTGGCCGACCGCGCAGCCACCCGCGATGAAATCCTGCAGTGGCATCTTTGGGACTCCCAAAATCGGATCATCTGTGGCCAGCCTCTCGCGGCTTCGGCTGGTAAGAAACCGGGCTTGCGGTCGGCTGGGCGCTGAGTTGCAAGGGTCCTAGCCACCACAGCCCTCAGCTGCTGTCCGGCAGCAGCTTGCCGCGCGTCTCCGGCAGGAGCAGAGTGGCGACGAAGCCTAGCACATAGATGAAACTGATCGTAATGGCTGCCTCGCCGAAACCGCCAAAATTCGTAATCAGTGTCCCGGCCATAAGCGGCGCTACGAAGGCAATGAGACGCGGCACGTTAATGGCAAATGCCATACCGGTCGCACATACCCGCGTCGGAGGCGTCGGCCCTAGGGTACGCGAAGTATCTGCGGGATTGCACCCAGACGGCTACAGATCGAAGATCTGGTTAAGCTTAGGCATTTCGACCTCCGTTTTGGTAAGTCGCGACGCGAACTTCTGCATGGCAGCTTCCTCCCCGTGGGTGAGGAACGTACGCCCCGCGCCGGTATGTCCATGCCATTTCAATAGCTCCGCCTGATCGGCGTGTGCTGAGAACCCGTTGATGGTGTGGATCCTGGCTCTTACCGGAATATCGTCACCAAGAATGTGCACCGGATTTTGGCCATCGATGATCTGCCGCGCCAGCGTGCCCTTGGCGGCAAAGCCGACGAAAATCACGCTGCACTCCTCGCGCGAAATATTGTGTTTGAGGTGGTGGCGCACGCGACCTCCGGTGGCCATGCCAGCCCCAGCCATGATGATCGCCCCACCGCGGACATTGTTCAGCGCCATCGATTCCGCCTTTTCTCGGGTGAAGTGCAGGCCAGGCAGAGCAAGCGGGTCGCGGCCCTCGCGGAACAGCCGGGCGGCTTCAGGCTGCAAGCATTCGGGGTGACGTGCAAAGATCTCGGTCGCGGAAATCGCCATGGGCGAGTCGAGAAAGACGTGCATTGACGGTGTCAAGCGGCTTTTTTCGATCCCCTGGTTAAGCATCCAAAGGAGTTCCTGCGCCCGCTCTAGGGCGAACGTCGGGATAATGACGTTGCCGCCCCGCCCGAGCGCGTCGGAAATAGCCCCGTACAGTTCGTCGACCGACGCGTCCATCGGCTTATGGAGCCGATCGCCGTATGTGGTCTCGATCACGACCACTTCCGAACGTGGCGGCGGTGCCGGCGTCAGAAGCAAGGGGTGCCCGGCATTGCCGAGGTCACCTGAAAACAGCAGCCGCAGGCTGCGGCCCGCTTCCGTGAGCTCAAGAAGAATGCTGGCCGAGCCGAGAATATGTCCAGCGTCCACAAAAGTCGCGCGAATGCCTTGGGCGAGATCGGTCGGTTGGCCATACCTGGCACTGCGTTTGAACGACTCCAGACTTTTGAGCGTGTCGGCAACTGTAAACAAAGGCTCAGCCGGCTTCTTGTCTGCACCGTGCTGCGGCCGATTCAGGTTTGAACGCGCCTCCTCCTCCTGCAGGTGAGCGGCATCGAGCATGACCAGCCGAGCTAGTTCACAGGTGGCCGCGGTCGCGATGATTTCCCCGCGAAACCCGCGCCTGGTCAACAGTGGTAGCCGCCCGCAATGATCGAGGTGGGCATGCGTCAGCAGCACAAAATTGATGCCGGCCGGATCGAAGCCAAAGTCCCCAGCATTTTCCTCGGCTATCTCGCGACTACCCTGATAGAGCCCGCAATCGATCAGCATACGCTGGTCGGCGCATTCGAGGAGGTGACACGAACCCGTCACGTCGCGGTCAGCCCCATGAAATGATAGTCGCAAGACGTCTCTCCTTCTGAACTTGGTAGTGGAGCGTAACGATGGAGACGGTCAGGTCTTAAGGCCCAGCGGGGCGCCACATGCGTCGTACCAATGCAGGATGCTCTCCCAAATCTCTTTCGCCGTTTCGGCGAACCAGAATAGCTCGCGATCCTCCACGTCGATGACACCTTCGTCGGCCAGGAACCCGACGTCGAAGGCGCGACGCCAATACTCTTCGCCGACCAGCACGATCGGCACCGGCTTGATTTTGCGGGTCTGCACCAGGGTCAAGACTTCGAACAACTCGTCCATCGTCCCAAAGCCGCCCGGGAAGGCGACCAGCGCCTTCGCGCGCAGCAGCAGATGCATCTTGCGCAAGGCAAAATAGTGGAATCGCAAACACAGGTCCGGCGTGATGTAGGGATTGGGATATTGCTCGTGCGGCAGATTGATATTCAGACCAACGGATTTTGCGCCGACATCGAAAGCTCCGCGGTTGGCGGCTTCCATGATCCCTGGGCCACCGCCGGTCATGATCACCAGTTTGGATCGAGACCCATTGTTATCACAGCTGCTGCCTACCAACCGTCCGAACTCGCGCGCGATCTCATAGTAGCGGCTCTTCGCCAGAATCCGCTCGGCCACTGCGAGCTTGCGGATCAGGACGGTATTGCTGGGATCTGTTTCGAGGGCTCGGCGCAGCGCCTCTACGCTTCGTCGTGCCGCCGCGGATTCCGGAATTCGCGTACTGCCATACACTACGACGGTATCACGAATCGCATGCTCCTGAAGGAGGGTCTCCGGCTTGAGGTACTCGATCTGGAGGCGCACACCTCGGGTCTCGTCGCGCGCTAAGAAAGCCAGATCCTGCTCCGCCAGGCGGTAGCTCGGGCTCGCCAGAATTGCCCTTACTCTTGAAGGCGCATCGGGGTCCTCGTCGGGGGACTTCGGTCGGTGCCAGGGCAAGGGCTGTTGCCGTTGGTCTGGGTGCGCCGGCTGTGGAACCCGCATCTTCTCGGATGAGGGAGTTGAATCGTGTGCCATCGTTGGTCGAATCTCGTTCGATTTTCAGGCCGAATTGATTACCGGGCAAGTTGACCTCAATCAATGCCGGCGCAGTACAAAGAACGTGCCCTCGTTGAGCAGTTGGTCGCTCCCGCTTGATCGCAGAACGTTGTCACGCGCTGTTGGGCTGAGTTGACCGAGATTTGTCGACCTGGCTGCCAAGCCATGATGCGGCGATCGAAGTCCAGGATCTGGGCTTTCAATGCCAGCAACTGAGCCCCGAGAGCAGCCACGCAGGCCCGTGCTATCTCTGGGACCCGAGTGTCACTGGCATCGGCGACGACTTTGAGCAGTTGCTCGACACCACCCCGCTCGACCGGTGCGACGAGCCCAACTCGGCCAGGTGCGCGCGAATGGAATTGATGATGGCCGTCTGCCGGCGAATGAACAGATGCCGCGTGCGATGAAGTGTCAAACAGCTTTGCTGGGCGCCTGTCGACCGCCTACCATCCGACGGGCGTCGCGCAGCCTTAAACGAACTTGATGGGCTCGAGCTCGAGCCGGGGCGCGCTTATCAATCGAGCCCAAATGTGCAATCAAAGTATTCGTGCGTGCGAGGACGCCAAAGCAAACTTGGCCCCCCACGTGAGCGATCCCAAGCACCCTGCGGCACTCAAAATGGCAGACCAAACGCTATCATGCTGCGCCTTCGACGTTGGTGATGCCGATGCCTCTATGGGGGGAACTGTCCAGGGTCGTATTGCACAAAATCTTGGCATCGGCCTGGGCTCCTGCCGACGCTGCACCATCGCCATCAGGCAGTGGCTGCGCGCCGCGCACAATTGCGGCAAGTCCGCAGACAATGCCCAATAACGGCAATATGCCGGGATGAATCCCGAGATAAAGGCCGGCGATCGGTCCGAAAAAGATCAAGAGGGTGGCGATGAGCCACAAGAGTTTGTTCATGCGGCATTCCGCGACGCGATTGTTCCGGACGTACGCCACCCATTGGTCATTTGTCGCGACCGAAGGGTTCCAAGCGCACTGCGCAAAAAATGCCCCACGGGGCAAGGTTTGGCAATCGGATAACGGCCGTATTGCAGGAATGCTTGCAACCCGGCACCTCGGTCCGGGTCCGGTAAGGCCCATCTTGGGCCATCCTTCGGCGCTGCCAATGACGGTCGATCTGCTTCCGGTAGCGGAAAGACTCGGCTCTTTCGCGCCGATCGACGGCTTACCCGTCGATAGCTTCCCTCCAAACACGATTGAGTTGGCACGGTGCGTCAATTCGACCGGGCAATGATCGTCAGCAGCGGCGTCCGTCGCTCAACATCCTTTCGAAGGTAAAGATCGAACTCACCGATGCCAATGCCACGCGGCTTGACCCCGTGGACGCGCATGGTGGTGCGAAAGTCGGAATCCTTGCCGAGATCAGCGAGCGCATCATGAAGCATCATTAGAATCGCGGCGGGTGTTTTTGCCGGAGCCAGAAAGCAGCTGCCTTGCCGGTTCAGCTGATTTCACCCATCATAATGAGGTCGGCTGGTCAGTTGAAAAAATTTCCGTAAGGATGGCAAACGTTCGGAGGACGCCCATGAGACGCAGTATTATTGCCGATTTGGCGATCTTCACTTTCGCAATACTGGTGGGGCCTGTCGGTATCGCCAACCTCGCCCAAGCGCAGACCAGTGCGCCGGCAGCCGCAACGAACGATCTCCAGCGCTCGCTCGAGATCTACAACTACAACGTTGCAGCGACCAGCGGGCCGCAGCGCGGCGAAGTGATCTATTATTACAAGTGCTGGGTCTGCCATAACGATTACACAATCGCGGCCGGCTCGCCAGCGCCAACGCTCAAGGACCTGTTCAAGCACGCGCAGCTTCGCACCGGAGATGCCGTCAACGACACCACCGTCGCCAATCAGATCCGCAATGGCAGCGCGCAGATGCCGGCCTTCGGCAGCTTCCTCAAGGATAACGACATCGTTGACCTCCTCGCCTATCTCCACGACAAGTGCTGCTACGAGGAGACCAATCCGCCCAAGAATCCGTGGTACCGGGCGACCGCAGCGAATTCGACCGAAATGCCGCTGCGGGGCAATCTGCACGGCGGGCCGAAGGGGACCGTGCATAGCGCGCGCGGCGACGCGCTGGAAGGCATCATGGTGCAGCTGATCGCGCCCAACGCCGTCCGCACTACAGTCTACAGCAATCCCAATGGGCAGTATGAGTTTCCAAAGCTGCCGTCCGGCTTCTATACCTTGCGCATCGCAAAGCCAATGCAGTTCCTTCCCTACCAGCGCGACGCCGTGAAGATCGACGAGGCGACCGCGCTTGACGACATCGTGCTCGAGCCGCGCTACGCGACGGATTATCTGCCCTCTGCGCCGGACATCCTGCCTCAGCTCACCGGCTCGGAATGGCTGTGGAATCTGCCCGGTACGGCCGAGGAGAAATATACCTTCAGCCGCAACTGCGGCAACGGCTGCCATTCCTATCAACAGATTCTCAGGAACCAGCTCGACGAACGCAGCTGGAGCCTGATGGTGTTTCGCATGATGCACCATGCCGGCTCCCCGCTCATCAATCGCGCGGCCCAACGTGGCAATCGTGAGCAGGAAGAAATGATCGTCAAATGGCTGGCGAAAGTTCGCTCACCGGGTACGGAGCTCGGGCAGCTGCGGGTCTATCCGCGACCACGCGGCTCCGCGACGCGGGTCGTGGTGACTGAATACGAGCTGCCGCGCGTGCTCCTCTCGCCGCATGATGTGTCGGGCGATTCAAAGGGCAATATCTGGTATTCGAGCCACCGCACCCCCTACATGGGAGTACTCGACCCGCGCACCGGCATAGTAACCGAGCACCAGGTGCCGCCGACTCCGCCCGGCGTCCTGCCCGGCACCCACCGCATAACGGTCGACGTCCACGACATCGCGTGGATGTCGGAGAACTGGGCGCACACGGTGGTGCGGTTCGATCCTGCGAGCAATACTTTCATCAAGATTCCCATCCCGGGCCAAGAGCCGCTGAACACGCCGGGTGTCGGCAATTTCTCGATTGGACCCGACGGCGGCATCTGGTTTGCACGCAACAAGGCGGTTCAGAAATTCGATTCGAAGACAGGCCAGCTGCTCCAACGTGTTCCCCTCACCATCAATGTCACCAATCCCTACGACAACATCATCACCGACGACGGGAATTTCTGGGCCGGCGGTGCGGCGGCGCAAGCAGGCGACACAATCGAGCTGATGGATACGCGTACCAGCAAGCTCCTCGAATTGCACAGCCCGTCGCATGATTCGACCCCAGCGCGAGGCGGATTCGACGCCGAGGGAAATCCCTGGTTCGGCGGGCGTGGCGGCTCGCTGTTGCAATTGGACGTGAAGGCACGCCAGATCCGCGAATATGCGCCGCCGACGCCGTACGTCGATTTCTACGAGGCCCAGCCCGACAAGAAGGGCGAAGTATGGGCCGGCGAGCTGCATGGGGGCCGCATGGTGCGGTTCAATCCCAAACAGGACCGCTGGATCGAATATGTGCTGCCGGAGCCCTACTCGCATGACCGCAGGACCTGGATCGACAACTCCACCACGCCGGTCTCGGTCTGGTATGTCGATCACAACGGATACATGGTCCGCGTGCAGCCTCGGGAATGAGCGCGGACCACGCTTTCATCCCAATCGATCAATGTCGCCGAACTGTGGAAGGCTTTGGCGTGTTTGCGACCTGCTCAAAGACCGTCGCGCAGCATTAGCCTTTGAGGTGGTGTGCTGCGCGCGCTGGAGAAGTAAGCAGCCCGGTGGCCGCTCGTTGAGCCGCTCGCGCCACGATTCTCAGTGATGAATGGCTCGCTCATCCGTCTCAGATGCCCCGCGTCCAGGGGATAGCCAGCGTTTCGGGAGATCTTCTTGAGTGCATCGAACCCGACCATAGCTGTGCTGGTGACGATGAACACCAAGGGCAGAGAGGCTCGGTTCATCGCAGAGGTGCTGGCGCGCGCAGGTGCGACGCCCTGGATCGTGGACTTGTCCCTGAAATCGCATAGCGTTGACGGTGCCGACGTCGGGGGCGCGGCCGTGGCCACGGCAGCGGGCGCGTCCTGGCAGGCGTTGAGCGAACGGTCACGCCAGGATGCCGCCACGGTGATGGCCGAGGGTGGAAAGAAGATATTGCTCGATCGATTCATCGACGGCGAGATTTCCGGCGTCATCGGACTCGGCGGAGCAAACGGCACCGGTCTTGTGTGTTCGATCATGCGGGCATTGCCGTATCTCGTTCCCAAAATCATGGTAAGCACTGTGGCCGGCACCGCAGCCGCGCAATGGTACGTAGCCGAAAGCGACGTGGCGATGTATCCGTCAATCGGCGACGTCGCGCTCAATCGCATCACGAGATCGGTTATGGAGAACGCCGCGTTGGCGGTGGCCGCCGCGGCCCGGAACTGGACAACAAAGCGGGAAGCGATCACCGAACATTCGCCGCTCGTTGCGGTCTCATCGTTTGGCGGCACCACCGGCTGCGTCGATCGCGTGAGTGAACGCCTTGAAAACCTTGGCTACGAGGTTATCCAGTTCCATGCCTCGGGTGTCGGCGGCAAATCGCTTGAGCGGCTGGCTGCCTCGGGAGAGCTGGCGGGCGTCGTCGACGTCACCACGCACGAACTGACTGACTTGATCGTCGATGGCGTGTATTCTGCAGGCGGCGCGCGATTGACCCGTGCAGGCGAGGCCGGCCTGCCGCAGGTCATCGTTCCCGGCGCGATCGACCACGCGAATCTGTGGGTCGGTCAGGTCCCCGAGCGATACCAGGCGCGGGAATTCTTCCAGTACAATGCGCAGAACCTGCTTATGCGCACCAATGCTGAGGAATTCCAGAAGCTAGGCCGTGAATTTGCAGTCCGGATCAACGCGGCCAAGGGGCCCGTGCGCGTGCTGGTCCCACTCGAAGGTTTCAGCGAACACACGAAGCGTCGCGCACACGATCTTCAGGGCCATGACATGGGCCCTTGGAAGCGCCCCGAGGACTACCAGATTTTCGTGAATACTCTCAAGTCGCACCTGAAGTCAGTGCGGGTTGAAGAGCTGCCGCTGCACGTAAACGACACCGCCTTCGCAGATGCCTGTGTGGGTGCGTTCTTGGAAATAGCGCGAGAGGTAACGCTGCCGAGGCGCTCAAGATGACCATGCCGGGCAAAGTTGGCCACTTCGATATTCCGGCCGTGCACCACCAAACCGACGTGCTAATCATTGGCGGCGGTGCGGCCGGTACCATGGCAGCCTTCGAGTGCGCGGAAGCCGGCGTCACCGTCATCCAGGTGACCAAGGGCCGCGCCACCAGCGGTACAACCACGGTGGCGCGAGGAGGCTTCGCTGCGGCCATGGGCGAGGACGACAGCCCTGAGCTTCACCTTCACGACATACTCAAACACGGCGGCGAACTGATTGATCCCGAACTCGCCCGCGTCTGGGTCTACGACATCGTCGACGTGGTGCACGATCTCGAGTCTTGGGGGGCGGAGTTTGTGCGCGGCCCCGACGGGCGCCTCGACCTCAAATCGTTTCCCAGCCACTCCAGAAACCGGGCCTGTCACCACTATGACACCACCGGCCACATGATCACCAAGGTCCTATCCAGGAAGCTGCGCGCCGACGCTCGCATCGTGAAGCATTCGATCACGGCCATTGTCGATCTCCTCGCCCATGATGGCCGCGTCGTCGGCGCCTGGGGCGTCGACTACCGGAACGGCACGCTCGTGATTTATCATGCGCAGCAGATTATTCTGTGCACTGGCGGCGGCAGCGGGTTGTTCTACATCAACGATAACCCACCGCAGGTGACTGGCGACGGCTACGTGCTCGGATTTCGTGCCGGCGTTCCGCTGCTGGGAATCGAGATGATCGACTTCCAGGCAATGTGCTGCTCGCCTAAAGAGCTGTTCGGCTTCGCACCGCATCCCACCGGTTTCATCAATGCAGGAGCGGTGTTCAGGAATCAGCAGGGCGAAGAGTTTCTCAAGCGCTATTTTCCTGATACGGCCGAACAGTCCACCCGTTCTGAAGTGATCCTCGCTATGGCCAAAGAAATCCACGCCGGACGAGCGACGTCGACTGGTGGCATCTTCATGGACGCTACCAAGGTTCCCATGGAGGTGATTCAGAAGCAGATCCCGCATGTTTACAAGACCTGCGTGCATCGCGGCATCGACATCACCAAAATGCCGCTGGAGGTGGCGCCAGGAAGTCACACATGGCTTGGCGGTCTCAAGGTCGACGTCGACGGCAAGACCCCGGTCGGAGGCCTGTTCGCGGCCGGCGAGACGGCAGGCGGCATCCACGGCGGTAACCGCATCGGGGGTTCGGCGCTGTCCGCTTCGCTTGTATATGGTCGACGCTCCGGCAGAAAGGCGGCAGCGCTCGCCAGGGAGGCGCGTGTCGATTTGGCCCGACCGGAAGTCGACGCCATCCCGGAATTCGAGCGTGATTGGCTCGCGGCCCTGATGTGGCGCGACAGCGGCATCTTGCAATCCGACGTACGGAAGAATTGCTGCATACTGGCACACAACAAGCTTGGTCCCATCCGGGAGGAACGTACGCTCAGGGAGGCCCTAGCGCAGTACGAGCGGATTGAGCGCGAAGATGTGCCCGCGATGCGCCTCGACAAAAGCGCGCGCACTTCCGACAAGGTGCGGGGGGAAGAGTTGGAGAGCGCGCTTGCCGCGCGCAATCTGGCGCTGCTCGGGCGCATTCTTGCGACCGCCGCGCTCGCGCGCGCCGAAAGCCGCGGCGCGCATTTCCGGCTTGATCATCCGGGCACCGATGACGCGCACTGGCGCGTGGTGACACGCCTGCAGCTCGGCGCAAGCGGCGCGCTCGAAGCCCACATCGACCCCGTAAAGGAACTGGTCCCGTGCCGCGCATAGTGCGATCTGCGCAATAGCTTGGGGTGGGGCGAGGCGACCGGCCCATCACGGCAAAGCATGGTGCCAGTAAAGCAGGAATCACGAAAGCGTGCATAGCAGCCAGGTAACCTGTGTTCGGGAACAATCGAACCTCCCAACATCAGCACAGCGATCGCGCTTGTTGTCGGCGAGTGCTGTGGCAGGTGAATGTGAAGGAGGGTTATCCCATGAGCAAGAACGTTGTCGGTATCGCTTTGGCGCTCACCATTATCGGGGGTCTCGCAATAGCAAGCGGTGTCACAGCGGAAGGTTCAAAACTGCAATCGGCGGGCGCAAATACCCATGCTTTCAGAACCGACGGCTGTCCGTACTATCCATCACCTGTTGTCTGTCGGGTTAGTTCGACGGCGCGCACCACGTCTGGGACCTAGGCAGCAGCCGATATCGAACGAGGCGCACGCCATCAGTGTCTATGCGTATTGTATTCCTGTGCGCTAAGATCAATGCGGCGGCCACAAAGGACCCCTCATGATTTTGCCGACGTTCTGAACGCAACTGCGCGGGGCGGTCGGGCGGTGCGCCAACTGCGCCATCTGGAAGCGCTTGAACCACCGACCGATCGACTGAGCGTCGCTGCATTCGACGTCGGCGTCGGCTGCCGCGAATAACCGATAACCCAGGATTCAGGAGAGCAGCATGAAGGAAGCAGACGTGAAGGCGCGGGCCTATGCGATGCCGCTGACGAACCCTGCATACCCACCCGGGCCCTATCGTTTCAACGACCGCGAATTCATGATCATCACCTACCGTACCGAATCCGAGAAGATGCGCGCGGTCGTGCCCGAGCCGCTCGAGGTCGACGAGCCGCTGGTCAAATACGAGTTCATTCGCATGCCGGACTCGACCGGCTTCGGCGATTACACCGAGACCGGGCAGGTCATCCCGGTCCGCTTCCGCGGCCGCAAGGGCGGGTACAGCCATTGCATGTTCCTTGACGACGAAGCCCCGATTGCCGGCGGGCGCGAGATCTGGGGCTTTCCGAAGAAGCTCGCCAAGACCACCTTCCATATCGAGACCGATCAGCTGGTCGGCACGCTCGACTATGGCCCGGTGCGGGTCGCGACCGCGACCATGGGCTACAAGCATAAGCCCGTCGATCTTGACGCGGTCCGCGCTTCGCTTGCCGCGCCGAATTTCCTGCTCAAGATCATTCCCCACGTGGACGGCACGGCACGCATTTGCGAGCTCGTCGAGTATTACCTCGAAGATGTCACGGTCAAGGGGGCCTGGACGGGTCCCGCGGCGCTGACGCTCGCGCCGCATGCGCTCGCGCCGGTCGCGGACCTGCCGGTGCTCGAAGTCATCTCAGCGGTGCACATGATCTGCGATCTGACGCTCGGTCTCGGCAAGGTTGCCTATGATTACCTGCAAACGACCACGTCGCACAGCAAGGCGGCGACCGAACGCGCGCCCGCAGGAGGGAAGTGACATGCCTTGATCACCGGCGTCGCGCTGCCAGTCGATGATCGCACTTTACCCCAAGCATTCTGGCAAGGCCGGCACACGACGTCGCGGAGAAACCGCGAGAGGGCGCCATGTTAAACGCATCCGTTAAACAAGCAGTCGACGAATTCCGAACACGCTCGAAAGGACAAGTCGTTCTCGTCCTCCAAGGGGGCGGAGCGCTCGGCGCGTACCAAGTGGGTGTGTATCAAGCCTTGCACGAGGCCGGGGTGGAGCCGGACTGGATCATTGGAACCTCGATTGGTGCCATTAACGCCAGCATCATCGCAGGCAACGAGCCTCCGGATCGCCTCACCAAACTCGACGAGTTCTGGAAGAGGATCGAGCGCCCCGACCCATGGCCATTCGTACCGGCTTGGACAGGATTTTCAGAGATATGGTCGTACTGGTCGACGCTGGTCGCTGGTGTTCCTGCATTCTTCAAACCCAATCTGCAGGCATTCTCCGGCGCACACATCCCGTTGGGGGATAGCGCTGGATTCTATTCGACCGCGCCGCTCCGCGAAACACTCACTGAGTTGGTGGACTGCTCGATCATCGACAGACGGACGCCGCGGCTGACTGTCGGTGCCGCGAATGTCAGGACCGGCATGATGCATTATTTTGACAGCCGTCAGTCCGGAATCACTATCGAGCAAATCATGGCGTCCGGAGCACTGCCGCCGGCGTTTCCGGCGGTCTACACCGATGGCGAATTCTATTGGGATGGCGGAATTCTTTCCAATACGCCGATCGAGGTGATCTTCGACGAAAGCCCCCGCCGCAATTCGCTCATCTTCGGTGTTCAGTTGTGGCAGCCGAAGGGGCCCGTGCCGCAATCAATTTCGGAAGTGCTCGGCCGTCAGAAGGATATTCAATACGCGAGCCGAGTTGTGAGCCACATTACTCGGGAGCAAAAAACCCATCGGCTGCGCCACATCATCAGTCAACTGGTTCGGCTTTTTCCGGATGATGTGCGCAAGAGCGAGGCAGTGCACGAACTCGCCGGTTATGGGTGTGTGACGCAGATGCACCTTGTGCCCCTCTTGGCGCCGCGTCTCGAAAATGAGAACCACATGAAAGATATCGATTTCAGTCCACGTGGAATCGGCATGCGCCGGGAGGCAGGTTACCAGGCCGCAATGCGGGCGCTCGAGCGGGCGCCGTGGCAGGGGGAGTTCGATCCGATCGAGGGCGTAATCCTCCACGCGGCAATGCCGGATCTTCCGGCCGCCGCGGAATAGGCGGCCTGTCAGAAGCGGTAAGTGTCGCGATGCTTATCCTACCACGCCGCCGATGCAAGTGAGGAGGGCACAACGATGCCGAGCTATGATGCAATCATCGTCGGGACTGGGCAATCGGGACCGTCGCTGGCGCGGCGCCTCGTGGCTGCCGGCCAAAAGGTCGCTGTTGTCGAGCGCAAGCTATTCGGCGGAACTTGCGTCAACACCGGATGCACGCCGACCAAAACGCTGGTCGCGAGTGCTTATGCCGCACACCTTGCGCGTCGCGCAGGGGACTACGGCGTAAGAATCGGCGGGCCTATCACCGTGGACATGAAGGGCGTCAAGGCGCGCAAGGATGCGGTCGTGGAGGCTTCGCGCCGCGCCGTCGAGCGATCGCTTAAAACGCTCGAAGGCTGCACGGTGTACGAGGGCCACGGTCGTTTTACCGCGGCGAATACGCTGGCTGTTGGTGGTGCCGAGCTTGGTGCCGAACGCATCTTCATCAATGTCGGTGGCCGCGCATCGATTCCGCCAATTCCTGGACTCGACCAAATCCCCTATTTAACCAACAGCTCGATGATGGACCTGGATGTCCTTCCCGGGCATCTCATTATCTTGGGCGGAAGCTATGTAGGTCTCGAGTTTGCGCAGGTCTTTAGGCGCTTTGGCAGCGAGGTGACCGTGATCGAAGTAGCGCCGCGTCTCATCGCCCGAGAAGACGAAGACGTTTCGCGCGCGGTGGCCGCGTTTTTCGAAAGAGAAGGAATCAGCCTGCATCTCGGCTGTCGAGTTGTCGGAGTAGAGCGAGTCGCAAACCAAATCGCCGTGAGGGTAGACACGGCCGGGACGATGGCGCAAGTCCGTGGCACTCATTTGTTGGTCGCGATCGGCCGGCGGCCCAATACCGACGATCTCGGTCTCGATAAGGCCGGTATTGCCACGGATCCCCGCGGCTTCATTCTGGTGGACGATCAGTTACGGACCAACGTGCGAGGAATCTGGGCGATCGGAGATTGCAACGGTCGAGGCGCGTTCACCCACACCTCATACAACGATTTTGAAATTGTTGCGGCGAACCTCCTGGACAATGATCAACGTCGCGTAACCGATCGAATCACAGCATATGCGCTCTACACCGATCCCCCCTTGGGGCGGGTGGGGATGACGGAAAGCGAGGTACGCAAAACAGGCAAGCCGGCGTTGATTGTGACGATGCCGATGGAAAACGTCAGCCGTGCCTACGAAAAGGGTGAGACTACGGGGTTCATGAAAGTCTTGGTGGACCGGGACAGCAAACAGATTTTAGGTGCGTCCTTTCTGGGTCTTGCAGGCGACGAGGTGATCCACTGTGTCCTCGACCTGATGTATGCCAAGGCTCCATACACAGCCCTGCAACGCGCCGTGCACATTCATCCCACTGTGTCCGAATTCATTCCAACCATGCTGGGCGACCTAAAGCCACTGAAATGTTGATTTCACGGCGGAATGTTTGTCCGAGCAAGATCGTCTTTTGTCCGCGCGCGATCCGATCAATTGGTGCGCAGGGCCAGCATCCGACCAATGACCCGGAAATGAGAAGTCCTTTGCGGACCCTGATGATAGGGTCCATTAGGCGCAACGTTAATGTGATCTGCGTTTCCGAACACGCCAGTGGTAAATTGCACGGTGTCGCCCTTGAACGAGGGATGCGGAGAAACGTGACCTCGGTTGTCCCGAGAGTGCACGATCCTCTTTAGCCCGGTCATTGGGGCAACGCTCATCGGGAGGGATCTTCTATGTCCGGCGCGCTTCCGGGGTTTGTGATCGAGACATTGATAGTCCTGACTGTGCTCTTCGTGTTCATGGTCGGAGTCGCCGTTCTGGTGATCATCATTCTCTTCGTCATTGACGTCACTCAAACCAAGCACGCTATTCGACGCAATTACCCGGTGATTGGACGTTTTCGATACTTGTTCGAGCACTTAGGAACGTTCTTTCGCCAGTATTTCTTTGCCATGGACCGCGAGGAGATGCCGTTCAACCGGGAGCAACGAAACTATGTCTACCGGGCCGCCAAGAACGTGGACACCACCGTGGCTTTCGGTTCGACCCGCGACCTGCGTCCAGTCGGCAC
>DATGCX010000213.1:0-2321 GCA_035311445.1 Xanthobacteraceae bacterium | reverse complement strand
TCGGACACCAGATCGTTCATGCGAATGAACAAGGCGGCCCGCTTGACCGGGTCGAGCTCGATCTCGGCGGCGCGAAACGCCTGGTCGTAGTCGTCGCTGCGCCAGCGCGTGACGTTGCGGCCTTGCCACTTGTTCTCCTTGTTCGCGATCTCCCAGGACACGAACTGATTCATGAACGGCTCGGGATCCGGCCACGGCATCGTGGTGTTGTACATCTGCAGGTCGCAATAGAACTTCGTATAGGTGTCGGTATTGGCCACATCGGACGAGAAGAACACCGAGGCGGTGACCGACTTGAGCTCGACCGCGATGCCGGCCTTCTGGCATGCCTGCTTGACGATCGCCTGGGTCTTCTGGCGCGGCGCGTTGATCGAGGTTTGATAGACGAGGCTCAGCTTCTTTCCGTCTTTCGCACGGATGCCGTCGGCCCCGCGCTTCCAGCCGCCCGCCTCCAGCACCTTGTTGGCCTTCTCGATGTTGAATTCCCACTTGGTGTTTTTCGAGCGATAGCGCGAAGGGTTGTTCAGGAAATTTGCGGTCGCGACGCCGGTCCGCCCGTAGATGTGGTCCTGCACGGATTGGCGATCGACCAACAAAGCGAGCGCCTGACGCACCGCGGGATCGGATAAGAGCGGATGCTTGGTCTTTGCGCTTGCGCGCTCGCCATCGACCTCGGTCCATGGATCGGTGCTGTTGAGCTGGACGTGCTCGATGTCGCCGCCCGGCGTGATTTCGACGCGCCCACGCCCGCCTTTCTCCAGACGCTGAAGGATCTCGTCCTCAACCTGCAGGTTCCACGCGTAGTCGTACTCGCCGGTCTGCAGCACGGCGCGCGCGGCCGAGACGGCGTCGCCGCCGCCCTTCATCTCGATCGTGTCGAAGTAGGGCCGGTTGGGCAGGTGGTAATTAGGATTGAGCTCGCCCCGCACGAGGTCGCCCGGCGTAAAAGCGACGAACCGATAAGGACCGGTGCCGACCGGCTTGAGGTTAGCCGGTGCATCGCGCGACTTGTCCCCTTTGTAAGCTTCGAACAGGTGCTTGGGGATGATCATTCCGCGCAAGCCGACGAAAGCATTCGCCCAGAACGGCGTCGGCTTCGCAAAGTGGATGCGTACCGTGAGCGGGTCGACCTTCTCGACGGTCATGTCCTTGTAGCTGCCGATGCTCACGGCCGCCGTCGCCGGATCGGACGCGTATTCCCAGTTGAATACCACGTCGTCGGCGGTGAACGGCTGCCCATCGTGCCATTGCACGTTCGGTTTGAGCTTCCAGGTTGCGGTCTTGCCATCCCGGGACAGCCCACCGTTCTCGATGTCCGGAATCTCTGCGGCCAAGACCGGCACCAAGTTTCCTTCGATGTCCCAGGCGGCGAGCGGCTCGTAGAAGACGCGCGACCCGTCTTGATCCTTCGTGCCCACGGCAAAGTGCGGATTGAGTAGGGTCGGGCCCTGCCACCACAGCACCTTGAGCGCGCCGCCGCCGCCGCGCTTGGTCGGCTTGTATTCGAACTTGGTCTGCGCCAGTGCGACACCGGCATGCGCCAACATCGCGTTCGCGAGCGGGACCGTGAGCCCCAGCTGAATCATTTTTTGCACGAAACCGCGCCGGGACATTTTTCCGGCCTTCACCAGCGCGATAAGGCCCCGCAAATACCGTTCACTCATGATGCCGATGCTCCCAGATGTCGTAGCGGCCGGCACCCGCGATACCGAAATATCGCTCGGCCGGGCCCTCGACCCAGCGGTATTCGGTCGCGATGCTTTCGCCTTCGACGTAACCTGCTTCGCTCAGGCTCTGGCGTAACGTCGCCAGGCGCGCCGTGTCGTAGTCAGGTGATTGACCGCTGAAATATCCGATCACCGGCATCTTCGCTTGCTGCGCCCGCGCCGCGAGCGGCCACGCCGCCACTGTGCCGCCGAGAAGCGATATGAACTCGCGCCTTTTGATTTGATCGAATTGCATTCGGTCCCCCGCTGTCAGCTAGGACCGGATTGCAGGATATCGAATTAGGGAGCCTCCGTCAGGAGGTATCAAAGCGATCTGCAGCCCCTGCGGTGCAACACGAATGACCGCTTTGGGTCAAAAGCGGACCTCACGCCGTCATCTAAGCGATGTCCGCTTTACCCCCGAAAGCGGACATTGAGCGACACGACTGGCATGTCTGCTTTGTGCCACAAGCGGACTCATGCACCGCAGCAAACGGCCTGCATGGATTGCAATGATTTTCCGGCTAAGCGTCTATCCAAGCGTCGAGCTTTGACGCGCTGGCTCCTCGCTGCCCTCAACCAGAAGCAATCTCGGCTGGCTCGGTAGCCCTAATA
>DATGCX010000212.1:0-3686 GCA_035311445.1 Xanthobacteraceae bacterium | reverse complement strand
CGACTTCAAAATGCTTGCTGAGACCGGTGCTAATTTGCTGCGCTGCGTTCGGTCGCTATTGGCACAAAGCGGACATAACGCGGTGCAGCAAATTCGCACCGATCTCGGCAGCATTTTCGCAGTCTTGGGTTAGCTGTTGGCGCTCCCGGGCAGGTGCGCACCGTGAACACCGAACCCTTGCCCGGCGTGGTATCGTGAGTCTCCCGGACGGAGATTAACGGTGAAACTGTTCTATGCCCCAGGTTCATCATCTTTGTTGCCCCATATTGTGCTCCATGAGGCCGGGCTGCCTTTTACGGCTATCAAGATAGATGAGCACAGCAAGGTCATTGAAGGTGGCGGGGACTTCAAGAAGGTCAATCCGCTTGGTTACGTGCCGGCCCTGGTGCTCGATGATGGCACGCTGCTAACTGAAGGGGCCGCTATCGTCCAATACATCGCCGATCAGGTGCCGTCCAAGAAGCTTGTCCCGCCGAACGGCACGATCGAACGAGCGATGCTCCAGGCGTGGCTAAATTTCTGCTCGAGTGAGATGCACAAGGGCGGGTTCTCGCCACTCTTCTACAAAGGTGTGCCCGAGGAAGGCAAAAAGGTCTTCCGCGCACGGCTGGTGGCACGGTTCAACTATCTCGATGAGCATCTCAAAAGTAACGAGTATCTCATGGGGCGCGATTACTCAGTAGCCGACGCACACTTGTTCGTCATATCGAATTGGGCGAGCTGGGTGCAGTTCGATTTATCACCCTATGCAAACGTTGTTTCGTATCGTGGGCGCATTGGTACGCGTGCCGCAGTGCGTCGTGCGATGGAGGCGGAGGGTCTCATTCCTTGGCCCAGTGTACAGCCTCAATAAACCGTGATTGAGCCTCGCGAGAGATTGGGCAAGCTCGCCGAACGCTATCAGCGTTTCGCCGATGCGCTCATGTTTCGGGCAGCCCTGCTTTCCGCAGGCCTTCGAGGAAGCGCTCCCGATCGGCCATGCGCGCGAACGGCCGAGCGAGGCGCTCATCACTCGCGGTCAGTCCCGGCATACGATGCAGCAACTGATCCAACGCTGCGCGAGCGGCTGCAGTATTCCCCAGATGTCCATAGGCAGAAGCCACGACCGCGTAAATGTCGGGAAATTCGGGATTGGCTTCGCGGGCGTGCGCCGTGAACTCGACCGCCTCTTCGTACCGCTCGGCCAGCAATGCCGCCCAGCCTTTGCAGAGATGCCAGATGACCACTAGCAAGCCTCGCGGGCTGAGGCGGATCGCTTCCTCCAGATGCGGCAAGGCGGCCTGATAATCGCCGCCGAAAGCATAACTTCCGCCGAGATAGCCGCGGGCGAACTCCGAATTGCGATTTAGAGTGAGGGCACGATGGAGGCGGCGTCGGGCCTCTTCGTGACGACCAGAAAACAGCTCGAAGATCGCCAGCGCCGTGTGCGCCACCGCGTCGCCGTCATCGGCGGCGACCGCCTTCCCCGCCGCTTCGCCGAGCCGGTTATGCGACTCGACCGGTCCGTCGCCCCAGCCGAACACCGCCTCGAAATGCCGAGCAAAGGCGAGATCGGCATACGCCATCGAATTTGCCGGGTCCAATGAGATGGCTTCAGTCAGCAGGCGGCGCGCCTCGGCTAGGTCCTCACGCGTGAAGCGACGGACGTGCCAATGGGCCCGTACAGTCCGGTCCCAGGCATCAAGCTGATCTGGGTCCTTGCGCTGCGCTTGCCGAATCTCGGCCGCGATAATGCCGGGCCCGATCGCGCCGGTAATGCTCCGGGCGATCTCGTCCTGGACGGCAAAGACATCGGCCAGTTCGCGGTCGTAGCGATCCGCCCACAAATGGTGCCCCGTCGCCGCCTCGATCAGCTGTGCGGTGATGCGGACGCGATTGCCGGCCCGCCGCACACTGCCTTCGAGCACGTAGCGCACGCCGAGCTCGCGACCCACTTTGCCCACGTCCACTCCCGGACCCTTGTAAGTAAAGGAGGTGCTGCGCGAGATCACGAAAAACGAATGGAAGTGCGACAGGTTGGTGATGATGTCCTCGGTGATGCCCTCCGAGAAATACTCCTGTTCGGCATCGCCGCTCATATTTGCAAAGGGCAGCACCGCGATTGATGGCTTCTGCGGCAGTGGTTGTGCCGATCGGGTCGCGGTGACCGCTGCAGCGATCGACTCATCGGCCTGCGTAACGAGCCGAACCCGATGGGTGGGTACTGGCCGGGCGATGTTCTTGACCTGCTGTTCGCCCATATCCTCGAACGAAAAATCGAGCTTATCGCGCACCTCATCGCGCACGACGCGGCTGACGCAGATCCCCCCTGGCTCCGCTAAAGCTTCGAGACGCGCCGCGATATTGACGCCACCGCCATAAATGTCTTTGTCGTCAATGATGATGTCGCCAACGTTCAGACCAATACGAAACTCGATACGCCGTTCTGGCGGGACCTGGGCGTTGCGCTCGGCCATTTGCCGCTGGATATCGACAGCACAGCGTACAGCGTTGACGACACTGGCAAACTCAACAAGAATGCCGTCGCCCGTCGTCTTAACGATGCGCCCACGGTGTTCCGCGATCTTAGGGTCGACGACTGCGCGTCTGTGGCCCTTGAGCGCGGCCAGCGTGCCTTCTTCATCCAAGCCCATCAGCCGCGAATAGCCCACGACATCCCCCGCGAGAATGGCCGCGAGGCGGCGCTCGACCGGTTCTCCGCTCACGGTGCCCCTCCCAAACCGGCCGGCACGAGTTGCGCCCAGGGGTGGAGAAGAAGGCGGTACCGTGGTAAGGACAAACCGAGAGTTGTCCGTGGGTGCAGATTCCTCAGACGCCCGATAGATGGCTTCCATCCGATAGAAAAATCTCCGCCAGCATTGCCGCGCTCCCCTCGTCGAGGGGCCTGTCTTAGCGTTTTGTCGGCAGGAGTAGGCGGAGGGTTCAAAGACCAGCACCGTGCCACCCGGCAATCCGCGCCTTCATTTTGCGAGTGAGGGCTGCATTAAGGGCTACGATCAGAGGCTTCGGCCACGCAAATGGCGTCACCGCCGGGGCGGCGGGGAACTCAGGTGTGAATTTGGCTTCGCAGCATGTAGGTTGCGGGCTGTCGCGGGACGGGGGGTCGGACATGACGGCGGTGCATCATCCTACTGATTTCATCTGCCCTGGGTGCGAGGCCAGCTACAAAGTTGTACGCATCAAGGCAGAGGCAGACCCACCTCATCGGCTGATCCATTGCAAAGTCTGCAAACGGTCACTGGCCCCCACAGACAAAGAATACATTTTGAAATACTTCCTGATTAGCCGCAAACAGGCAGCGAAGCAGCGCATCTAGCCTGAGCCCAGCGTTGGCAAGGTTGCTGCGCGAGAAAGAGAATGTGCATTTGGTTCCGTGCCAAGTTTGGCAGCGCTTGCCTCTAAAATATAGGTCTCTTCATTCGATGACCTCGTCGGCGCGGGCGAGCAGCGTCGGCGGGAATTCAAGCCCAAGTGCCTTCGCGGTCTATTGCTCATTCTCAACCTCCGTCTCGTGCGTTCATCACGAGACGAGCTGCTGGCCGCCGTCGATGTCGTACGTCGCGCCCGTGAGTGCTGTGTTGCTCATGATGTGAACGGCTAGGGCGGCGACGTCAGCCGGTCCGACGACGCGGCGGATCGGCAGCGTCGCCCGGAGCTCGTCGCGCCGCTTGTCGAGGTCTTCGCCG
>DATGCX010000211.1:0-4441 GCA_035311445.1 Xanthobacteraceae bacterium | reverse complement strand
CTGCACCCAACCCAGCCCCGAGGTAATGATCAGCGTCTGGCCAAGCGGATGCGTGTGCCAGTAGGTACGCGCGCCGGGCTCGAAGGTGACATGCCCGCCGCCGACCACCCGTCCGGGCTCGGCCGTCTGGAAGAGCGGATCACCCCGCACCGTTCCGGTGAACCGGCCGGCCGGGGGCCCCTTGCGCGAAGCCTCCGCGCCGCTTCGCTTGATTTCCATGGACAACGCAGCGCGGTCTGCGGCCGACGCGCATAGGCCCAGAGCCGTACCACCGGCGATGAGTTTCCGCCTCGATATGTCAGTCATAATTCTTTCCTCCTGCGGGCGACGCGGCGCCGATGAGATGTCCGCCATCGTGGCGACGATCGAACAAGAGTTACGCGTCGACGGTCGCCGCCGTTCACTCTCCAGCTTCGCGATCCTTGGTGCGGTTGTTTAAGGCAGTGTTATGAGGCCGAACAGGATGTGACACATCCTACTTGCGCGCTGCCGCGAGCTCGCTGATCTTGGCGCGGATCGGATCGAACGGGCCATATTTGTGCTGCTCGGGCGGGACATCGTCTGCGTAGGGGCCATAGGGTGTATCGACGGGCTTCTGCAGTTTGTTCGGAAAGTCCCTGTCGAGATTTGGTTTGGCCGGACGCGCGAGGCTGTTCATATAGGCTGCGACGTCGTAGGCGTCCGCATCGGAGAGCACCGGCGAGTCGAACGTGGTGCCGTACGGCATGTTGTGCCGCACGAAGGCAGCGGCGATCAGCACGCGAGTCATGCCGGCACCGTTGTTATAGCTGTCCGGTCCCACGAGCGGCGGATATTGATAGCCGGCGCCCTTGGCGGCGCGCTGGCCAAGTCCGTCCCTGCCGTGGCAGGCAGCGCAGGTGTTGATGAACACCTTCGCACCATTGCCCAGATCGGCCGCGCGGCCAGGCTCTTTTATGCTCTTCATGCCAGCCCCGATGAGCTTGGCGCCGTCCGGAATTCCAGTCGACAACCATTTCATGTAAGCAAGATAGGCCTTCATCTCCGTCGCATCGAGCGGCATGGCATGGCCGTTCATGCTGCGCTCCAGGCAACCGTTGACGCGGTCTTCCAGCGTGTCGACCTGGGCTTCGCGCGCGCGATATTGCGGGAACTGGCCCCACACACCCGTTAACGGCACCGCATAGGGCTGGGTGCCGGCCTTGAGGTGACAGCTCTGACAGGTGAGGCCACCGCCAGAGAAGCGCTTGGCTGGATCGCCAGCTGCCGGACCGATTTGGTTTGGGGTGTCAGTAAATAGGGCGTAGCCGTACTTAACGAGCTTGCCTAAGGGATCGTCTCCGACCGCGCCAATGCTTGGCGGTGTCCATTCCGTGAGATCGATCTGCGGTACGTCCATGGCCGACGCTTCGCGCCCCGTCACGACTGCGGCAGCTGCCAGGTACAACACCGAAATCAAGCAGATGCTCTGTTTCATTTTCGAGCTCCCGATGAAGAATGGACCCAGTGATGACGTGACCTCCGGCGCCGCGGTCGATTATCCTGCATCGAATGACAGAACAGTCAGGGCGTCGAAGGCCGTGACGGAATCGGCCTTGGTCCACAACCCAATTCGCCCGGCGGCGAAGCGGTCGTCACGATGATCGATGAGCTCCCGATCATTCAGCCATCCCTGGAAACGGTCGCCCGTTGCCAGGATTTGGAGTTTGTGCCAGTCGCCGAGCGCGGGGGCTGCCACGTTCGTGCTCGTGAGCATGTGACGCGAGCCGTCGTAGTAATAAAATCGAAAATTGTCTTCGAGTGCATTGGCGCGCACGACATAGTAGCGGCCCTCTGACAATCGGATGACAATACCGCCCGAGGCGTCCTCCTGACCAGACATCGGCTTGAAACGGACCGACACCCCGACATTGCGGTAAGGTCCGCCGGGTGCGACGATCACGTTGTATTCATTGCCGGTGCTGCGTTGCACGAGCGCACGCCCGCCCCGAGACGCGCCAGGAACGTCCTCGACAGTCCACTTCCCGGATATGGTCTCCCATCCATCGAGCGATTGTGTTAAGTCAAAAGCGTCGCCCGGGCCGGCGGATCGCGCAAAACGGCCTCCAACGGACACGGCTGCGCCTAAAGCGGTCGTCGTAATGAACCGGCGTCTTGATATCTTGAACATGTCACTTCTCCTCATGTTGCAGTCAATCACCTGCCCGACACGACCAGCGTCGCACCGGATACAAAAAGCAGAACGAGCACGACCTTGCGAAACGCGCCTTCATCGAGTTTTCCGTAGAGCATCCAGCCGAGCCATGATCCGATCACAAGAGCCGGCAGCCCGATCACGAACAAGCGCGCGGTGTCGAGAGTGATAATTCCGACGCCGCCGAAGGCCACGATTGTCATCAGAAAGGTCGCGACGGCGGTTGGTTGAAACACGGCTCTTTGCTCATCGCGCGGCCAACCGCGCAAACCGCTCCAAACCATCGGCAGGATGCCGCCCAGCCCGGTAGCACCGCCGAGCACCCCGTTGAGAAAGCCGACCGCGGCATCCGCGCCGCGACCCACAGCTTTCATTTCGGGCATCCTAGGCCGCGCGAGATTGTAAAGGCTGAAAGCGATTAAGAGCACGCCGACACCGCTGCGAAGATGCAACGGTGAAAACCACCGCAATACTGCAATGCCGGCGGGAATGCCGAACGCGCTGCCGGCAATGAATGGCGCCACCCGATGGAGATTAATGGAATGCCGTAGTTTCCAGAAGGCGTAGCCCTGCACCAGGAGTGCGTACGCGACGATGAGCACTGATGCCTGTGCCGGCGTGAGGGCATAGAGCCAAATGCCCGCAGCCACCATCCCAAAGGCAAAGCCTGCAAAGCCCGTCACGAAGGCCGCCGCCAGCGTGCCGCCGAGAAATATCGCGAGGTCAAATGACAGGATGCTAGGCATGTCGTTCTGTGGTGATGCGAGCGTGTTTGGTGCGAAGGGAAAACACAGCGGCTTGAGCGCGGCGTGTCGCCAGCCCTTCAGGCATGCGTTTCGTTGAATGCGTCCCTGCACCAGCGATAGAACGCGTCGTAAAGCGCCATCGCTGCCTCAAGCTGAGCGAGATCGTCGCGGAACATCCGTGAAAATCCGAGTGACGCCGCAAGCAATCCGCCGGATTGGGGTGTTAGTTCGAGCCGCCCCGTATCGGCGCCGCGGACGATGAGGGCGAGTCGGGAAAGTGCATCCGAATCGAGGCCGAGTTCCTCGATCATTACATCGAAGGTACACTTTTCACCCCGGTCGCCCCAAAACGCGTCAGCAACGTCGAACGGGGTTGCCTTGAAGCGGTTGGCAACGGCCGTCACCTCCGATGGGGCTACAAACAGGAAGAGGGCCTTCGTATCGATGAAGCGGCGGATGAGCCACGGACAGGCAATACGAACGACCTTGGGCCGAGCACGCGTCACCCAGATCGTTCGTCCGGCTTCGTCACGCTGAGGCAAGTTGTCCGTGCGAACGAGCAGCTGACCGCTCTTACGCCAAGCCTCATAACCGCCTTCGAGGGTCTGAGCATCGATGCCTTGTTGCCTCATCAAGGCGCCAACACCCTGGCTGAGGTGCAATCCCTCTTTGCAGACAAGGACGACCGATTGGCGGTCATACTCCTTCGCCCAAGACGCGCCGAATGCGCGCCGTTGTGAGCCGGGGATCAGTCTCGGATCGGAAGCAAAATCTTCATCCGCCCGAATATCGATAACGGCCGGCGAATTTGGCAAGCCGATCAGGCGAGAGAGCTGTGAAACGGTGATTTCGGTTGTGGACGGCATAGGCGTCCTCCTCAGAAGCGAGGGAAACGGACGCGATCTTTCGGCTGCCGCCTCACGGGGCCATCGCAACAACCCCTTATACATCAGCTAATACGAATGCGAGCCTACCGTCAAGGCTAGCAACGCCGCAGGCCTCGTGTCGATGCACTCTCGCTTCTTGACATTGCCGCTGTTGTGGTGTGCGCTCCGTACAAGGGGTTCTTCGCGATTACCTCGTGAGGCGGCAGCCCAAAGATCGCGTCCTTATCCTCTCTTTCTTGAGGAGGACGCCCATGCCGTCAGCCACCGAAATCACCTCCCAGAGCTGTCTCGTCTGGTCCGCCTCCCTAATTCGCCGGCCATTATCGATATTCGTTCCGACGAATATTTCGCCGCCGATTTCGAGACTGATCCCAGGGGCTCAGCGTCAAGAATTCAGCGTGGTTGCGCATGGCACAGCAAAGAAGGGCTGATCCGATGAACCACAACAGTTTTCGGTTTGGAAATTTCTTCGTGCGTTCGCATTGTCAGCATAGTCAGGTCGCCGGCAATCACCCCTCAGCCGTCCCTGGCCAAGCGTTGCTCCGTGCCCGCAACGAAGAGCATGCGGAAGGGAACGAGTGTGCACGGGACGGCATCCCGACGACCAATCGCGCTTTGTTTATCGCTGCACTCAG
>DATGCX010000210.1:0-23939 GCA_035311445.1 Xanthobacteraceae bacterium | reverse complement strand
TTGCCTAGAGATGGCCGCGCGAAAGGTAGCGCAGCGTAGCGCCGCGCCGTCGTCCCGAAACTCTCGGCCGGCGTCCCCGTCAGCGCCTCGACCGTCTCGGTGACGCCGCCTTCAAACGCGAAGGCGCCGTTCCTCACGTCGTCGACATAGTGCCGAAGCGCACTGACCAAAAACGGACCGACGCCCTGCCCCCAGCGCGCGTTCTTGCTGAACAGCCAGAACGGCACTTCGACGGGCCGGACCCGATGACCGACGACCTTGGCTACAATCTCCGCCATCTCCCGGCCCGACAGCAGCTGCAGCCCGGTCGGTCGATAGGTTTTTCCCTCGTGACGTTCGGGCGCCATCAGCACGGCGACCGCGGTCCGCGCGATGTCCTCGTTGGAGACCGGCGCCACTTTGCCGACACCGGCGAGCACAGGAAAAACGCCGAGCAGCACCGCGAAATCTATGGTGCGCAGGAAATCGTCGGCAAACAGGCCAGGATTGAGGATGATGTGCGCGATGCCGCGGAGCTCCGCGAACATCTTGTCCATCAGCCAAGTCTGGCGGGTCATGAGCGCGGGATGGCTGCGGTGTGACAGCCACTGCCCGAGCTGGACGATCGCCTCGAGCTTCGCCTCGCGTGCAGCGACCGCGAAGGTCACGGCGCTCTGGATCACATAGGGGTGGTACGGCGGCACGTAATAGGCGCGCTGCACGCCGCGCATCGCCGCGACCAGTTGGTCGGGGTCGAAGATATCGGCAACGACGACCTCCGCGCCGCGCGCCCGCAACGCCGCGCTGCGTGCGTCGCGGGTACGGACCATCGCGCGCACCGGGACGCCGCGGTGCAGGAGTTCGGAAACGACCGCGCCGCCGGTATTGCCGGTGGCGCCTGTGACCAGAATCGTTGGCTGAGTCATGGTTGCTCTCCTCATATGCCAGTTTACGAGTTAGCCGGTGAGAGTGCGCTCGATTGGCCCTGTCCTTATGTGCGCTAGGGTTTGGCCATGAGCAAGCGGAGTGGCAAGAGTGGACCGACTGCGATGTACTCGTGGTCCATGACATTTTCCTTGGCCAGCGGAAGGCCCTCCATGATCGCGTGCGCCTCGGCGACGTCGCTGGTATCCAGCAGGAAGACAACTCCACGACCGTCGCCACGCGAATACCATTCACGAATCTTCCCATTGAGATAGAGCTGCACGGTCTCCCGGATTTCAGCTGGCATGACGGCCATGACCTGTTCGCGTGTGACGCCCGCCTTCGCGGTAAGGACGGCGATCACGCCAGTGGTTGTGGGCGAGGAGGCCTGGGCCTGGGCACACGATGAATTGGCCATAGAAGTAGCTCCAATCAGGGTTGAGGTGAGTGCGACATTACGGAGTACTTTCATCGTTCTCGTTTCTGCGATCGCGGCGGGCTCCTTTGTTCATCGGCAGTGCTCCTGATTTAGACCGCTTCTCGCGAGCGACTATCCGCGATAACGTCGACGGGCTGTGAAGCAGAACTTCACAGTCAGGCGGGGTGCGCTCGACGGCGTGGAGGCGTTCGTGAGCGTTGCCTAGCACCGCCGTTTTCGCCGAGCAGCCGCGGAACTCGGGGTGACGCCATCAGCGATCAGTCAGGCGGCACGCGCATGCAACTGCCGGCTGACGGATTCATCGTGGCGTGCTTCCCGCACAAGATCAAAGGTGGCTCGGCCGGCTGGACTCGGGCAGTGGCCCTGTTCGATTAGGTCATTACCCAACTGGTTGAGCTTGCGTTCCGACCGAAGGATGAAAAGAGATCAAGAGAAAAGAGTTGTCGTTCTGATGCTTGCAACCCTGCTTCCGATCGAAGGGTCGCGGTAGGGACGAGGATTGCTCCCCGCCCCCCGCAGATCCCGGCGTGCGCTGCTAAGGCACCGGGCTCCTCCCTCGGGTTCTGGCGTCCAAGCGGTGACAGGGCAGCGGGTGTAGCGTCCTGATTGGCGGAAAGAAGCGGGCGACGAGCCGGATGATTGTCGGGAGTTGCTCGGCGGCGGCTTTAGCTGTTACGTGATTGACTGACGCTGCCGTGAGCGACGACGCGCCGGGATCCACGATCGCTATCGGAAGTCTGAAAAATGGCCAAACCGAGGACCGATATCGATGACTTCGCGCGGCGCGATCTGACATTCCTCGGAAAGACCAAGCCCGTGCTGACAATGGGCACGGCCGGGCCGGCAGTAATCGTTGTCCATGAGGTCTATGGCTTCACCCCGACTTTGGCCCGGTTCTGCCGCTGGATTCGCGATGGCGGGTTTCGCGTTTACGCGCCTGTGCTGTTCGGCAGCGTGGACACCAGCAACCCGGAGCGGATCCTGCCGAGCCGACTGCTCGGCCTGTGCATCTCGCGGGAGTTCTATTTGTTTGCGGCCGGCAAGAGCAGCCCGGTCGTCGAATGGCTCAAAGAACTGGCCCGGCTCACCCATCGCGAATGCGGCGAGCTTGGCGTTGGAGCTGTTGGAATGTGTCTCACCGGCAATTTCGCCCTGGCCATGGCCGTCGTCCCCGAAGTGCTTGCACCGGTGCTAGCCCAGCCCGGCCTGCCATCGCACAAGCCTGCGGCGCTCGACGTGTCGGCTTCCGACCTTGCCGCGGTCCGTAGCCGCGTTGAAAGGGAGGGCTTTCTTGTGCGCGGCTACCGCTTCCAAGGTGACGTGGTCTGCCGTGCAGCCCGGTTTGAAACCCTGCGCCGGGAATTAGGCAACGGCTTCGTCGGCATCACTCTGCCGGACAGTGCCGCCAACCCACAAGGCCGGAAGCCGCCTCACAGCGTGTTCACCACGGAGCTCATCGATGCGGCGGGTCAGCCGACACGAGCGGCGGTCGACGAAGTGGTCGGCTTCTTTCGCGAAAGGCTGCGTTCTCGGGCGGGGGCGCCTGGATGAGGGCATGCTGAGAGCGTTCGACCAGTTAAACTGGCCCGACGCGCCGTAAGGCGGCGACCAGTAACGGGCACTTTCGGGCTAGTACGCTTGACCGCGCTCGATCGTGACGTGCCGTGGGCGAAGGTGTGAGGCATGTCCGAGAGCCGGAATCTGCGCGTCCGGTTCGATGAGCGGGATGTGGAAACGGGGTCGCGGTCGAACCACTAAGACACCGCCGGACGAAAGGGGCGGAAACGTTATGTCCGACCACACCAACCGCATCTATTCCGACTCTACCAAAAGCCGACATAGGTTCGCGTTCTGATCGTCTTGGCGGCACGCGCCAAACAGCGTTGTTAGCTCCAGAAGTGATTCGGCGCCGAACTTGGACCCTCTTGCGACTTGGCGGCTTGGATCCCGAGTATCTCGACCCGCATAGGAATTGCGAGAGTCTCAGATTACTTATCGGCCTCCGATCGTTGACCCCGTCCGTTTCAAAAAGCCTGCTGTTGCTCAAAGACCTGCTGCTGTATCGATGGGCTTAAAGCAATGCGGCACATCGGGGCCGATGGCAAGTCCTGCGGCATTGAAGGCGTTGGCCGCGCATTTTTGCTTGGCGCGCACGAATAGAGACCGCTGGCATGATGAAGGCATTGACCACGTCAACTTTCCTCTCGGCCTTTCAGCTTCAGTCGGTAACTGGAGCACGTCCCTTTTACGCTCACCTCGCGGCCATAGCTTTCGTTAAATCAGCTGGCGAAATGAGCACGCCGAAGCGCTCGCACCAGATAATCACGCTCTGATAGTCCTTCAGATTGACGCCCGCTGGGACCGAATAGCGCTGGCTACCCTTGAAGGCACGCAGTCCTCCAAGATCGACGAACTTGACGTCCTTCAGATCCGATGAGGAGCGGAGCGACATCTTGGCGACCAAGTAGACGTGAAACGCCGGTCCCGGCCCGACCTCGAAGTCCGGCTCAAGAAACACGGTGCGCTCGTAGACGCTCACTCTCCCTTTGCCGTAGTGTACTGGATCGTTGGGGTCGGCGTGAATGAAAGTGCCGGTGGCAACAAGCGCGGAACGCTCCACGTCGGCAAGCTGATCAGCAGCCGGCGGCGGCGGGAACACGTATGGAAAGACGAAAAACCCAACCGCGATACCGAACGCGATACCAAACACTCCGCCAAGTACGAAGATCGCGATGCCACGCCAAGATCTGTTCATTGGTCATTCTCTCCAGTTTGATGGAACTTAAGAAGGCTTTGAACGGCTTGCTCGAATGTTATCGAACCATGCTGCTGTGCGCCGGGACGCAATTTGGTCCGCGGCCCGGTCGCGCCTATCACATATCCAAAGGGACCTCGTTGTTGCGAGAATCTATCAACGCCGCTCACAATGGAAATGCCGCCTTGCTCTCGATTCAATAGCCAAACGATATGGGCGCCTCGGTGAGTGCCCGCGTATCATTGCACAGCGATCCCCTGCGACCAACGTGGAAGCGCTGAGGCTACACGGTGGCAAGGCCGTCGTGGACAGCCGGCAAGCATGTCGCTCTCGAACCTTCAATCAGCATGTACTCGGCGCATCCGGATTGTCCGGCCTGCCGTGGTGGCTCCCCGCACAGCCAAACACACGGCCTCGCGCGACGACGCCATGATTTGAGAGGGTACAGATGGCTGATTGCCGTCAAAGAGACGGTCCGAATGGTGCCTGCGTTCATCACGATGCAATGACTATCGCGTGACGCCAGCGCTCGAGACACTGACGATATCTTCATTGTCCCGTGGGAGATCGACTCGTTAAGCGTCACGTCGCTGGAAGCTCAACGGCGCAAGCCTGTAGCCGTTGCACCAGCGTATTCGATCCCGCGACAAAAGGAGAAACGTTCATGTGGCAATCTTTTCAGACGGAGCAGCCCAAATCGATGAAAAACGCGACCGCGTCGCTCCTCGCCACTGCACTCGTTGTTTTCGGTGGAGTCGATCGCGCTACGGCTCAGACGGGGGGGCAAACGCTCTTCATAAGGAGCGCAGTCGAGCATCCGGACGGCACGGTCACTTTCCCGCTTCACCGTGGCACCAGCCACGGCCAGAATGTCTACTATGTCATTCTCGATGCATCTGACGGCGGCGTGGCTCAAACGCTCGGAGTCAATACCGCACAGAAGCTGAGCAACGCTCGCGGCACAGCCGCCGTGCAAAGGGTGATTCTGAATAATGGCGTGGTTGAGTTTCCAGCCACCGTAGATTTCAGCCCGGATCGCGTCCTCACCGTCACAAACGGTGCTTTCCCGCCCACCGCATTCCAGCCGGGAGCAGTCGGCGAACTTGGTTATAGTCCCCTCATCCAAATGCCGAATGGAACGATTCTGAACGCACCGCAAATCGCCAGAGATGCAAACGGCGACGGCAGAATTGATCTATTTACCGAGGCGGCGGACAAGGTGGTCGCGATCGACCTGGTCAACATGAAGGTGACCTATCGCGAAACCCGCGGCTTCCAGGGCGACAACCCGGTGAGGTATGCCTCGTTCGATGCATCAGACCCACTCGCCGCTACGCTAGAGGATGTAACTTACGCACCCGCATTGAATAAGGCTCCGACGCTCGACGACGACAGCACGGCCTCTGCGCGCGCCCTTCTCATCGCATTCATCAATGGTCAGACCGGAGCCAACAATCCCGAACGCCAAGGCCTCACCTCGGCCGTCCGCGGCGAAGGCGATCCCCTGAATCTATTGCGGTGGAATCCGGGTCAGGGTCGGTATAGTCCGCTGTGGGATGTTCATTTGGCCGAGTGGACAGCGCCAGTGGTTGCGGTAGGCCAGAACTTCCTACAAACGGACGTCGAGACTGTCGAGGGCTTGATCAGCCACGGTTTAGTCACCGGTCCGGGCGGCGCGCGGTTCGGGGCATCTGGATTTATCGTCAATTGTCCGATTGTGGTGCTGTTGCCGAAACCTTAGTTTCGGCCGGAAGGAAGTGCGGATATCAAGCCGCTCAGTTTCGATATTCAAAACCGGCTCCGCTGCAGCGCCGGTTTTGCGCATCGGCTTCGTCCTGATACGTAGGCCAGCTCATGTGATGCGCAGATAGAAAAAAGGGCGCGACGAACCGGCGCCGCGCCCTTTACGGAATATTGAACTCAGGCCGCGTTATCGGGTCCCGTACCAACCGTCTCGCGCCAGCTGAAAGCGGATCGAAGCATCGGGATCCTGTCCCAAATAGTAGCCACGGTTGAAAATCGGGCCGGGGGTTTGGATTCCTGTGTTTGCATGGTTCGGCGAATAGACGTGGACGCCTAACAGCTGCGCATCTCTTGACGCCATGTGAGCTGGGGCCGCCGCGAACACCGCCGAGCTTGTCGTGCCCACGGCCAGGCTGGCAAGGATGAGGACGTGAATGGTGAGTGTCTTTCAGTACGATTGAACATGTCGTTATCTCCTCTAATACGCCGAATCAGTGATTTGTCTACTGCGATGCGAGGAACATGCGCTTCGTCGATCGTTTGACAAAACACCAAGTATCTTTGAGATCGATAGCTCAGTGCTATTCATCAGAGCGACCGATGAGGCCTGACTTTCTGAAGAGGTATTGACTAATTGGTGTCCGATGCTTTTGCTTAGGTTGTCGCCAACACTTAACACTCTCTCAGAGATCGTCATGGAGATGCACCAGGTCCGTTATTTTCTCGCAGTGGCTGAGACGTTGAATTTCACGCGCGCCTCCGAGAAATGTAATGTTACGCAGCCGTCGCTTTCGCGTGCCATCAAGCTTCTCGAAGAGGAGCTCGGCGGCCCGCTGTTTCATCGCGACCGCGAATTCACACATCTCACCGATCTGGGGCAGTTGCTGCGCCCGCACCTTCAGTCGGTCTACGACCATACCAGGCTCGCGAAGCAGCTGTCGCAGGACTTTTTCCAGAAGGTGCCGCTCAAGCTCGGCATCATGAGCACGATTTCACCGGACGAAATCATCGATCTTGTTGCCAACCTGCGGACCCGACACCCAGACGTCGATCTGAAATTATGCGATGCGAGTGCCAGAGAATTGCGCACACGTCTCCTTGCCGGTGATCTCGAGGCCGTCATCTACGCGTTGCCGGGCGCGGAGCCCGACGAGCGTACCCATAGTATTCCGCTGTTTCGTGAGCAGATGGTGTTGGCGGTGCATCGTGGCCACCGTCTCGCTAACGAGCAGGTATTTCCGGTGCGGGAGATGAATGGAGAGCCCTATATTCATCGCATGAATTGCGAATTCGCAGGGTACGCTGATCAGATTCTGCAACAGCAGGGCGTCACCTGCACCCCGGCCTACTGGAGCGAGCGCGACGACTGGACTCTGGCGATGGTCGCGGCCGGGCTCGGCTTCGCCTTTATGCCAGCCAACGCCGTCAAGCACGCCGGGGTGGTGGGACTGCCGATCGTAGAGCCCGAGTTCTGGCGGGACGTGAATCTCGTCTATGTCAGAGGACGGCCGCATTCGCCGGGTGCTGGCTCGCTGGTGCGTGAAGCCATGCGCAAGACTTGGTATGGCAAATCCCCTATAAGATCAAAATAGGCAGTCATTCACATAGCGCCACTCTATCGACTTGGTAGGCAAACGGCATTTCCGATTCCGTCCAGGACGAGCAATGTTCTCGGGTAAACGCTCGTTCACGGGGGCGAACAACTTCAATTACAGGGCTCACCAATGAACAAGCCAGTAGCGCAAAGTGAGTTGACTGCGGCGAGCGCGCTGACCGGACGCGTATCGCTGGTCACAGGCTCGACCAGTGGCATCGGGCTCGGAATCGCGAAGGCGCTCGCGGCCGCGGGTTCCGCTGTCGTGCTCAACGGCTTCGGCAAGGCTGAAGATATTGCCGCGACCCAGGCCATCCTTGCTGCGGAATGCTGCGTCAAGGTGGAATATTCCGCTGCCGATATATCTAACCCGGCTTCAATCGCCGAAATGATCGAAATGACCATGGTCGAATTTGGCCGGCTCGACATTCTCGTCAACAACGCGGGCATTCAGTTCGTTGCATCGATTGCAGAGTTTCCGACCGCCAAATGGGACGCCATCCTGGCCATCAATCTTTCCTCGGCATTCCATACCACGCGGCTCGCCCTGCCACGCATGATCGACAACAAATGGGGCCGCATCGTCAACATAGCTTCAGCGCACGGGTTGGTGGCATCGTCGTTCAAGTCCGCCTATGTGGCTGCCAAGCACGGCATAGTAGGTTTGACAAAGGTGACGGCGCTCGAGACCGCCGAACAAGGCGTCACCTGCAATGCGATCTGCCCGGGCTATGTCTACACGCCGCTGGTGGAGGCCCAGATCGACAGCCAGGCCGCGGCCCATCGCATTCCGCGCGAACAGGTGGTCCGCGACATCCTGCTTGCGCAGCAGCCCAACAAGCGCTTTGCAACCGTGGAGGAACTTGGCGCTTTGACCGTATTTCTCGCGTCTGAAGCCGCATCTTCGATCACCGGCATCGCACTGCCAGTCGACGGCGGTTGGACCGCACATTGAGCGAGTCCGCGACGCTGCGCTCCCGACACTCCCGAGAGCCGCCTCAACTACTAGAATGCTAGCGAAATCGTAAAGGAGCTCACCATGTCATCGGATCGATCGCCGCTTGACGCGGTCAACGTGATCCGCAAGCAGGCAAACGGGCAAGTGGTGCTCGTTTTACAGGGCGGCGGCGCCCTGGGCGCGTATCAGGGCGGCGTCTACGAGGCGCTGCATGAGGCGAAGGTCGAGCCCGATTGGGTCATCGGCACCTCGATTGGCGCGATCAACGCCAGCATTATCGCCGGCAATGTGGTCGAGCGACGCCTCGCGCATCTCAAGGATTTCTGGCGGCGCGTGGAGCGCGATGCGCTATGGAACCGGCTCCCAGCGTGGACCGCGGTCGCGGATTCTCTTTCCGCATGGGCAACCGTGACCAGTGGCATTCCAGGCTTCTTTGAGACCAACTCCCTCGCGTTCCTCGGCGCCCATGTGCCGCTGGGCACGGACTCCGCCGGCTATTACTCGACCGCACCGCTGCGCAAGACCCTGACGGAGCTGGTCAACTTCGATCTCATCAAGCGCAACACGCCGCGCCTTATGGTAGGCGCTGCCAATGTGCGCACGAGCATGATGCGTTATTTCGACAGCCGCGATGCGCAGATCAAGGTCGAGCACATCTTGGCGTCGGGCGCGCTGCCGCCGGCCTTCCCGGCGGTACGCGTCGACGGTGAGTTGTATTGGGACGGCGGGATTCTTTCCAACACGCCCACCGAAGCCATTTTCGATGACAATCCGCGGCGCAATTCGCTGATCTTTGCGGTCCATGTGTGGAATGCAACCGGACCGGAGCCCAGCACGATCTGGGAGGTGTTGCACCGGCAGAAGGACATTCAATATTCGAGTCGCATCGCCAACCACATCGCCCGCCAGCGAGAGGCGCATCGTCTGCGCCATGTCATTTCCGAACTGGCCAAACATGTTCCAGACGAGATTCGTAAAAGCGACCTGGTGCACGAACTTGCGGCCTACGGCTGCCCGACGCGCATGCATGTGGTGCGCCTGCTCGCGCCGCGGCTCGATCATGAAAGCCACCTCAAGGATATCGATTTCAGTTCGTCGGGGATTCGTCAACGCTGGCAGACCGGTTACGCCGATACGTGCCGGGCGCTGGCTCGCGCTGCGTGGATCGGCGAATTCGGCCCGCTCGATGCCGTCGTGCTGCACGAGCCGGATACAGAGCCAAATGAATTGACCATCGAGAGGCTGGCGGCGGCAGAATAACCACAACGGCGCTGGCGCGCCCAATAGAGCGGCTTCTGTTCGAGGGAACGGAGGCCGTTCTGGCGTTTGGCTTCACATGCGCACCCTGCTCGCAAGCAATGCGGCGATTGCCAGCGAGGCGGCGATGCCAGCCACGCAGAACGACCATCCGAAGTGATCGAACACCGGGCCGAGCACGGCGCTACCGACTATGCCGCCGAGGAAATAACAGGAGAGATAAATGCCACTTGCAGATCCACGATCGGCAGTCGCCGCGCGGCTGACATAACCGGTCACCGTGGCCTGAGCAAAGAACGTGCCGACACCGACCAAAACCAGGCCGGCGAGCACGATGGTGAAGCTCGAGGTCAGCAGCAGCGACAGGCCGGCCGCCGCGAGGCCGAGCGCGTTCCAGAGTGTTGCCCGGGTCCCGAACCGGCCGGCAGCGCGGCCAGCAAGTGGCGTCGTCATCACCGAGGGCAGGAACACGAAATAGACGAAGCCCAGTGCCATCGCACCGGTCATGAACGGCGGGCGTACCAGCACGAAATTGATGTAGGTAAAGGTGCCGATGAAAGCGAACAGGATGCAGAAACCGATCCCGAACGCGGCCAGCAGCCGGGGATTGCGCAGATGCAGTGCCCATGAGGCGAACTGGGATTCCGCCGTACGCCCCTGGCAATGCGCCGGCGGCGTCCGATGTACGGTGAAATAGACCAACAGGGCGCCGGCCAGGTTGAGGGCAGCGAAGAAATAGAAATTCGAAGCAAGCCCCAGATGGTCGGCTACGGCAGCGGAGACGAATCGACCGAGGAAATTGCTCGCCACATTGCCGGTGATGTAGGCAGCTGACGCGGTAGCGGAATCGACCGCGCTCGGATGTTCCCCCAGATATGCGAGCGTCAACGTGAACGCGGAAGCCATGCAAAGGCCTTGTGCGATCCGCAACAGCGTGAAGATCGTGAGGTTGGGCGCGCTTGCGAGCAGTGTGGTCGGGACTGCCAGGATCGTAAGGCTGATAAGAATGCCGAGCCGACGATCGAGGCGCGTGCTGAACATTGCGACACCTAGCCCCGCGATTGCCATGCCGAGCGTGCTGGCATTGACCGCAAAGCTCATTGCCGCGGGACTGACCCCGTAGGCCTGCGTCAGGGGCGGCAGAATCGCCTGCGTGGCAAACAAATCGACCACCGTCAAAAACGCCGTCAAGCCGATGACGACAGAGCGTCCGAACATGCCCGCCGAAGCGCGACGATGATCCAATTGGGGTGGGGCGATAACATGGGACATTTGGGACATGGCGCATCCGATTTCGTTAATCGTGCGGAAACGGTAACGCCCCGCAGCGAGGATGCGGGGCGTCGTGAGCGTCGAAGGAGTGTCGGAGGGCGGAGGAGCGACGCTCACATGTTCTTGTCGGTCTTGTCGTGCAGGACATCGCCGACATAGAGCACCACGGTCTTGTCCCCGAGGTTCTTCCACCAGTGCGACGTTCCGCTGGTCTCGGGTCGGATTTCGCCGGCCTTGTGCAGGATCGGCACCGAGCAATTGCTGGCATATTCAAAAATCTCGCCCTCGGCGATGAAAATGAGGGCCGGGCGATCACCATGGCTGTGCCAGGGCACGATGCCGTTAGGCTCGATGGTGAGTTTGCGGAACCGCAATTGGCGACCCTTGATCATCGCCGGCTCCTTTTCAAGGTCAATGGCGCCAAGCGTCGTGTCGGTAACGCCGACGGCGGCGAACGTCGCCGGCTCGCGAATATCGGCCTTTATCTTGTCGGCGGGGCAACTACCCGCGAAGGCTGCGGTGGTGAGAACCGCCGACCCGATAACGAGACCCGTGATGGTTATGATTCGGCCGAACAAATGGCCCAATTCGATGCGGTTTGACATTTTTTAATGACTCCCGTGTTGCGGGCCGGCCGTGACAGGTCGCCCGCGATGGCAGCAGCATCGGCCATGAACAGCTCTGGCGGAAATGCCGACTGACTCTGATGTCGATAGCCGATTGCTATTCCGGCGACGCTGGCCGCCCGCAACTCAGCGCAGATCATTTCGCACCATCGGGCCGCATCGCGAGCTGCGCAGCACGGCGCTATGGATTCCGAAGCCAGTCGGCATTTCAGATTTTTTACCGCATACCGCATTGTGGCTGTGAGCGCACAGAAATCGGACACGCAAAAATCGAATGGAGATTCACATGGCCGCCGCTCCCAAAAGCCGCACCGAATATCGTAACGTTACCGCGATCGCGTTAGCGTTTGTCGTTTCGTCGACCGCCGTGGGGCGGTCGAACGATCATGATGGCATCGTCCGCGTAAAGAGCGCGTATGCGATGAGCGAAACGATCAGGCGCATCAAGAGGGACATTGCCGACAAGGGTATCCGCTTTTTCTCGGAAATCGACCAATCAAAGCTTGCGGCCGACGCTGGTATCAAATTGCGTCCTTCAACGTTACTGGTGTTCGGCAATCCCCCGCTCGGTACTCAATTCATCACCTCGAATCCGAATGCCGGACTCGATTGGCCTGTCAGGCTTCTGGTTACCCAGGACGATGACGGCAGCGTTTGGACCGTCTATACGGATTTTGGCTGGATCGCCAAGCGTCATGGTATCGTTGACCGCGAAGCGCAGTTCAAGATGGCATCCGAGGTTATCGGCGCGATCACATCGAGCGTTACGAGCAAAAAATAAGCCTCCCCCGCGATCCAAAACGTAATGTCCAGGAGCTATGGAATCCATAGACAGCTTTCATGACCGCACGTGTTAACCAGGAGTCCTCCAACCGGCCCGGCGCAGAGCTGCGGCCGGCCGGCGCACCGGAGCCGCCAATGGCATCGCGACCGCCCCCGGCAACTCTGGCGGAAGCCTTTCAGATCGCTCGGGACTCCGACGCACCGATCAACGAAAGGCTGGCCACCTATTCGGCAATGGCGCAGGCCTTGGGATCTCCTGCCGACGGACTGATCGAGCGTCTGGTCGAACGTCTCCGGAACGCCGGCGCCGGGCTCAACGCGCCACGCATTAGCGATCCGATGCCCAGCTTTCTGCTCCCCGACGATGCCGCGCACCTCGTCGGGCTAGAGGAACTGCTCGCGAATGGCCCGGTCGCAATTGCGTTTCACCGCGGACATTGGTGTCCCTACTGTCGCATCAACGCCCGCGGCCTGGCCCAGATCAATGACGACGCCGCGGCGGCGGGAGGTCAGATCGTCGCGATTACCCCGGAACGGCAGCAGTTCGCGGCGCAGCAGAAACGCGAAGCCGCAGCACCATTTCGCATGTTGACGGACTTCGGCAACGGCTATGCCATTTCCCTCGGCCTCGCGATCTGGGTCGGTGAGGAGATGAAGCAATTCATGGTCGAGCGCGGGCGCGATCTTGAGACCTATCAGGGGATCGGCAGCTGGTTCCTGCCGATCCCGGCCACATTCGTGGTGGGCACCGATGGCTTCATCAAAGCACGGTTCATTGACCCCGACTACCGCAAGCGCATGGATTTCGACGAGCTTTTAGCTGCACTCAAATCCGCAAGATGAAACGCTCAATTCGCGTACGGGGTCCAGTCGGCGGAATTCAACTGTTTCATAAACGTCGACGCCGGCCCGCCGCGCGCCCGGCCAGCGACCGCATAAAGGTAGACCGTGCGGCTGAGCAAAAGTTCAGTGATCGGCAAGCGCGTCAAGGTTTCCGGGATCGTGATGCTGCGTGGTAGGACTGCGACACCGATATTGGCTGCGAGCAATGACAGCAAATCGCGTTCCGACGATAATTCATGAGTGTAAGCTGCGTTTATTTTGCGACTGCGCAGAAGCGCGGCCAGCTGCTGTGCCTCCTCGCAGTACGGTCGCAGCAGCAGACGCTCCTGCGTGAGCTCATCGAGATCGGCTGCGGGCCTGCCGGCGAGCCGGTGCGTGGCATTGACCACCAGCGAAAAGTTTTCGGTGAACAGCGGCCAGAGATCGAACCTTGCCCATGATTCGTCCAAGGGGCCGGCGATTCCAAGTTCCGCTTCGCCCTGCTTGAGCTTGTCGGCGATTTCAATCCCGCTGCCGCGAAGGAATTTCAATTCTAGCCCGTTGAAAGCGCGGTTCAGCTCCGAGAGAAACGGCACCACCAGTGAAATATCTATGGTGTGGGAAAGCGCGAGACGCAGCGATGCGATTTCACCGCGCCTGATCGAACCGGCCAGAGCCTTTGCGCCTTGCGCCATTTCGAAGCATTGCTGCATCAGGGGCAGCATGCGTTGGCCTAGATCGGTCAAGTGCGAGAGCTTACGTTCACGCCGAAACAGGTCGCCGCCGAACTCCGCCTCGAGCTGCTGGATGGCGCGTGTGAGGGACGGCTGTGCCACGTTGCACTCTTCGGCCGCGCGCGTGAAGTTCAGCGTGCGCGCAGCCGCCAGAAAATATCGGATCTGATGCATTTCCATGGTGTTCGTCCGGCGATCAAATCCTCCGGAAAGTCCCCCGAAGCGCAATCACCGAAATAGGTGGCGCCGAGAGAAATCACCGGCTCGAAGGCTTGCGCATCATAAGGCAAATTGCGATTGAAGAGAGAGCTGAGAACGATCGGCGCATCCGGAGTGCAAGGTATGGCCGTCCGGCTGGGTCGTTGCTCCGATGCTACCGCCCCCCCGAACGGTTTTCTACCGCGACGGCTTTGCCCAATGCGCCGCGAAGTTTATCGGCGACGACGCGACAGATCGTATCCGTGCTGCCGCCGACCGGCCCCGGCACAATAAAAGTGATCGATCGCGCGGAGTAGTTAGCGGCCCCACTGGTCCGCGCCGGCGCCCGCGCGACCAGCATTATTGACGCGGCGATCGTGATAACACACGAGAGTCTAACGGCAGAGATCATTCGGTCGAAACGCGTTTGTTTAGATCGATCAACCACCCACCCGCTTGCCGAGCGAGCGTGTTACCGGGCCTTCCGCAAGATGAACCGACGTGAAGGCCGCAAGGGCAAGGCGGAAGGTCGTACCCTTCCGCGAGGTTTCGCAAGTCAGCGTGCCGCCATTGCGCTCAGTCAATTCCCGGGCGATGGCGAGACCATGACCGTGCACTGCGCCGCCTGGAGTCGGTTCACGATATAGCCGTGCAACGACTTGCGGCGGCAAACCGCGACCATTATCGGAGATCTTCACTTCCCGCATCTGGCCCGCGTGTGCGATCGAAATGTCGACGCGACTTAGACTCCCCTCCGCGAGCCCTACGGCTACAGCGTTGTGGATGAGATTGAAAAGAATTCGAAACACTTCGTTGGCGTTGGCGAACACGAAATGAGAGCCAGTGGGCACAAAATTGACCGCAAATTTCTCCGGGCATACCGGTGCTAATACATCGATCACGTGACGCACGGTTGCCGCGATGTCAAACGGATGCCTGCGACTGCGATCCTCGTCAACCTCTCCGCACATACCACTCAGCTTTGCCACCAGCGCGTGGGCGGCACCAACTGCCTTGGCACCGTGGGGCCCCGACAACCGCCCTAGCGTGTCGAGATGAAGTCCAACCGTTGCCAGTAGATTTCGAACATCGTGCGCCCACTGGGTGGGCAGCAGCGACGGCCCCCTTTTGTGGTTTGAAACAAGTGCGAGATTGGTCATGGCGATCTCCGATCTGGGCGAGGCCGATCGCTGCGGCGCGCGTCGCTTGTGAACTCGATAGAGCACCTGCGAAACCCAAAATTCCAATGCTGATTAGCGCTCGATTGGATAGATGCAGGCTATGGAGGCTAGGCATACCGTCGGTCGAAAAAAGATGCCTGACTGACAAGCCGTGGGCCTCCCTGAAGGAGATCCGCCTTGCAAACCACTCCGCCAAGCGGCCGTGCAGCATTATTGTCTCTCGTTCTCCAGTTGCTGTTTGGGACGCAAACCGCCGCAAAGCGGATGTAAGCCAATTCCTCCTGTTTGGGCAGCAATCACGCAGTCCCGTTCCTTTTTGCCGCGCAGCGGTGGGATTTCTCTTATGGGTCATAAGCCGGAGCGAGGTTCGAAGGCCTGGCGCACAGGGAGATAGGGAAATCAGGTTCTACTCCGCTTCGTCCGGCTGAAATAATGTTGGTGCGGCTGATTAATGTCGGTGCGCACGCGCTTAAGCTCGGTCAGCGAGTTCGACCTTGTAGCCCGCTGAGCCGACTTGGAGCGTTTCTGCTCAGCCAGTTCGGCGAGGGTTTGGTGTCCGCAATCAGGCTGGCGCAAGTTGGTTGATCTATGCTGAACTCGAAGGGGGCTATTGTCGGGCGCTGCAACGACTTGATGTATCACGACCCCATTTTTTCCGAAACAGCGATGGCAGTAGTTGCGCGGACCCTATCAACGGGCGATCGGCTCGTTGATAGGTGTGGCCGCGTAGATGGCTATGAAAATAGCCCGCGCGCAGTCCCCGAGCGCTCGTCGACGTCACGCGCACCGACGCTTCTCGTCCGGGCGGGTGCTCGCGCTACTTGATCAGCCCGAGGATGGTGAGCGCCTCGCAATTGTGCTCGGTCGAGAAGTTAGAGATCGGGAAGGGCTGCGCCGGCCCCGGCACCAACTTCTGGACAAATCCCGCTTGGCCGAAGGCGGGCCAGAAGGCGAGATCGTGATTGTCCACTTGGTGGTCGTGGTCCTCATCGTCATCCCGTCGGCCGTTGGGGTCTTGGAAGCGGACGAAATTCGCCCAGTAGGTCTTCATCTCGGCCGCAAGCTGCTGTCCGCCCGCAGTCAGCGGCGGCGGCTGCACTGCCGCTCCCGGCGCCGGTGAGGCAGCATTGGCGGCAGCATCCGCCGGGCCCTGCAGGGTTTTGGCATCGAACAGATACTGCAACTCCGCTGCGTGCGATGCGCCATAGGAGAAGCCGATCAGTGGCTGGAACAAGTCAGGCGCGTCGGGATCGGCGAACTCATAGGCGTGTACCGGCACAAACCTCGCCAGCAGTTGGTTGGAATTGAGGCCTCGGCAAGTGAAGGTGATGTCGGTGAAAATCTGACCCAGCGCCTCGTCGGCGCTCGGCTTGTTGTTGTTGTCCGGATTGGGGAAGTTGGCAGGCGGATAGAGCGCGACCAGAGTTCCCACCTTCGTGGGGTCGGCAACACCGGCGATGATTCCAACCTCTTGCGGAAAAGTCAGTACACCGTGGTCGATAAGAAATTGCGCTTCGCCGCCCGGCACGAAAGTGAAGGTCGGATCGAAGAAAAACGGCTCGAACAGCGTGCCCTCATTGAGGTTGGTGCCCTGCATCACCGGCACGCGGTTGAAATTGCCGCTGCCAAACGCCTCCGCCAACCCTTGCGGCAAGATCGTCGTGCCGGCCGTCGGCGACGTGTTGACGATGCCTTGCGCCGCGAGGAGAGCTGCAACTGGGGCGTTGCGCAGGCAAGCGGCGATCTGCGGGTTGGTGCCCGTGCAGCCGACCGCGGCCGCGAATGTAACACCCAAGGCTTCCTGGGCTGCGACGGACCGTACCGTGAACAGCATATAGGCGCCGCTCTCGATGATCGCGGCATCAAAGAGCCCCTTCGCCGTCGGCGAGGCTAGATTGGACGAGGTACTCAGCCCGCCAGCCGATTCGCCGCCGATCGTCACCCGGTTCGGATTTCCGCCGAAATGCTCGATATTGTCACGGACCCATTTGAATGCGAGCTGCTGGTCCATCAGGCCGTAATTGCCGGCGATTCCATTGCTGTCCAAAGCTGGACTTGCAAGCCAACCGAGCGCCCCGAGGCGATAATTGATGGTGACGACGATGATCTTGTGGGTGCTGACGAGGACGCTGGGATCGAAAGCCCCGCCTGCACCGTTAACGAGCGCGCCGCCATGGATGAAGACCCAAACAGGAAGGCCGTCGTCGCCGCCCGAATGGACAGGTGTCGTGACATTGAGGAAAAGACAATCTTCACTGAAGGGCGGAGGCGGCGAAAACTGATTGACCGGCTGCGGACACGGGCTGCCCGGCGCGGCCGCGTCGAATACCGTGTGCGAGCGCACCGGAGCAGCGGGAGGTGTCCAACGGTTCGCACCGGCCGGCGAGTTGGCGTAGCGCATACCCTGGAATTTGTTGACGACACCATCGCTCACCCCGCGGACCGGCCCGCTCGTCGTCTCGATGACGCGGGTCGGGGAATCGGCGATCGCGCCGGTCACCGCAACTCCGAGAACCATCAGGATCGACGCCAAAAGGCCCACGCCTGCGCGTCGTCGCCCGCGGATCGTTCTGTCTCGGCCCGCCGAAAAGTCTGCCGTCTGTTGAGCTCCCATCGTCCTCCTCCTCTGGTCCGAACTTCGATTGGGATTGCAAAAGGAGATGTCGTCCCGATGTTCCTCGGAGTTGTACGACAGAACGTCCACGTTAGTTCGGCTGAGCACAACGTCAAGACGCAAAGGCAATCTCACCGGAAATTTAGGGGCCTGCCAGACCCGCCATAGCGAGCCTACGGACTGTATATTGCTGCGGAGTCTGTCCGCACATGATGCTGTGGACGGCTCCTCCCCCGGCACGAGAGTGCCATCGAAGTGGGCGCTGCTAGGACATCCCACGATTCGGAGGAGCGAGGGCATGCAAACGACTGCAGCGGATTCCAGTCATATGGAAACATATCCTGAATGCCTGAAATAGTTGGCACATTCGCGAGGGCGGAAACGCGGGATGAAGGGGCGAATAGCTCGACGCAGCGCTGGGACGGTTCCGGCGGCGACCTTGTGCAAGAACGTCTTGGTTGGCGGTCACGTGAACCGCACCAACAGGCCGAACACATGGCTGCTCCGACCGCTGCTGCACGCGTGAAGAAAGCTCTTGCCAACCCGGAGCACACATGATGTGAACGGTTGGCGGGGCAAACAGCACGTAATGCGGAGCCGGTCGATCCGGCGATCGGGACAACCCACTTGGGCCAGCGCATTGTGAATGCGTGCTTTTGACCGGGACCTGATCCGCGGAGGGCATTATGGCTGGCGGTCACGTGAACCGCACCAACAGGCCGAACACATGGCTGCTCCGACCACTGCTGCATGCGTGAAGAAAGCTCTTGCCAACCCGGAGCCGTCCACACATGGCCCGTGCCGTCACACATTCGCATTTTTCGCCCCCGGTTGAACTTGAGCGCGCCGCATCCGGCGCGCCGCTGTGGGTCGCACTCGGGCTTGCGGTCGGTCCGCTCGTTGCGATCGGCCTCGCCCGCTTCGCCTATGCGCTCCTGCTGCCGCCGATGCGGGCCGACCTTGCCTGGTCTTATTTGCAGGCCGGCGGCATGAACGCCGCGAACGCCGCCGGCAACCTCGCCGGCGCGATCCTCACCGCACGCCTGGCCGCCCGCCACGGCGAGCGCACCGTCTATTTGGTCGGGCTGTTCGGCACCGCCTTTAGCTTGATCGGCTGTGGCGCCGGCGACGGCTTCGCCTCGCTCCTCGCCTTGCGCACGGCGGCGGGCTTTTTCGGTGCGCTCGCCTTCGTGGCTGGCGCGACGCTCGCCACCGCAGCGGGCGCCGGCGCTAGCGCCAAGCGCCAGGGCCTGACGGTGTCGATCTATTTCGCCGGCGCCGGCGCCGGCGTCGTGCTCTCAAGCGTGATCGTGCCGCTGGCGCTGATGGATGGCGTGTCGGGCTGGCGCTGGGGCTGGCTCGGCTTCGGCGCAGTCTCGCTCCTCGCCGGCCTGGTGTCGCTTCCGGCAGTGAGGCACCGGCCGGCGGGCGCGCACGGGCGGGTTGCGATCCGCGCCGCGACGGCGCGCGTGTCGCTCGTGCCGGCCGCAATCGCCTACGCGCTCTGCGGGGCCGGCTACATCGCGTACATGACGTTCGTGATCGCGTTTCTGCGCGCCGAGCATTTCGCGCCCTCGACCGTCTCGACGTTCTGGACCGTGCTCGGGCTGGCGAGCGTCGCAACCGGATTCGGTTGGGGCTACGTGTTCGCGCGGCTGCCGGGCGGCTGGCCGCTTGCGGTCGTGCTCGCGATGCTCGGCATCGGCGCGCTCGTGCCGCTCGTGAACGACGGCGTCGCCATTGCGTTCCTTTCCGCCGTGCTGTTCGGCGGCTCGCAAATGGCGGTGCCCGCCGCGGTCACCGTGCTGGTTCGCAAGACGCGCCCGCCAGCGACGTGGACCCGCGAGATCGGCCGGCTCAGCGTGCTGTTCGGCATCGGCCAGTGCATCGGTCCGCTGCTTGCGGGCGCGCTCTCCGACACGCCGTCAGGCGTGCGGCTTGGCCTGCTGGTGTCGGTCGTAATTCTCGCGCTCGCCGCCGTGATCGCTGCGCTCCAACGCGACGCGGAACAGCATCGGACGTAGCAGCGTGCGTAGCGGAGAGACGATTGACATAACGGACGTGGGTCAGTAACTCATCTACGGTTGCCGCTGTGACGCGAGCCCCTTTCGTACCTTATTGTCCAACGACTTTCCGATCATTTGATGCAGCCGGCGGCAGGAGGGGAGCGCGTCCGCCTCGGCGATGTTGGTGAACCCCCAACAGCAAGCCTTGTCCGCACGCATACGTCGTCGCACGGCGCGACAGAGCCTCGACTGAAAGACCGCCCGCCTGTGCAAGCTGAGCCAATTTGACGCGTTTAAGCCAGGCGGCGAACCGTTTGCAGCTTGAGATGTGGCTGCGCTGAGTGTGCGGGTTGAGCTTGCGTGCAGCCATGTCCTCGATCATGCGCTGATGCAGCGGACTGACAGTGGTAATGTTGCTCATGGAGAGTTCCGTCCTGAGTGAGGTTGACGACACCTCGATTCTCAGGACGGGGCTCTCCACCCCGCTGTTGCTTATCCTCTCGACCGGAAAATGCCTCGCCCGCCGCGAGCCGTGGCGCGGGATTGTTGGCCACCCAGGTCCGGGAGTTTTCATCCCTCGCCAAATATTCAGAATATATTCAGGTTAAAGTTGTCATTCTGTGATCGTGCTTAGCTCGCCACCGGGCTTTGCTGCACCTGCCAGGACATAAACTAAAACTTCGGTAATTCGCGGCACCATTGGTGCCAGCGGGGGCGGAGGCATGCGTTGCAGCGGTCCGGAGCTCCAGGCGAGCGGCGAATGACGGAGGGACTCGATGACCAGGGTTCTCGTTGCCGCGATTGCTGCGTCAGTTACAGTGATTAGTGCGCCGGCCTCAGCTCAGAACTATAAATGCGCCCCGTGTACTCAGGGGAAGCCGTGCCCAGCGATTTGCTTCCCTACGCCTCCCAAACCCCCGCCTCCCAAACCCCCCGTCTACCGGCCCGCGCCCCACACACAACAGATGCATCCTTCAGAACCGCCGCAACAGGTGTATCCGCGGCAAGTTTATCGGCATCTTTGCGTGGCGCCCGGCGTGGGCAGTTGTGAGGCGCTCGGTGTCGGTTTGGCGCCGCCCCCGCCCCCCGGCTCTGATTGCGAATGTCTTAATGATCTTGGGCACGTCTTTAGGGGCATCGTTCGCACCGTTGAGTAGCCGCCCCTCTCTCACATCCCTACACGTCACGCACGCTGACGCACGGCAGGCCCTGCAGGTCAACGCATGTCGCGTCGCCAGCGTCCTGGCACCGTTTCCCCGCGACGCTCGATCACGTGGTGCCACGCTCGGTTTGCAAACTACGTAATCGCCTGGGGCGACGAGATCAGCCGAAATTCCGGCCGATCTCGCTCGCTTGTCGCGCGACACGTGCCGCGCATCGGCTTACTGGCTCGTGTTCATGGTGCTGGTGTCATGGCAGGTGCTGGTGCTGGTGCTGTGTCGCGCCGTAGCGTTATCGAAGGCGGACGATGCCGATGTCAACCGCACGCAATCGGTATCGGCGGCCGGGACGTGTCGTGCTTGTGTTTCTATGGGGGTGAGCACGTTCAGACGAACGGCACCCGGGGATTGCTGAGAAAACAAAAATACCATGGGCACGTCGAGGTCTCGCCTGTCCATCACACAACTTTCTTCGACTTATCAATAATGCATTACTTGAATTGCAACTTGACCGGCAGCAGCCCCCATCTTTTGTGCAAGGTCATCGAACCTTATCTTGTCTTGGCCCACGTGTACGGTTGGATCATTATACACTATAAGAGTAGTCACAGGTCCACCCTCGAAATACGGACCATCGGTATACATCCGTTTTATTACGTACGCGTGTGTCCACTCGGTGTTCCAATTTACTATGATCAAGAGTGGACTGCGATGCCTAGCCATTAATTCATAAAGTTGCCATGATGTGTAGCTACGTAATGGTTCGTACTTCAGTCCCGCTGCTGATGCATAGTGATATTGCATATCAAAGAGCGTTGCCTCCCTGTAATCGTCAAAGGCTTTACTAAACCACGGCTTGTAATACTCAAGTCTCAGGCCTTTCTGTTCCTTGTACAGCGTAATGAACGGTTCACCCATTGTATCCATGACTTGGCTTATTGACATGCCGTGGTTCCTGCGTCGCCACGTTATCATCATTGCCGCACCGGCCGCCCAGCACAAAGCAGCTTCCCCCTGAGTGAATACAGGGACTGGACCAACATCGCAGTTAAACTCCAAAGCTCCCGGCTCAAAGTTTTTGCTTCTCGCCGTCACCCAGCCTGTATAATAAGATGAGTGATACCATATCTTCTGGTTGTCAGGGGTTATCGGACAGGCCCAGCTTTCTTTCGTGGTTGACCCAGTCCAAGTAACATGAATTGCTGCGCCCATCTTTGCCCAGCGACCAGACCCAGCTTCCCGGCTTTTTGCGTCACACCAACGGACCGTACCGGCATCTAAAAACGTATACTCCCACGTCCACTGTTTAACTGTGACTTTCCACGTTCCTATTATTTCCTGCTCATCGCTCATATTGGACCTCACAAGAGCTGACCGGCTCTCTTCATTGGAGGAACGGCCTCGCGCGAGCTCACATCGGTGAGCAATCAAATAGGCGCTCTTCGGACGTCTTGATCCGTTCGTAACAGTAGCATGTAGGTTCGGCCCATTCCCGGAGGACCAGCAAAAAACATTTCCAAATGGGCGGGAATAAACCCCATTGGACGCAAGTCTTATTAAGGTTGCGCAACATGACGGGGCCGGCGTATCCCGCAAGCCGCTCCACGGCCATGGCCGCCATGCCTTTCTTCGGGCTGGCCGGATTAGCGGACACGCCTTCTGTTTCGCCAATGCCGCGCAGCCGAGCGTTATCGCGCAAGATTAGACGGCGAGCCCTCCCATCCGAAGGATCGCAGTCGCGGCAGCGCGTTGTTACTTTGGCGCAAGCGTCAGCCCGATAGCGGCGCGTAGCTCTCCATAAAGCGGTCAGCACCCGCATCCTGCTGCGAAACAAGGGATACCAGTTATGAGAAAGCCCGATCCCTATGAGACTCGCGCCCGCGAGCTTGCGCTTGCTGCCGGCGTCGATCCGGACAGCCGTATTGAGCGGTCGGGTCAGCGATCAATGCCGGCGTGGTGCGCCTACCGTGATGCGGCGCGCAAAGAACATCTTGCGGCCGAAGCCGCGGCAGCTGAGCGATCGATCGCAGCGAATTCGCCACAAGCACCGCAGTACGTGAACAGTCCGCTGCGGGTGTTCGGACGCCATGATGACGCGACGATTGCTCAGATGCGCAACTGCATGGCGGTGGGTAATGTCGTCGGTGGCGTCATCTGCGCCGATGGTCACCTCGGCTATGCCCAGCCAGTCGGTGGTGTGATCGCCTATGAGGGACAGATCAGCATCTCCGGTGTCGGCTTCGATATCGGCTGCGGCAACATGGCCGTGCGCCTCGATACGCCTTTTGCCGCGATCAACGACCGCGTCGGCGCCATCATCAAGGACGTGTCCTCGGTGATTTCATTCGGCGTGGGCCGCACCAATGAAGAGCGTGTCGGGCATGAGCTGTTCGACGATGCCGAGGCCTGGAAGGCGTCCGACATGGAAGCCTATCGGCAGAAGGCCGTCGCGCAGCTCGGCACCGTCGGCTCCGGCAACCATTATGTCGATCTGATGCGCGATGAATCCGGCTTCGTCTGGATCGGGGTGCATTTCGGCTCGCGCGGCCTCGGCCACACCAGCGCGACGCGCTATCTCAAGGCAGCCGGCGGAAAGGACGGCATGAATGTGCCGCCGGCGGTGATCGACGAGGACAGCGAGATCGGGCGCCGTTACATCGCCGCAATGGAGCTTGCCGGCCGCTATGCCTATGCGGGCCGCGAGTGGGTCGTCGAGCGCGTGCGCAAAATCATCGGTGGCGCTGTCACCGACAGCGTGCATAACCATCACAACTATGCCTGGCGCGAGCGCCACGGGGACCTCGATCTGTGGGTGGTGCGCAAAGGCGCGACCCCGGCATTTCCCGGACAACGCGGCTTCGTCGGTGGCTCCATGGGCGATGATGCCGTGATCA
>DATGCX010000209.1:0-24423 GCA_035311445.1 Xanthobacteraceae bacterium | reverse complement strand
GCACCGAAAAACGCTTTTCCCAGCGTTCGTATTCGCTATTCGACAAAATTCATTCCTCCGGCGCCTCGTCAATCGGATCGTATCGCTTGAGATCGAGCCCAAGCAGATTCCAGCTTTGCACCATGTGGGACGGCAGCGGCGCCGTCACATCGATGACGCCCCCGCGAGGATGCGGCACCGCGATGCGCCGCGCCAGCAGATGCAGACGGTTTTGCATGCCGCCCGGCAGTGTCCAATTCTCCTTGTTGAAATACTTCGGATCGCCGACGATCGGATGACCGATATGGGCCAGGTGGGCGCGCAACTGATGGGTGCGGCCGGTCACCGGCTTGAGCGATACCCAGGCGAGCTGCTGCGCCGAGGTCTCGACCACCGCGTAATATGTGACGGCATGGCTCGCGCCCTCCTCCCCGTGCCGAGCGATGCGCATGACGGAATCATCGGCACGGTCCTCCTTGGCCAGAAATGTCGAGATACGGCCCTGGCGCGGCTTCGGTACGCCTGCCACCAGCGCCCAGTAAATCTTGCGCGCCTCGCGCGAGCGGAACACCTTGGCGAGCGACGACGCCGCAAAGCGCGTCTTGGCGACCAGCAGGCAGCCCGCAGTGTCCTTGTCAAGGCGGTGCACCAGCCGCGGGCGCTGGCCGCCCTTCTCACTCATGGCTTCGAGCATGCCGTCCACGTGGCGCGTGGTTCCGGAGCCGCCCTGGACGCTAAGCCCCATGGGCTTGTTGAGGACGAGGACGTCGGCGTCTTCGTAGAGCGTGATCGAGCGCAGAAAGGCACGCGTCTTCTCCTCCGCTTCGGACGGGCCGGTCGCCTTCGGTGCATCGAGCCGAAGCGGCGGAATGCGCACGGCCTGGCCCTCCTCCAGCCGATCCTTGCCGTCGACCCGTCTGCCGTTGACGCGGAGCTCGCCTTTGCGGATCACGCGCTGGATGTGGGAAAACGACAGCGACGGGAATCTCGCCTCGAGAAAGCGGTCAACCCGCATGCCGGCTTCGTCCGCTGTGACTTCGACAGTCTGTACGCGGGTGGCTTCCTGCAACGGCTGAGGCTGCGCCGGAGTGGCGGCTTTTGGCCCATCGCTTGCGCTTTCATGGCTCAAACGACCGGGAGCCTCGTCAACCGGTGGCCCGCCAGGTTCGCGGCGCTTGTGGCCCGCACCGGCCTTCCCCAAGCGATCTTGTTCAAACCGCGCCGCTGGCCGCCGCGAAGCCCAATGGCCGTCGCGGTTTCGGTCATGGTCGCGCGGTCCGGCAATCTGCCGTCCGCCACCAGGTTGCCTCGGTCCACCGCCACGTCGCAAAATTCCGCTCCTCGCTGGTGTTGCGTTTTTAACTGCGCCGCTGCCCACCACATGCAGCTCAGCAGGGTTGCTATTCAATTCCACCCGCAAAAAGTACATGTCAATAAATGCGAGATGAACCCGGATTGAGCGGCAGCGAAACCCGGGGCCGGTATCAAAAGTGCCGACCGGGCTGTCGCTTCGCCTCGCTCAATCTGGCTCCATTTGCTGCCGTATTTGTCGGCGAACTCAGCCCTTCGGACGCAGCACACCAAAGGCCCAATTTCGCCCCAGGCCTCGAAAGAGTGCCTGGTTGATCCACACCATCGCGAAAGGTTCGAGGATGCGGGCTTGCCGCAGCCCTCCGGCGTCGAGTGCCTCGAAGCCAAGCTCACTGACAAGCTGAGCCACGGTCGCCTTTGCGGCATCGTCTTCGCCCGCGAGGAACATGACGGCCCGCGTCTCAAATCGATCGCCGGCCGTCATCATGTCTGCGCCTACCTGATTGAAGGTCTTCACCACCCGTGCGCCCGGGAGCCACGACGCTACGGTTCCCCGCCCGATGTCGTGTGCCCAAACTTAAGTCCGAGCACGCCGTCCTTCCGGGTCAGCGGGTTCATGCAATCGATCACGATCTTGCCCTTAAGGTCGCCGAGCGATTTGACTGCGTTCTCTGCACCTGCCCAAGGCAACGCCAGGACTACGACCTCGCCTTGTTGCGCCGCCTTGGCCGAGGGCGCTGCCGTCGCGCCAATTCGCGCACACAAAGCCCTCAGCTGTGATTTGTTTACGTCTCGCCCACCAAAGACGACGGTGTGACCCACCTTGCCTAGCCTGTGGCGAGCGCAGTGCGCACGTTACCGGCTCCGATCACTGCAATCTTCATGGCTTCTCCCTTGCCAATCTAGGACTATTATGCTAGCATTAGTCCTATAAGAACAGCATTCCATCACGAACCGCCCCACGGCCTGACACCGCGGCTCGGTCTCCTCGCCGTGATCGCAACCGCAGCGCTTGGCATTGCGGCCTGGGCGGCGCCTGCATGAACAGCCGCCGTCATCTCGGCAAGCCGCGACGGTGTGAGGAGTCAAGGACTGAGGAGTCAAGCGTTACCGAGACTTGGCGATTACCGAGATTTGGCACAATTCCCTGTTCCGACGAATCGCTCCCTGTTTCGGGCAAACAGATTCCCTGCTTTCAGAAGAGCAGTGAATACGCTGCAAGTTGTTGAATCCACTCGACGAGCGGCCCCAAGTCGTCCCGAAAGAACGGAATCAGGCGCGTTTTTTTCAAAATTCCCTGCTAATTTCCCTGCTGTCAGGGAATTCGCCTTCCGGCGGGGAGCATTGGTCGCATGTTCGACACCATCCGCGCCGCGCGCGGCGTGATCCGGTCGCTGCGCATCTACTACGGCGATCGGCAGCGGCGCAACGCGCTTGATCAGCACTATGCCTGCTTCGTCGCCAAAGGCGATCTGGTGTTCGACATCGGCAGCCACGTGGGCGACCGGCTCGCTGCATTTCGGCGCCTCGGCGCGCGGGTGGTCGCGGTCGAACCGCAGCCGGCACCGGCAGCGACGCTGCGGTTGTTCTACGGCCGCGACAAGGCGGTAACCTTGGTGGAGAGCGCAGTCGGCCGCGAGCCCGGAGCGATTGCGCTCAGACTTAACCTCGATAATCCGACGGTCTCCACGGCGTCGGAGGCCTTCATCACGGCTGCCCATGATGCGCGCGGTTGGGAGGGCCAGCACTGGACCCGGACAATCGAAGTGCCGGTCACGACGCTCGACGCGCTGATCGCGCGCCATGGTGTGCCGCGGTTCATCAAGATCGACGTCGAGGGCTACGAGGCCGAAGTTTTGGCCGGACTTTCCTTGGCGGGGCCAGCGCTGTCCTTCGAATTCACCACGATCCAGCGCGATGTCGCGCTCGCCTGCATCGCCCGTTGCGCGACGATCGGCTACGGGGCATTTGAAGCTTCCCTCGGCGAAAGCCTCGCCTTCGTCCATGGGCGCAAGCTCGCGGCTGGCGAAATCGCCGAGTGGCTCAAGACCTTGCCGGATCGCGCCAATTCAGGAGATATCTATGCGACGCTGGCGTAACTGGGTTTGGCGCTATGCCGGTGCCGCACTCGCGACATTGACGGCGCCGGCTTGCGCTTTCGCGGCCGATCCCATCGCAGTCGCGGTCGAGAATGCCAGCACGCCGACATTGTGCGCCGAGACCGACAATATTTATCTCAAACTGACCTCAGGCGCGGTCCGTCGATTCGCCATTGAGGCAATCCATCCGGCCTATGCCGGCACCATCGTGGCGGATCGCACGGCGCCTGACTTTCGCAACTGCGACATGTCGACCGATCCCGTGCATCGCGCCGAGCCGCGTCGCGTCACTATCTACGAGACCAACGATCTGCAATTGGTCGGCCACACGTTTTCGTCGTTCTGGCGCCCCAACAATGTCCCGGTGCGGGTTGGAGCGCGTGTCGAAACCGGCCTCCACTTGCTGCAGCTCTTCACCAAATACAGGGAGCGCACCGAGGAAGTGCTCGTGCTCTATCCGGCCGATGGCTATTGGCGCGCCCGCCCCCTGCCGCCGGAGCATCTGCCGTACAGCGCCTATGGTTCGTCTTTCCTGGTCGGTCCGATCGAGACGGCCGGGCGGCCATTCGTGGATATCCGCGAAGTGTCGTTTGACCCGGCAACGCGCACGTTCCGCCTCGCCTTTGCGCGCGGCGGCGGCGCGACGCTGCGGCTCGACGTCGTCAACCGTGAACATGTCTCGCTGGACGTAACATTCGATCGCGTCATTGAGGGCCCGTTCGCAGCGCTGCGCTCAATGTTCGTCACCGAAACCAATGCCGATGTCGCGCAGGTTGCCTGGCGCGCGCCGGTCGGCAAGGCCTATGAGGTCGCGCCGATCATGTCGTTTCGGCGCGCCGACGCGCTCGAATTGTGGGCCGGACGGCGCCTGCCGTCGCGCCACAACACCAGCGCGCCCGACATGATCTTTCGGTCGTTCGGGGGAGGCGATTGAACGGGTATTGTGCGCTGTAGCCCGGATTGAACGAAGTGAAATCCGGGACCGCCCTCGACGCCTGGCGAGGCCGATCCCGGGTTTCGCTGCCGCTCAACCGGGCTACGGTACTGGAAGCCCTCGCCTGCCAAAGGCTACCGCGTTATGTTCATAAAATGATGAGCCGCAATTCATATCCGCGTCTTCTGATTATAGCGTTCATCGCTGCTGCAGCGGCGATCGCTTGTCGGTCCGCCGGCACGTGCGCTGACTCACGCGAGGACTTCCTCGCCGGCCGGATCAAGCAATGTGCCGGCTGTGATCTCGCCGGCGCCAATTTCAAGCGTCGCGATCTCAGCGGTGCGGACCTCGCAGGCGCCAATCTCAAGGACGCAAATTTTCACGACGCGCGGTTGATCGGTGCCAAGCTCGCCGGCGCTAATCTTTCCGGCGCCAATCTCAATAAGGCCAATTTGAGCCGCGCCGACCTCGCCGGCGCCAAGCTCACCGAGGCGATGCTTTACGGCGCGATCCTCGACGCCGCCAAGCTGGCCGGGGCGGATTTCACCGAAGCCCTGATGGGCACCGCGAGGTTCCTGCGCAGCGATCTCGCCAAGGCGACGCTGCGGAGCGCCGACATGCGCAGGACCCGCCTTGACGACGCGGTATTGACCGGCGCGGACCTCACCGGCGCGGCGCTCGACCAGGCCTTGCTCCGCGATGCCAAGCTCGACGGCGTCGTGCTGGCCGGAGCGCGGCTGATGGGAGCGGATATGACCGGCGCAAAGCTCGTCGGGGCCGATCTCACCGACGCCGACGCTCTGCATGCGAATTTGCGTGGCGCCGACCTGAGCCGCGCCAACCTGGCCGAAACCAATCTGCGCCAGGCCAATCTCTACGAGGCAAAGCTCGACGGCGCGACCTATCACGCCACCATCATGCCGGACGGAACGACGGAGCCATAGCGGAAATGTAGCCCGGATTGAGCGGCAGCGAAATCCGGGACGGCCCTGGCAACGCGGCAACGCACACCCTGGGTTTCGCTGCGCTCAACCCAGGCTACGGGCTGTCACTGGGACCGAGCCGATAAATCTCCACTCGCGCGGAGCTCTCGAACTGGCCCTGCGTCAATTGGGTCGGCAATTGCGGATTGTAGCCGCTTTGGCCCGGCTTGCGGAACAGGTTGACGCGCAGCACGATCCGGCGGCCGGCGGCGGTATCCTTGCGCTCGCAGACCTGCTTGACGAATAACGAACCGACCGGCGTTTCGCCCTCGGCAGGAGGGACCGATTGGCAATCCCGCGCGGCATCGATGTTGAAACGCGCCGCCATGACGCCGCCGAGGGTGTATGCTTCCTCGCGCTTCCTGCGGTTGGCCTCGGTGATGTCGTTGCGATGCTCCGGCCGCGCATCCGTCACCATGCGTACCCCCTTAAGGACGCCGGTATCGTCGAACAAAGCGCTGGTGATGACCGGGAAAGTCACTTCGTGGGTGCCGGCCCAGCGCGAGATTTCGCGGTCGTTGTCGTGGGCACGGGCAATGTATTCGAGTTCATCGTCGTATTCGAAATAGACCTCGTGCAGGCCGTCGGGTTCCGCCGGACAGCGGTTGAAATCGGTCCAGCCGGTGAGCGGCGCGCGGGGTGGGCCGCCATTGGACCCGCAGGCGAAGCCGCGGAACTCGCTCGGCGGCGGTTGCTCGACGATCGGGGCCCCGATTTTGAGGTCCCAAATGGTCGCGCGACGCAGGGGTTGGGCAGCCGACGGTGCCGCCATCGCGCACACAACGACGAGGATCATGTGGATACGAAACGGACCTGCCACAACAAGCTCCGCGGATGTTCTGTGCTATTCTAGCGAGGATTTCGATCGCTTTGAATCACTGCCCGGCGTCGTCGCCGGGCTTGTCCCGGCGACCCCGAACCTCAAGTCACGCAGCAAGAATAATCGGGGTGGCCGGGACAAGCCTGGCCACGACCAAACAGGTTCCGCGCCAATCGGCTTCACGGCTTGGAGTTCCTGTCCAGCAAGCGATATGATGATGGATTAATGGATCAAAAATGCTGGAGGAAAGCGCGTGGAACAAATGCATCACCCCATTTGGTTGCCCGGCGTGCGACGCGCAGCCGTAACGCTCGCCGTATTGGCGGGCGCGCTGTTCGCCGCGCCCGTGCATCTTGCCGCACAGACCGCGGACGCCAGCGATATCGCCGAGGGCGGCCGGCTGTTCCGGCAAAAGGGCAACTGCCAGTCGTGCCATGGTTGGGCTGGTGACGGCCGCAAAATGGACACCCAGATGCCGGATGGCGCCAATCTGCGCGAAACCCGTCTTGACCGCGCCGCTCTGATCTTGACCATCAAATGCGGCCTGCCGGGCACCGGGATGCCGCCGTTCGACAAATTCGCCTACAGCGACGGCCGTTGTTACGGCCTCAAGCAGGCCGACCTGAGACAGGCCGGCAAGCACATGTCCGACCCGCCGGCGACATTGCAGAATCGGGAAATCGAATACATCGCGGATTTCATGTTCGCGAAAATCATCGGCAAGGGCTCGATGGACCACGCGAAATGCGTGGAGTACTGGGGCCAGGAGACCGAGGCCTGCGGCGAATTTCCGAAGTAGCGGAGCGTTGGCTGGGACCGCGGGCGTCCCGCCCGCTCCTTTGTGTTTTCAAGAAAGAGCGGGCGGGACGCCCACGATCCCGGGACGCTCGCGCTTCTGAAGTCACTCCAACGCGAACACGAACAGGTAGCTCGACGTTTCCAGATTGTCGTACTTGACCGGGTGCAGGTGGCGCCCGCTGCCTTGCACCGCGACATACTGCTTGGCTCCGATCGCGTAGGTGACGGGCGAGCCCTTGAGCGGGGTGCCGAGATTGAAGCGCCACAATTGCTGCAGCTTGTCGTCGTCATAGGCGACGACCCAGCCGTCCTGCAGCGCCGTGAACACGAGGCCGCCGGCGGTCGCAGTCACGCCCGAGCGAATCTCGATGTCGGTCACGGTCTTCGCCACCAGCTTGTGGCTGACGGTGTCGTACGCGCTGATGGCGCCGTAGTAGAGGTCGCTGGTGTAGGTCCGTTTCTCGTTCCGCGCCCGGTCGAGCCCGCCGTTCGGACCCTTGAAGGCGGCGGCAGCGCCATTCTGACTGAAGCAGCCTTCAGCGCCCACGCCATATGCAACGTGCTTGACCGGATTATAGGCCGTCGGTTGATAGGCGACGCCGCCGTGCCAGGTCGGGCATGTGCGCTTCATCGGATCGCCGCGCAGCGAACGCGCTTCCGGCACATAACGCTGCACGTCGAGCGCCGGGTCATATTCGAGCGGCTTGCCGGTCTTCGGGTCGAGGCCCTTGGTCCAGTTCAGGTCGTTGACGTATTGGCCGCCGCGCACAAAGCTGCCATTGTTGCGATCGAGCGAATAATAGAAGCCGTTGCGGGCAAAATGCCCGAGCACCTTTCGCATTTCGCCATTGATGTTGGCATCGTAAAGCAGATGGATGCCGACCTCGTCATAATCCCAGGAATCGTTGGGCAAGTACTGGTAGTGCCAGACCAGCTTGCCGTTATCGATGTCCAGAGCGACCACCGAGTTGGTGTAGAGATTATCGCCGGGGCGCGCCTCGGGATCGTATTGTGGCACCGGGTTGCCGGTGCCCCAGATGGTGAGCCGGGTGGCGGGATCGTAGGAGCCGGTCTGCCACAGGCCACCGCCGCCGGTCTTCCACACGCTGCTCTTGTCCTTCCAGGTCTCGCTGCCGGGATCGCCGGGCTTGGGGATTGCGTACCACCGCCACAGCTCTTTGCCGGTGCGCGCGTCGAGCCCTGCAAGCCACCCGCGGGTCGCGTCACCGGCGCCGTTGGCTATGAGAACCTTTCCGTCGACCGCAAGCGGCGCGGCGTAGAGTTTCTCCCGGCTGCCGAACTCGTCGATCGAGATGATCTTCTTGTCCCAGACGATCTCGCCGCTGTCGCGATTGATAGCGATCACGCGGCCATCCGGCAGATTGGCAATGACGAGGTCTTCCCACAGGGCGATGCCACGGGTGCGCGGCACGTTGCCCTCGTGCTTGACGCCGGGATCGGCGATCCAGACGAATTCGCCATGATCGCGACTGCGGGCGTCGATCTTGTAGACCGTGCCCCAGCCATCTACGGTGTACATGAACCCGTTGTCGATTAAGGGATTGACTTCGTTCTCGGGCCCGTTCTGCCCGACGTCCTGCATGCCGCGCAGCGCCAGCGCCCACACCATGCGCAGGTTCTTGACGTTGTCGCGATTGATCTGAGTGAGCTTCGAATAGCGGGTCGAGCCATAGTCACCGTTCATCATCAACCAGTTCTGCGGCTCATTTTGCGCGTTGATGAGCCGGTCCTTGTTGACCGTCATCTTGTATTCGGCGGCGAAGGCCGAGGTGGCGAGCGTGGTGAGAGAAACGCCGAACAAGGCGGCGCACCCGGCATTGACGACACATCCGACGCGGTCAGGCATGGTGTCCTCCCCTAAATATTGGCGGCTTGTCTTTTTTTACCTCTCCCCGCTTGCGGGGAGAGGTAGAAGAAAGCGTCTGGTGTTCAATTCAACGCAAAGACAAACAGGTAGCTTGAGTGTTCGAGGTTGTCGTATTTCACGGGATGCAGGTGGCGTCCGCTTGACTGCACCGCGAGAAACTCCTTCGGCCCGATCGCGTAGACGACCGGCGCACCTTTCAGCGGCGTGCCTACGTTGAAGCGCCACAGTTCCTGCAGTTTCTCGTCGTCATAAGCGACCACCCAGCCGTCCTGCAGCGCCGAGAATACGACACCACCCGCCGTAACGGTTGCGCCGGAGCGGATTTCGATATCCGTCACGGTTTTCGCCAGAACCTTGGCGTTTACAACGTCATAGGCGGTGATCGAGCCGTAGTAGAGATCGCTCGTGTAATCCCGCTTCTCGAATTTTGCGCGGTCGAGGCCGCCATCAGGACCCTTGAAGGCGGCGGCCGCGCCGTTCCAGCTGGAGCAGCCCTCGACGCCCACGCCGTAGGCGATCTGCTTGACCGGATTGTAGGCCGTGGGCTGGTGTGCAACGCCGCCGTGCCAGGTCGGGCAAGAACGCTTCACGGGGTCACCACGCAACGGGCGCGCTTCCGGTACATAGGTCTGCACATCGAGCTTGGGATCGTATTCGACCGGTTTGCCAGTCTTTGGATCGAGGCCCTTGGTCCAGTTCAGATCATTGACGTACTGGCCGCCCTTGACGAAGCTGCCGTTGGCGCGATCGAGCGTGTAATAGAACCCGTTACGGGCGAAATGACCGAGCACCTTGCGCATCTCGCCATTGATGTTGACGTCGTAGAGCATGTGGATGCCGATCTCGTCACGGTCCCACGACTCGTTCGGAACGTACTGGTAATACCACACAAGCTTGCCGGTATTGATGTCGAGCGCCACGGCCGAGTTGGTATAGAGGTTATCGCCGGGACGCGACTGCGGATCGTATTGTGGCACCGGGTTGCCGGTGCCCCAGATGGTGAGCTTGTTGACTGGATCATAGGAGCCGGTCTGCCACAGGCCACCGCCGCCGGTCTTCCACGCGTTGTTCTTGTCCTTCCAGGTCTCGCTGCCCGGGTCGCCCGGCTTCGGCACCGCGTACCACCGCCACAGCTCATTGCCGGTCCTCGCGTCGAGCGCCGCGAGCCACCCGCGGGTGCCGCCATCGCCGGCCCCGTTCGCAACCAGGACCTTGCCCTCGGCGGTGATCGGCGCTGAGTTCATCCTCTCCTTGGTGCCGAATTCATTGGCCTTGGCGACCTGTTTGTCCCAGACGATCTCGCCGCTGTCGCGGTTGATCGCGATCACGCGGCCGTCGGGAAGGTTGTTGATCACCAGATCTTCCCACAGCGCGATGCCACGGGAGCGCGGGATATTGCCTTCGTGCTTGACGCCGGGATCGGCGATCCATACGAACTCACCGTGATCGCCGCCGCGCACGTCGATCTTGTAGACCGTGCCCCAGCCGTCGCTCGTGTACATGAAGCCGTTGTCGATTAGCGGATTGACTTCGTTCTCGGGGCCGTTCTGGCCGACATCCTGCATGCCGCGCAGTGCCAGCGCCCACACCATCCGCAGGTTCTTGACATTATCACGGTTGATCTGGGCGAGCTTGGAATACCTGGTCGAGCCGTAGTCGCCGTTCATCATCAGCCAGTTTTGCGGTTCGTTAGCCGAATTGATGAGCCGGTCGCGGTTGACCGTCATCTTGTACTCGGCGGCCTGTGCCGAGAGCGCGAGCGCGGCGAACGATACGCCGAGCAAAGCGGCGCGCATGGCAACAACGACACATCCAACGCGATCAGGCATGGTGTCCTCCCTGAAAGGAGCGCGGGCGTCCCGCCCGCCTTTTGAGAAAAGGAAGAGCGGGCGGGACGCCCGCGCTCCGACCGTCAGTTCAATGCAAAGACGAACAGATAACTCGAGTGTTCGAGGTTATCGTATTTCACCGGATGCAGGTGGCGTCCACTGCTCTGCACGACGAGAAACTCCTTCGGCCCGATCGCATAGACGACCGGCGTGCCTTTGAGGGGCGTGCCCACGTTAAAGCGCCACAGCTCCTGCAGCTTCTCGTCGTCATAGGCGACCACCCAGCCGTCCTGCAGCGCCGAGAATACGAGCCCGCCTGCCGTGACGGTCGCGCCGGAGCGGATTTCGATATCCGTCACGGTCTTGGCCAGCACCTTGTGGTTGATCACGTCGTAGGATGTGATCGCGCCGTAATAGAGATCGCTCGTATAGGTGCGCTTCTCGCTGTTCTTGGCATCGAGCCCGCCATCCGGGCTGCGGAATTTGAACTCGGCCCCGTTCTGCGTGAAGCAGCCCTCGGCGCCGACCCCATAGGCGATCTGCTTGACCGGATTGTAGGCCGTGGGTTGATGGGCGACGCCGCCGTGCCAGGTCGGGCAAGCCCGCTTCATGCCGTCACCGCGCAGTGCGCGGGCTTCCGGCACGTAGGTCTGCACGTCGAGTTTGGGATCGTATTCGACCGGCTTGCCGGTCTTCGGATCAAGCCCCTTGGTCCAGTTCAGGTCGTTGACGTACTGACCGCCCTTGATGAAGCTGCCATTGGCGCGATCGAGCGTGTAGTAGAAGCCGTTGCGCCCGAAATGCCCCATCACCTTGCGCATTTCGCCATTGATGTTGGCGTCGTAGAGCATATGAATGCCGATCTCGTCATAGTCCCATGCGTCGTTCGGCAGATACTGATAATACCACACGAGCTTGCCGGTATTGACGTCGAGCGCCACCGCCGAGTCGGTGTAGAGATTGTCGCCCGGCCGCGCTTGAGGGTCATAAAGCGGCACCGGATTACCGGTGCCCCAGATGGTCAGCTTGTTGGCCGGATCATAGGAACCGGTCTGCCATAGCCCACCGCCGCCGGTCTTCCAGGCGTTGTTCTTGTCCTTCCAGGTCTCGCTCCCCGGATCGCCAGGCTTGGGAATCGCATACCAGCGCCACAATTCATTGCCGGTGCGGGCATCAAGACCCGCAAGCCAGCCGCGCGTACCGGCGTCGCCCGAACCGTTCGCCACGATGATATCGCCTTCGGCAACGAGCGGCGCCGAGCGGAAGCGTTCCTTGCCGCCGAATTCGTTGGGCCTGGCGATCTGCTTGTCCCAAACGATCTCGCCGCTGTCGCGGTTGATCGCGATCACCCGACCATCCGGAAGATTGTTGATCACCAGGTCTTCCCATAGGGCAATGCCGCGCGTCTGGGGGATATTGCCCTCATGCTTGACGCCGGGATCGGCGATCCACACGAACTCGCCGTGATCGCCGCTGCGCACGTCGATCTTGTAGACCGTGCCCCAGCCGTCGCTCGTATACATGAAGCCATTGTCGATTAAGGGATTGACCTCGTTCTCCGGGCCATTCTGGCCGATATCCTGCATACCGCGCAGGGCGAGCGCCCACACCATGCGCAGGCTTTTGACGTTGTCGCGGTTGATCTGAGCGAGCTTGGAATACCGGGTCGAGCCGTAGTCGCCGTTCATCATCAGCCAGTTCTGCGGCTCGTTGGCTGCATTGATGAGCCGGTCGCGATTGACGGTCATCTTGTACTCGGCAGCCTGCGCCGAGAGGGCGAGCGCGGCAAACGATACGCCCACCATCGCGGCACACGTGATGGTGGTGACAATTCCAGAACGACGCATTGCGTACTCCTTGCGGTTTCCAACCCCTTCCGGTGCGCAAATCGCCAATCGCGAAATGCTCTGGGGGCTTTGAGCCGTGACATTACACGTCTGCAGAACCTCCGCAAAGGGAGGCCGCGGCATGCCTGCAGATGTGCGCGCTGAAGTGAACCTCGGCGCTCACCCCGCCTTGATATTCGCGGCCTTTATCACTTTCGCCCAGGTGGCGAGCTCTGCCTTGATCCGCGTGCCGAATTCCTCCGGCGTGCTGGCGACCAGATCATTGCCCAGCTCCCTCTGCCGCTCCTGCATCTCGGGCACCGCCAGGCTCTTGACGATCTCGCGGTTAAGCACCGTGATGATGTCTTTCGGAGTTCCGGCCGGGACCACGAACCCCACAAAACTGTCGCCCTCCATACCCGGATAGCCGCTTTCCGCCATCGTCGGCACATCGGGCAGCGTTTGGGTGCGTATCTTCCCACTGGTGGCGAGCGCGCGCAGCTTGCCATCCCTGATCAGGGGCACTGCCGCGGTCAGGGAGCCGAACGCGATCGGGGTATGACCGGCGACCGCGGCGGCCATAGATGGGGCGCCACCGCCGAATGGCACGTGCACGAGGTCGAGCGCGAATGTCAAACGGAACTGCTCGCCCGCAAGGTGCGCAGTGGTCCCGGCGCCGGCCGACGCATAGGTGTATTTGCCCGGATTGGCCCGGATCAGAGCGGCAAGTTCTTTGACATTCGACACCGGCAGGTCGGCATTGACCACAATCACAGTGGTCGAGGTAACGGCGAGCGATACCGGATCGAAGTCATTGACGGGATCGTACGGAACCCGCTCGAATAAACCAGGGTTGATGACGAAGGAGCTGAACGCCGTCAGTATCGTGTAGCCATCGGGCGTCGCGCGCGCGGCCTGTCCCATTCCGACGTTGCCCGAGCCACCGACGATGTTTTCAACGTAGAACTGCTTGCTGAGCTGCTCGCCGACTTTGCCAGTGATGAGGCGCGCCACCACGTCGGTGATCCCGCCCGGCGCGAACGGCACGATCACGCGCACCGGACGGTTGGGATAGACGGATTGCGCACGCACCGACGTCGCGCCTGCGATGCCGAGCGCGAGCGTACCGGTAATGAGACGGCGACGATCTGTTTCCATGGCATGGTCCCGTCTGTCGAAGACCGGATTTCGTTCGCTTTGAATCGGTTATTGCGTCGTCGCCGGGCTGGTCCCGGCGACCCCGAATTCTTCAGTACGAAGTATCAACAATCGAGGTGGCCGGGACAAGCCCCGCCACGACTGCAGGATAGGCAGGTGCGCAAACCTGACCGGAATCCAGTCTAATTGATCCTGATGCCGAGGTCCTTCGCAAGCCGCGCGTATTCGCGGAATCGTCGCGCACCACACCGCCAAACTCCTTTTAGCTTCTGGACAGGGCCCAATTGGTTGCTGCGAGACGCGAGCCTGAGAAATTCACCTGATCAGTCTGGGAATACGCGCCGCGGCATCGGCGGAGGAGGAAAACGTCCGACCATGGCGTTCCAATACGACCACGAACGTGCGTCGAAAACGCCGGGCGGTGCGCGATCGAGCGACGCGCGGATGTCGTCGAGGTCCAGATAGCGTCGCAGCACCTTCACGTCCTCATGGTCGCCATAGGTCAGCACGTGCGCAACAAGGTTCAATTGATCGGCAACGGCTTCCTCCGGACGCTTGTACCAGACCGTACGCTCGGCCAGGGCCAGCAGGTCGGGCGTTTGCGGCAAGCGCTTCATGAGGCTTTTCCGCGAACCTGGAGAACCGGCAGGCGGTCGAGATCAACCGCCGTGGCGGCGTCCGCGAGGCGGCGCTGGAGGTCCAGCGGAAGGGTCGGAAGGTCGCCGTCACCAAAGTAAGTCAACGCCTTGAGCGTGATTTGAGGCTCGAACGCCTTGCCGTATATGGCCCTGCCAGCGGCAAGCCCCAGCGGGGCTGATGCCCGCGGCAAGGAGTGCGTCAATGTCGATGTAATCCTTGGCCTGCGCCCGCTTCTGAACGACGGATGCCTTCATGCCCGCAAGATCAATCAGCGAGGCAACGGGTACTCCCGGCCCTTCAGCGGGGGTCGGTTCTTCGATGTAACCAATGGTCGGCAAGCCGAAGAACGACACCAAAATGGGTCCACCACGGGTCACCCGGCAGGTCAGCGTGTTTTCGTCGCGCTGAAGCACCTGTGCACCGGCAAGATAGGGCACTGTGGCCAGCACTCGGTCCGGATCAAATTCCGTGCGACCGAAGAAATCGAAATCAGCCGAGGCACGGTGACCGAGCCGAAGGGCAATAGCCGTGCCGCCGTAAAGCGTGAAATCTCGCGGGGTTGCACTCAATTCCGGCCACAGCGCCCGCTGAGCGGCAGGAAGTACGTCAAGTCGAGGGACTAGCATGCGCCAGTGCTTACCTGATAATGCGCGCGGGCGGACAGTAAACAGTCTGCCGCTTCAAGGCGCAAATGCCCCAGGGATGATCGAAGGAAAGCAACAGAAGCCTCTGTGGATAAGATCTCATTAATGGCGGCCGCCACTTAGCCGGTGATTGCTCGCGTATTTCGATTGAACCGGAACGCATTATAGGACACTAATCTACAGGCTTATACCGCCGTCGGTCATCGTTTCGTCTTGAGCCCGACGGAAAAGTGACTGAACAATTTCGCAATCAATACTTGGCAGGATTGCCAAGGCCGGTGGGGGCCGGACATGACGGCGCGGTTGGCGAGCATTCTCGCAGCCATTTTCGTTTACCTCTTTGCGTCGGGCTCTGACGCTTACGCGGACAAGCGCGTCGCGCTGGTGATCGGCAATTCCGAATACGGAACGCAGCGGCTTCTTAACCCTCCCAACGACGCTCAGGACATGGCGGAAACGCTGAAGTCACTCGGGTTCGAGGTCATTTTGCGTGTGAATGCCGACAAGCAGGGCTTCCTGCAGGCGCTGGCGGAATTTTCTCGCCGGGTCACGGGCGCCGAGATCGGTCTGTTTTTTTATGCCGGGCACGGGATGCAATACTACGGCAGCAATTATCTGATGCCGGTCGGCGCACAGCTGCAGGATGATATCAGCATTCGGTTTGAGCTCATTGCGCTGGATGAAGTTCAACGCGCCCTGGATCGCAGTAACGGGGTCAGGATTCTTGTGCTCGATGCCTGTCGAAACAATCCGCTGGCGGCCGATCTGGCACGATCCATGAGAACATCAAGCAGGGATGTCAGCATCTCTCGCGGGCTGGCACGAATCGAGCAGGCGCGCGGGACCGTGGTCGCCTACTCGACCCAGGCGAATGAGATCGCCGAGGATGGAAGCGCCCGCAACAGTCCCTTCACCCGCGCCTTGCTGGACAGCCTGCGCGAGCCCGGGCTTGAAATCGGGACCATGTTCCGTAAGGTCGCGGCCCAGGTTTACAAGGCCACGAATGGCAAGCAGATTCCCGAACTATCGATCTCGCTGCTTTCCGACGTGTTTCTCAACCGCAACGAGACCGACGCACAGATCTGGGGTCGCGTGCGCGCCGCTAACGATCCGGGCGGAGTGCGCGACTTTCTCGCGCGCTTTCCGAACAGCTTCTACGCGGCTGACGCGCGCATGCGGCTCGACATGCTGGAGCGCGAAGCGAAGGCCAAGGAGCTTGATCGCGAACGTGCCGAACGGGAGCGCGAACTGCGAGACCGATTAGCGGCGCTCGAAGTCGAGCGGCTCCAGGCGGAAATGAACCTGCGGGCGGCCGCCCGCGCCGCCCAGGATGCCAGCGAGCGCCTGCGCCAGGAGCAGGCCGAGCGCGAGCGCCTTGCCGCGGATGTCACCGCAAAGCAGCGCGCCGTCACCGAGGCGACCGAGCAGCTGCGACAGGAATCTGTGCGACGCAGCAGGATCTCCGCCGAGGCGACCGATCGTGAACGCGAGCTGCGCACCCGCCTCAACGAACTGGAACTTGCGAGCCAGAAAGCCGCAGCCGATCTTGCGGCTCGCGCGCGGCTATCGGCCGCCGAGACGACCGCGAAAGACCAGCAGATCGCGACCATCGAGCTGGCCCGTCGCGACGCGGAAGCGAGAGTCGCGGCCTTGACGTGGCAGCAACAGAGCCTGGCATCGCAGGCCGCCGGAGGCGGCGCCGCGACCGCGCCGCCGCGTGCCGAGCCACAAGGCCAGCTGGCCGCGGTCAATCCGAGCCAGCCGGTTTTGAACGAGGGCCAGCTCGTTTTTGCGATCAAGACCGAACTCAATCGCCTTGGCTGCTATTTCGCGCCGATCGATTCGAACTGGCAGGCTCCCGAGCTGCGCAAGGCCATCCGGGATTATGCCGTGCGCACCCATCGGGCGAAGGTTCCCGACACCCCGGCACCGGAATTACTTGAGGACCTCAAGGCACGTAGCGGACGCGTGTGTGCGCTGAGCTGCGGGCCGCGCGAACAGGAGAGCAACGGGCGGTGTGTCGCCAAGACGTGCGCCGCAACCGAGGTGCTCGACCGCGAAGGAAACTGCGTGCCGAAGCCCACGCGGCCTACTGACGCCAGCACTGCGCCGCGACCGCACCGGGTCGAACCGGCGCCGACCGCTCGCTCCGGACGTGGTGGCTGTTTCGTTTTCAATGGCCGGCAATTCTGTGAGTAACCGCATTTTGGGGGCCGCGATACGGATGGTTCGGGCATCGAAACGCGAGGGCTTTCCAATGCGCCAGAGGCAAATTCGTCTGGCGGACATGCAATCGAAACACAGCATGGCCGTGCCGACGTACCCAAATCAAACCGGGACAGAAATCTGTTTCGGGGCAAAATTCATCGCGGTCACCCTGGTCGGGATTGCTGCCTGGTGCGGGCCGGCGGCAGCCGGCGTCTGCCGCGTGCCGACCGCTCTGCTGTGCGAGAGATGTGTGGAGCGCTTGTCGATACGCGTCGTTTCCGGCGGTACGTGCCGCGTCAGCTTCACGCCCGTTGCGGTGCCCGAACAGGCTGAACAGGGCGGATCAGCCAAGTTCGTCGACATCAACATCGAAACCATGCCGCCCCGCGCCACGGTGCACCGCGTGACCGCGCCTCACCCGTCGATTGCCGGGCATGCGGCTCGCGTGCGGGAGTCGGCGAGTTGCTTCGTCTTCAATGGCCGTCGCTTTTGCGAATAGCTGCGAAAAATGCGTGCGTATGTACTCAAAGTGCTCGGCACAGCTCTGCTCGGCACGCTGTTGTCGTGGCCGAACATTGGCGAAACCGCCCCGTTTCCAGCGCCTCTGCTCGGCAAATCCGTGATCGTAAGCTGGATCACCAATCGCCAACAGAAATTCGAAGGGACCGATGAAGTAGCCTTCCGCTCGCGTGGCAGCACCCTCAGCATCTATATCAGCACCGCGGGGCGCGCCTTCAGTACTGAGATGGTCGTTCGCCCCGCAGGTGGAGGAGGACGCGGCGGTGGGAGAGGAAGAGGAGGAGGCGCCGGCCCAACCACGGAGTCCACGCAGGCCCCGGACGAAAGCAGGAACTCGACGGGAGGCACCCGCGTCGTGCACTTCGATGGCGGCGCGCTGCTGGTAGACAATCCGCTGATCGCCGGGGCGCGGCGCGTCTCCATAACCTTCGATGCGGGTTACGGCAGCTGCAATGCGCGCGTGATCTTCGGCCGGGAAGGCGGCACCGGTCCGATCCGCCAGCGAAGCATTCTCAGCGGACGACGCTTCGAGGTGATCTCGGTCCAGACTTCAGCGCCGAGTTGCGCGGTTAGGCCCGGAAACGTGTTCGGCGGGCAATAGAGTTGAACAATAGCGTATGGCCCAGTACCGCTGCTCCCTCTGGGGAGAGGTGAAGCCGCTGCGCCAACGTCACCGGGACGTGCTCTAAAGCGTAGGAACCATGAAATTTGGCATCGACCGACTCATCGCCGAACCCGATTTGCGCGCGCCGCTTCGCGGCAGGCGCGTCGCATTGCTCGCGCATCCGGCTTCGGTCACGCAAGGCCTGACGCACGCACTCGATGCGCTCGCCGCCTGCGGCGATATCAAGATCACCGCCGCTTTCGGCCCGCAGCATGGCCTGCGCGGCGACAAGCAGGACAATATGATCGAGTCGCCGCACTTCAACGACCCGGTGCACGGCATCCCGGTGTTCAGCCTCTATGGGGAAGTGCGCAAGCCGACCGATGCGATGATGGACACCTGCGATGTCATCCTGGTCGATCTGCAGGATCTGGGTTGCCGCATCTACACGTTCATGACGACGCTGCGCTACATCCTCGAAGCGGCGGCGAAACACCGCAAAGCCGTGTGGGTGCTGGACCGGCCCAACCCGGTAGGCCGGCCCGTCGAAGGCCTGACCTTGCGAACCGGGTGGGAAAGCTTTGTCGGCGCCGGACCGCTGCCTATGCGTCACGGGCTGACACTCGGCGAGCTGGGCCTGTGGTTCGTAAAGATGCTCCGGCTCGAGGTGGAGTATCGCGTGATCGAGATGCAAGGCTGGCAGCCCGACGCGGCGCCGGGCTTCGGCTGGCCGCTCGGCGAGCGCCCGTGGATCAACCCCAGCCCCAACGCGCCGAACTTGTGTATGGCGCGCGCCTATACGGGAACGGTGATGGTCGAGGGCACGACGCTCTCGGAAGGGCGCGGCACCACGCGGCCGCTGGAATTATTCGGCGCACCCGATGTCGATGCGCGGGCAGTCATGCGGGAAATGCACGCATTGGCGCCGCAGTGGCTCCGCGGCTGCCGCCTGCGCGAGTGCTGGTTCGAACCCACGTTTCACAAGCATGCGGGCAACCTCTGCAACGGCATCCAGATTCACACCGAAGGCGCTGGCTACGACCACCAGGCATTCTGGCCATGGCGCCTCCAGGCACTCGCCTTCAAGGCGATCCGCCGCTTGTATCCGGACTATCCTCTATGGCGCGATTTCGCCTACGAGTACGAACACGGCAAACTCGCGATCGATGTCATCAACGGCGGCCCGCTGCTGCGGGAATGGGTGGACGATGCGGTTGCGACACCGCAGGACCTGGATGCGGCGGCTGTGGCGGATGAGCAGGCTTGGTTGGGCGAGCAGCGGGGATATCTGCGATATTGAGGGACGGCGGATGCAATGAGGTACTCATGCCCGAACGAAGACGCGTCAAATTATTTCGCCATGGCCGCAACCAGGCGGTCCGTATCCCGGCGGAATTCGAGCTGCCGGGCGATGAAGCGGTCATGCACCGCGACGGCGATCGTCTGATGATCGAGCCGGTGCGCAAGCGCGGGCTCATCGCCTTGCTCAAGACGATGAAGCCGTTGCAAGACGATTTTCCCGAGATCGACGATCCCGCGCCGGCACTCAAAGAGCGCGCGCTTTGACGCGCTACATGCTTGGGCGGTGCAGGACAGCATCGACCCTCGTGATTTTGACGCCGCCGGCGACCAGCTCTCTCAATCGCTCTTCGACTTTCGTTACAAGCTCTGGGTCGCGACCGCACACGCGAACGGCATTTCCAGCCATTTCGGGAAAGTAATCTGTGGTAAGGGGCAGGCGTGCAATCCGGCTCGCATCGATTTGAAACGCAGTCTTCTGACCCAATTCCCTGGCTCTTGCCTGATTAACAAAAAGGTACTGCCGAGGGCGCCGTGCCCCTTCATAAACCGTCTGGGTTGTCGTGTAGAAAACGATAGCAAAGCGTGTGTCGCCCTGGCGGCCGGTCGTGGCGCACAACACAATGTGAGGTGACGGCCCTGGGCCGCGAGCCTCACGAAAGGGAAAGTTACAGAGAACGTAATCGCCTCGTCGAAGCATCAATTGCTGCGATCGAAGAGGCTGTCGTACAGCGCGGAGCGTCGATTGTAGCTCTCGTCGTCCTCGCCAGGCTCGCGATCGATGCGAACTTCACCTTTGCCCTCGATATGGTCGTACACAAGAACGCTTTCTTCGCCAGGAGTTCGTTCGAAGCTCCTGCGCAATAGCAGGGAGACATAGGCCGTAATCGACATGCCTTCTTCTGCCGCCCGACGTGCGGCCGTGTCGGCGACATCGCGTTCAATCTCGATTCGAGCCAGATCACTCATCGCAGCTTTCCTTCGCAAAGAGCATAGCACTCGCGCAGCAACGGAACCCAGCCACCATCATCGATGCGGAGCGACATTATGGCACCATTCCCCGGATATCGGCGGCGGAATCGTCTATTTTTGCAGTCAAATGTTTTGTGGACACACAGCCCAGGACATTACCGGCGCACCACCTGTCCTTATAATAGCCCATTTAGCTGAGGTGATTCGGAGGCTGTATGGCACCCACCAAGGTTGCGGAGGAAATTTGGCTACCCGTGATCGGACGGGCGCTCGCCTATCTATGCCTGAAGCAGGCCGAGCAGGAGAGGCCTGAGGACTTTTCGAGTGTCCTCGATAAGGTCCAATTCCTTACTGAGTTGGGGCTGCCCGAGCCGGACGCAGCGTATGGGGCCGGTAGCAACCCGAAATCGGTCCAAGTCATGAGATCACAGAAAAAGGCCCGCGTTAGTGCCCGCAAAAAGTAAGGCCATCGAAGATCCCATGGAGCGGATTGCCCGCGTACTCGCCATCATCGCCGTAAAGGGCCTTGATAATGAGGAAGCCGCGCGCCGACTTCTCGCTGCCGGATTTGATGCCAAGCAGATTAGTGGACTGCTTGATGTAAACCCCAACTTCGCGAACGTGGCCAAGCTGAGGAAGCGGAAGACTGTCGCCAATACCCGATGACTACGATCGACCCTCGTCTTATTGAGCTGCTGAAGAAGCGGATGGGGACGGCAAACCGTACGGTCTACTCGGCTATTCAGAAGACCGCCGCGGCGAACCGGGTGACACGCGATCTTGGCGCGCTCCTGTTAGCTGGCGAACACGGCATCAGCTACCAGCGCTATGCCACTAATGAGCAGATGGCGGCACTGCGGGGAGCCCCAATGCACGTGCTGCAGCCTGAGCCAAGTCATCCAACACCGAGAGACCGGCCTCGCCCTGCTAAGAGGCCCGTCGTAACCATAAACAACAATTCGATCTTCGTTGTGCATGGCCGCGACATTCAGCTGAACACAGACGTATTCGCGTTCCTACGAGCCATTGGGCTGAACCCGCTTGAATGGAGCCAAGCCATTAAGAGTGCCAAAGGGGCGAACCCTCATGTTGACGACGTGATCTACGGTGCCATGGAAAAGGTACAGGGCGTGCTCGTGATGTTTTCACCGGATGAGGAGGCTCGGCTTAAAAGCGAGTTCTGCAGCCCGCTGGACAAGAAGAAGGGCCTCAACAAGCTCGACGGTCAAGCACGGCCTAACGTCATCTTTGAAGCGGGTTTGGCACTAGGTGCTCACTCGAAAAAGACGCTATTGGTTCAAGTGGGCAGCGTTCGCGACATCAGTGACATCGCCGGCAAGCACCTTGTTAATCTTTCCAATTCAGCCGCAAGTGCAAGGAGTTGGTGCAGAGATTGACGACAAAGCTCAAGTTCAAGGTCGACACCACCGGAACCGACTGGCTGACGATCGGCAACTTCGACCGTTAATAGCAAACTGACCTTGCCCATTCCCCTCAATACCTCGCATTCCCCGGCGTCCTTGGAAACGGGATAGCATCGCGCACGTTGGCGAGGCCCGTCACGTAGGCCAGCGTTCTCTCGAACCCCAGCCCGAAGCCCGCGTGGGGCACGGTGCCGTAGCGGCGGAGATCGCGGTACCAGGTGTAGTGCTCCTTGTCGATGCCGCGCTCGGCCATGCGGGCGTCGAGCACGTCGAGCCGCTCCTCGCGCTGGCTGCCGCCGATGATCTCGCCGATGCCGGGCGCGAGCACGTCCATCGCCGCGACCGTCCTGCCGTCATCGTTCGTCCGCATGTAGAACGCCTTGATGTCCTTCGGGTAGTTCATCACGATCACGGGCTTCCTGGCGTGCTTCTCGGTGAGATAGCGCTCGTGCTCCGACTGCAGGTCGACGCCCCATTGCACCGGGAACTCGAACTTCTGCTTCGCCCGCTCCAGCACCGCGATCGCCTCGCCGTAGTCCATGCGCACGAATTCCGAGCCGATGATGCCCGTGAGCTTCGCCACCAGCCCTTTCTCGATCCGCTCGTCGAAGAAGGCGAGATCGTCCTGCCGCTCGTTCAGCAGGGCCTCCAAGGTGTACTTGAGCAGGCGTTCTGCCAGTGTCGCATTGTCGGAGAGGTCCGCGAAGGCGATCTCCGGCTCGATCATCCAGAACTCGGCGAGGTGGCGGCTGGTGTTGGAGTTCTCGGCGCGGAAGGTCGGCCCGAATGTGTAGACCTTGGTGAGCGCGAGGCAGTACGCCTCGATGTTGAGCTGCCCCGACACCGTCAGGAATGCCTCGCGGCCGAAGAAATCGTGCGCGAAATCCACCTTGCCCTGGGGCGTGCGCGGCAGGTTGGCGAGATCGAGCGTCGACACCCGGAACAGCGCGCCAGCGCCCTCCGCGTCGGACGACGTGATGATGGGCGTGTTGACCCAGAAGAAGCCGTTCTCGTCGAAGAACCGGTGGATTGCCCGCGCCAGCGTATGGCGCACCCGCGTCGCCGCCCCGATCACGTTGGTGCGCGGCCGCAGGTGCGCGACCTCGCGCAGGTATTCCATGGTGTGCGGCTTCGGCTGGATCGGATACGTATCCGGGTCGTCCACCCAGCCGACCACGTTGATGGTGCTCGCCTGCATCTCGAAGGGCTGGCCCTTCGCGGGCGACGGCACGATCATGCCCGTCGCCTCGACGGCGCAACCGGCCGTGAGCTTGAGCACCTCGTCGGTGTAATTGGGCAGCGTGTTCGGCGCGACCGCCTGCAGCGGATGGAACGACGATCCATCCGACAGGTGCACGAAGGAAATGCCCGCCTTGGAGTCCCGCCGGGTGCGCACCCAGCCTTTGACCGTGACCGGCGCGTCGTTCGGCGCCTGCCCGGCGAGGATTTCGTGCACGCTGAATGCTGTCGTGTCCATCGGCCGAGGGTTACTCAGGCGCAGCGACCTTGTCCAGAGCACGGTCGGGTGACATTGACGCGGGTAACCTCTCCGCGCTTGCTGGCAGGGCAATCGCATTTTCGGCGGCCTTCACCTCTCCCCGCTTGCGGGGAGAGGTCGGAATGACCGCTCGCGCTCATTCCGGGTGAGGGGGCCTTGCCCCGAGTCTGAGCTGGTGGAGAGGCCCCCTCACCCCGACCCTCTCCCCGCAAGCGGGGAGAGGGAGCAGAGGCGGCCCGTCAACTGCGATTGCCCTGCCTGAAGGGGGAGGTCGGCCCGCGCAAGCGGGCCGGGAGGGGGTGACGGCGGTTCAACAGACGTGGCCTTGCAGTAGAGTGTTGCACCGCTGTCACCCCCACCCCGGACTGCCTTCGCCAGTCCGACCCTCCCCGCTCCAGGGGAGGGTGGCAACATGCGATTTTCCCGGCTCGACAAGGGGGGAGTCGCGGCCGCATTACCATGGCTTAAACTCAGGCACCTTTGCGTATTCGCGAGCGACGACGTGTGATTCCATCAAAAGGAAATCCGCTCTAACCAAGCGTCCTCAACGGCGATAAGCTCCGCCTTTCCTCACCGAGCTTCTCCCACTGAAGAGGTGCGTCATGTCGAATGCAAATCGCGTTGGATGGATCGTGTCGTATGGCATCGGCGTGCTGCTCGCCACCGCTGCGCCGTGCTTCGCCCAGGCGCCCTCGGACAATCCGTATCGCCCCGTGCGGGGATTGGCGGATGGCGGTGGCCCCAGCGTTCCAGGAGGCGAATGGGCGAAACTGCCGGGCGGACGCGAGATGGGGCCGCCGGCGGCGGTGCATGTCGATGTTGACGGCGAGAGCATCTGGGCTCTCATCCGGTGCGACGAGACGAGCCCGGTGCCGGCCGCAAGGGGTGGTCGGTTCGGGCTCGACTGCATGAATCCGGACGGCACGCTCAAGCCGCACGACACGATCTACAAGTTCGACCCGAGCGGCAATGTCGTCAAAAGTTTCGGCGC
>DATGCX010000208.1:0-38943 GCA_035311445.1 Xanthobacteraceae bacterium | reverse complement strand
CGGCGGTGATCGACGAGGACAGCGAGATCGCGCGCCTTTACATCGCCGCCATGGAGCTTGCTGGCCGCTATGCCTATGCGGGGCGCGAGTGGGTCGTCGAGCGCGTGCGCAAAATTATCGGCGGTGCAGTCACCGACAGCGTGCATAACCATCACAATTACGCGTGGCGCGAGCGCCATGGCGACCTTGATCTGTGGGTGGTGCGCAAAGGCGCGACCCCGGCATTTCCAGGACGGCGCGGCTTCGTCGGCGGCTCCATGGGCGATGATGCCGTGATCATCGAAGGCATCGACAGCGAGGAATCTCGGGCTGCGTTCTATTCCACGGTGCATGGCGCCGGCCGGCTGTTCGGTCGTAAGGAGGCGAAGCGGCGCTTCACGCGCGCCGTTCGTCCATGTCGCCGTCATAGTGGTTCTGCACCGCGTTGCCCACGTCCTCGGGGATGCGCGCTCGCTGCATCCATGTTTTCAGCGTGTGGCGCAGGTGGTGCTGCCGCCACGGCACAAGCTTCGAAATTTCGGGATCAATCTTGCGCAGCTCGGCACCGTCGGCTCCGGCAATCATTATGTTGACCTGATGCGCGACGAATCCGGCCTCGTGTGGATCGGAGTGCATTTCGGCTCGCGCGGCCTCGGCCACACCAGCGCGACGCGCTATCTCAAGGCGGCCGGCGGTAAGGACGGCATGAATGTCCCGCCGGCGGTGATAGACGAGGACAACGAGATTGGGCGCCGTTACATCGCCGCAATGGAGCTTGCCGGCCGCTACGCCTATGCTGGGCGCGAGTGGGTGATCGAGCGCGTGCGCAAAATCGTCGGCGGCGCAGTCACGGACAGCGTGCATAACCATCACAACTACGCCTGGCGCGAGCGCCACGGCGATCGCGATCTTTGGGTGGTGCGCAAAGGCGCGACCCCGGCATTTCCGGGGCAACGCGGCTTCGTCGGCGGCTCCATGGGCGACGACGCCGTGATCATCGAAGGCATCGACAGTGAAGAATCTCGGGCCGCGCTGTATTCCACGGTGCATGGCGCCGGCCGGCTGTTCGGTCGCAAGGAGGCGAAGCGGCGTTTCACTCGCGCCGAAATGGACGCATGGCTCCGGGATCGAGGGGTCGTCTTGATCGGCGCTGATCTCGACGAAAGCCCGATGGCCTACCGACGCTTGCCCGAAGTGATCGCCGAACATGCCGGCACGGTGCGCGTGCTGCACACGCTGCAGCCGTTTGCTGTGGCGATGGCGGGCGCCGGGGAATTCGATCCGTGGAAGGATTAACCTCGAGACCGTAAGTCCTCTCCTGATAACCGAACCTCGGCTGTTGTGAAGGGTCCCCTACCCAATGATGGTCATAGCCCCGACACAAGCTCAATCCGACCAACAATCCGCACCATGTCAGTTGGATCGGCCGAGCCTCGCATAGAGCCCTGTCAGGCGGAGCAGGGTCGAATAGCAGGCTTTGCTTTTACCCATAGTTGTTGGGTCGCGGCTTGCGATTTCCGTGTAGGCCTGCGCGGCAGCGTCGATGAGTTCATTTTCGTCAAATACATCTGGGATATTGATTTCCCACTTGTTACCAGATCGATCTACAAAAGCTGAGTACGCACTCAAAATTGGGAAGAGTATCCCGTCTGGCGCTATCGCGACTTGGCCATTTTCTCGCTCGAACAAGGGGATTCCAGTTCCCCGGAATCCTGCATAAGATTTCCAGCGTCCATAAAGCTTCCATGCTTGTCCGGCGATATCGAGAAAGTACTGGTACACAGCAGAGCTCTTGCTATCTTCACCCGAAGCGTCCACAAGACGTTGAAAGAGCTTTAGACATCGAGTCTTCTGACTGTACGCGAAGGCCTTATTTGAGGGATCACCGTCTTCACCGACCGACTTGAGAAGAGCTCCTGGCATCAGCGCAAACAATACCTGGATGAGTTTTTCCGTATCTACATATTCTCCGATGATATCTGTCTCCGATTTGCGCAGTTTGGCGGTGGGAATGTCCTTCTGTACCGCCGCCTCGAGCTCGTCCAGTTGACCGCGACGCCCGACAATCGAGATCGGACGCACATCGTTCTGAAAATTTCGTGCAATCGAGATTTCCGCAATAAGGCTATCATCTGCAGTGACTATCAGCTCAAATTTGATGCTCGGCTCAAAAAAATCCGGCGAGCTGCGGTATTTATTGAAATACCGGGATAATTCGCCCTGGGTTTGGGACCCGTTGATGATGCTCGGCCGTTGCAGCACGAGAATTTTTCGTCTGTCGTCAACTTCAACTGCACGCGCAACAATCACCATTCCGCCATTAAGGATCGAGAATTGATCCGGTTGGTCCTCTAGCGTCTTGCGGATTGCCTGATGTACCAGGGACGGTGTGTTTTTCTGGCTATCCTGAGCGCGCACAATGTACTCGCGCACGTTCTCGTCATCTTCAAGGCTGAGAACCGACGAGGCCGGCGCATAGCCGGAATAGACCTCACGGCGAGCTGCGTCGTCCTCAGGCGCGCTGATATTTCTGCAGGTGATGTAGGGAAATTCAAATGCTCTCACACCCGCCCTCGTGGAGGGTGTCATGTTGGTTCTCCTTGTCCTGCGATCGTTCTTGCCTGCGCAGAAGCGCCAGGCCTTCGCCGAACGGACCGATGCGAAAAAAGTATAATTAGTTCGCGAGAAATGCAACGATCGCGAGATTCCGCCGATGATCATGGTGGTCGGGTCGGCCTGCCGCGCAACCGTAGTTATCTCAGAGCGTGTCGGCCCGGAGAGGAAAAAACTGGGTACGGCTCTGTCCGCAAAAGCTGGTTTGTGTGGCTGCGGCTCGGCGGCTAGGTCATATGAACCCCCGAACGAGAGGGGTCTAGTGTTTCCGGGCCGCCCTGGTCGCCTCAATCTTGACGATTTCAAATCCGGCAGGGCACAGTATGCGCGCGATCTCCAGCCTTGTATTTTCATCAGCCGCCTTGACGGCGCCTAAGACCGCGTAGGTCTACGCTTTTTTCATCGCATCGCTTTCGTCCGGAGTTAACATCAACACACCTCCGCTTCCACTCGGCTTTTCAAAATTTTTCGCGCCCGGGATTATAATCTTGGAGCGCGCGCCCGAAGAAAATTTCCCCACCGTGCCCGCAGCGAAGCCCAATGCCACAGCCCAAACCTGATCAGGCTGACGATCCCGAAACCGAAAATATTCCGCCCTATGCCCGCAGCGTCGAGACGGGATTTATGCACTCTTCAGCTGAGCTAAAACATTGCCGAGCGCCCCCACCACATAGGCCAAAACAGCAACCCAGAATGCGTATATCGATAAATATGGTATCTCTACGAAAACGCCGACGACCGCTAACACAACGAGGATAGGTGAAAGGATGAACACCCACATTGCCCGAGCGTGAAGTGTCATTGCCACCTCCCCTTGTGCTATCGCAGCAACTACCCCGCGGGGTATTTTCGGGACGATTGCGACGGCAAATGGGTTCGAATAGGGCGACAGTTGGATCCGATAAGTATTGCATTGGCGGTGTAGCAAGGGGGACACATAAGAAAGCCTCGCGCGGCGGATGAACCTACCGGCATCGACAGGTCGGGTTGCATCAACGCCCTGACCCGCGTTGCTTTATGCTCGTTTGGGGGACCGTCGAAAATCCCGACACACTTGTAACTCTCACCGCTCGATCCGAGCGATTAGCTTTCTCGCGAGCGCAAAGCAGTGGCACGACAGCGCCCAGGGACATCCGGCTCGCGCACTGGGCAGAGCTGAGGCAGCGAAAGCCAACAGGAACAGGAGACACACATGGACAGAAACAAAGCGAGGGACATGCAGGATCACAAAGGACATCTCGGAATGAACACACCTCCGATCGTGTCGCCGGAGGCCTGGGAGGCTGCGCGCCAGCAGATGCTCGTGAAGGAAAAGGCCCTAACGCGGGCCCGCGACGCCCTGGCCGCCGAACGCCGGCGGATGCCGTGGATGGCGGTGGAGAAGAAATACGAGTTCGACGGGCCAAAGGGTAAGGTGAGCCTGCTCGACCTGTTCGGGGGCCGCCGGCAGCTGATCGTCTATCGCGCCTTCTTCGAGCCCGGCGTGTTCGGCTGGCCCGAGCACGCCTGCCGCGGTTGCTCTCTGGGCGCCGATCAGGTCGGCCACCTGGCCCATCTCAACGCTCGCGACACCACCCTCGCCTACGCCTCGCGCGCGCCGCAGGCAGAGATCGCGCGCCTGAAGGCGCGGACGGGCTGGGAGATGCCCTGGTACACTATCACCGACAGCTTCGACGCGGACTTCGGCGTCGACGAATGGCACGGCCACAACGTGTTCTTCCGCGACGGCGAGCGGGTGTTCCGCACATACTTCATCAACAACCGCGGCGACGAGGCGATGGGGACCCTCTGGAGCTACCTCGACATCACGCCGCTCGGCAGACAGGAGACCTGGGAGGATTCGCCGGAAGGTTACCCCCAGACCGCGCCGTACAAGTGGTGGAACTGGCACGACAACTACGACGTCGAGGCGTCGCCCGACTCGAAATGGGTCGAGGTGTCCGACGCTGGGGAAGCCGCCTTCCGAAAGCGCGACGCAGAGGACCCAAAGCCTGTGCAGCAGGGGAGAGAACGATGAAAGGCATCACAAGAGATGAACTTGGAGCGCCCAAAATAGTCGATCGGAGCACCTTCCAGGCGGAGCTGGACGCATTACGGGCTCGAGAGAAAGCTCACACAAAAGAAGGCGATGCCATTGCGGCCGTCCGGCGGCTGCTCCCCATGGTCGAGGTGGACGGCGCCACACCGCTCATTGGCGAACATGGCGCGGTGACACTATTGGACGCGTTTGAGGGACGCCGGATGCTCATCGCCTACTACTTCATGTGGCGCACCGGCCACCCTGCGCCGGAACAATGCGAGGGGTGCACCTTCCTATACATCGCAGGTCCGCGAGTTGTCCTTTATTCATTCTCGCGACGTCACTTACGCCACGTTCTGCCAAGGCCCGTACGAAGAGAGCGCCCGCTATCGCGAGTTCATGGGCTGGGAAATGCCTTGGTATTCGGCCCCCCGGGAGTCGCTCGACATCCTCTTGGTTGGACGCCGGGTGGGCATGATGCACATCGTTTGCTACCTGCGGCAGGGATCCAATGTCTTCGAGACTTACTGGACGACGATACGCGGCGTCGAGGCGATGGACAACAGCTACCGGTTGCTCGACTTGACCGTCTATGGGCGGCAGGAGAGGTGGGAGGACTCGCCGACCGGTTGGCCACAACGGCCGAATGGCGAGCACAATTACCGTACCGATGGACGCCCCATCGCCCAATGGCCCCGGCTGACGGCCGGGTATTCCGACGAACTGAGAACCGGCGCGCGCTGACCCGGAGACGACCGGAAAGTCTCCGCGCCCATGTTCGCGGAGTGCAACGACAGCTGGGTTAGGTTCCTGCGGAGCCTGAAAAGCAAGGGCCGGCCCTGGCCGAATCAAAATCGCACAGAACCATGGAATGGGGGTGAAGTCCCGTTCGCACCACCCGTACTGAACGATGGTGTGTTCTGCGCGGCCGCTTTACGACGAGTCAAGGGAGTTTGCTGAGTATGAAACTCTACATCTTTCCGCCATCGTCACGTGCGCTCGGCATCGTGGCCTTGAAAAACTATCTTGCGCTAGACTGTGAGGTGCAACCGATTGACCTCGGACGTGGCGACCAACTTACTCCGCAGTACCTCGCTCTGAACCCCAATAAAAAAATGCCGACGCTAGAGGACGACGGTTTCGTGCTTTGGGAATCGAATGCCATCTTGTTTTACATGGCGGCCAAGCACCCCAACAGCGGACTCTGGCCCTCCGATTTGAAGGGGCAGGCGGATGTCCTGCGCTGGCTCGCATGGGAAAGCGCGCATTGGGATGCCGAGTCATGCGGTATGGTCGCTTACGAGAAAGCCTCGAAGGCTGTGCTCGGCCTTGGTCCCTCCGACCCTGCCTTTATTGCGCGCGGGGAGCAGAATTTCACCCGCTTCGCGGCAGTGCTCAATGATTCTCTCATAGGTAAGACTTGGCTCATCGGCGAGCGGCTCACGATCGCGGATTTTTCGATCGGGGCACTCGTGCCTTCAGCCGAACGCACGGGGCTTCCCATCGGAAACTTCCCCGAAATCCTTCGCTGGTACAAAGGGCTCACTGCGGTACCGGCTTGGCGGGAAGCCCTAGCAGCCAAAGACGCGGCCATGGCCAACTGGCCGACGAAAATTCGAAACCTCCGTGTGGTCGAATGATTCCCTATCGGGGACGCGCATGGGAGCGAACCCAGCGGCAAATGTCCGTTTATGACCCAACGAGACATTGGGGCCGCCGATTCCTCCGATAGCTTCGGTTTGAATCTCTATACGGCCCAGCAACACTCACAGCGATCTTACCAGCCATAGACGTCATAGTAGCCGTCGTAGGGGCCACCGTAGCCACCATAGCCCCCCCTACCGTAGCCGTAACCACCGTAGCCGTAACCACCGTAGCCGTAACCACCATAGCCACCACCATAGCCACCACCATAGCCATAGCCGCCGCACCCGCCGCAGCCGCAGCTACCACACCCGCCGCAGCCGCAGCTGCCACATCCGCCGCAGTTGTAACCGCACCCGCCGCAGCCGTAGTGTCTCGGGTAATAGCTGTGATAATACCTTGGGTAGCACGGCGAGCGATAGCAACCACCCCCCCACCCCGCCTCAGCAGAGCTTGACAGACTCCCCAGCGTCAGCGCTCCGAGCAATCCGAGAAATGCAGCGCGCTTCAGCATGATACATCCCCTCCTTTGGACGCACATGTTAACCGAACGTATACCTTGCCCGTCTGTGGGAATCAGGCAAGCCTTCGATTGAAAATTGGTTAACGCCGGTGAGCTTGGACGCCCGCGTCCGCAAAAAAAGCACGGACGTCCGTGATCGGGGCTACCCTCATTGCCCTCGCATCGTGAGAACTGTCATCCTAAATCTCTGGCCAACTCATGGATTTAGGGGTCATACGCCTTAACGTTGCGCTTCTGATCGCGTCGCCCCGCTGCTGGTCGATCCAAGCAAGCCGAATAGAAGGAGAGGCGGACATTTGAGCGCCGATGATTTCAGGGGGTGAAAACGGTGGCTTCAGTTATTCCCGGTTCAGCAAAGATCAACGTAATAGTCTATCCTCCCGTTAACACTCCGGAGGTGCCGTTCGGCGGCACGCCGCTGACCGGAATGAAGGCCCAGCCGAAATTGGCGGGCTTCACAGCGGCCAGATATCGCTTTCCGGAGAAATGATGGTTGATGGCGACGCGACGGATGAGTTGGCAGGCAGCATCAGGTCAAATTTACAAAGCCGTCGCGATCGCTTTCACGATCGCGACGGCTAAACGCGTACCTGGCGCCCTCGAAGGCTTGATCCGCGATCACGACCTGATCAGATGACCTCGTCAGCAGGCCGAACCGTGGCAAGGCACCGCCATCCCACGATCGGGGTTCCGATAAACGGCACGGGCATGGGCGGCATCCGTGCGGGTCTTCACCCCTGCAATGTTCGGCGCCTGGCCGTATGCGGCGCCCGGATAATGCATGACCCGATGCCCTGTTCGTGCCGATGACGCGTCGGTGGCGGCAGCAAGGGCGGCCACAGCGACGATGACCATAATGCTGGTTTTCGACATGCTCATGCAACCTCATCTCAACGGAACTCGAGCGGACGGCTCGATTCACATATTACTAACTCAGGCGTGCGATGGGCGTTCCGCCTTGTGTTGCTTAACTGAGGGGCGCGATGAGGGTTCCGCCTTGGCGGCTTCGCGTGGTGCCCAATTTCAGCCCTGATACGAAAGCGTGCGGCGCCAATGTTGAGATCGGGACCAGCGCAAAGTCCGGCACTTCATCCTGCGATAACTTCCATACCGGCAGTATGTTGGCCAGGGAGAAGCAGTATGCTGGCTGCGAGGAAAAAGTTTTTTGGCGTCGCATGGGCTGCAAACGAAATACTGGCTTGAGCCGACAGGCTATCAAAGGTCAAGGACCATCCGACCGATTCTGCGATTGCTTTGCCAGCGTAGGGATTGTGGCGCCGAGCGGTCTGAGGCCGAAATGCACGACAAGAGAGGTGGTCAGTTGATCTGCCGTATAGGGCTTCAACAAAAAAGCTGAGTTCTCCGCAAAAAGTTCTTTCATGCCATCGGTGACCGCCTGCGCCGACGTATACAGGACGGCAAGATCAGGCCGCCGTTTCACCGCCTCCTGGGCCAGCGTCAATCCTGCCTGAACGTCGCCCAATAATCCGACTTCGGTGAAGAGCACGTCGATGTTCTTGTCACTCTCGATGAGTGCCCTCGCCTGATCGACGGTGCTTGCAGACAGCGTGTTGAAACCATCCGCCTGCAGAATAGACTCCGCTAAAGTTCGAACGGTATCGTCGTCCTCCACGCACAAGATGTCAGCCACTGGCAACCCCCTCGCGCGCGAATGGGAAAAACGACCGCTGGGACAGATATTTGCTCCGCCATCAATGCGCCAAAAGAATGACCGCCGGCGACGAGCAACAGCGATGCGAACCGGCTAGCTTTGTGCTAACCCTCGCCACCCGCGATCGGGCGCGTGGTGCAGTTCGCCGTTACGTGCACGCTTCAGAGCTGATTTTCGGTCGCGTTGAGTCACTTACCGCATCGAGTTACTTACCACGTCGTCCCCGGGCTCGTCCCCAGCGGCGACGAATTTGAAGCCACAGAGCAAAAACGATCGAGGTAGCCGGGACAAGCCCGGCCACAACCGGGGAGAGCGTGTGTTCAAACCTGACGGGACCCGGTCCGGTTACTGGCTCGAGGCATTTTCATAAAAAGCGACGTAAAAAAGCCCGCGCCAACCGACGCGGGCAAGTGCACATGAGGTTGATCACCGCCGTCGGCGGCGATCGATGTCACTGGTGCGCCGATTGATAGGCTCTCAATCGGATCCCAGCAATCCGCCGGACGCGGGTATACCGGACGGCGAATAGAATCCCTAGACCAACGGCTCGCGTGCCCTGTCGTTGCATGTTGAGCCATCACGAAATTGTGCCGGAACCGTCGCACGTACAATGAATGCGGCATCCATACTGGAAATAGCGTGGTCGGCGGCACGCGGGCGTTGCAGTGCACTGCAAGCCATCATGCGATCAAATGCTCCGCGATCGAGCGCGCCGACCGCCTCAGCCCCGCACGACATCGACGCTCGCCCGCAGATCCAGACGACATACAGGGCAGCCCCAGCGGAACGCCATTGAGGGTACGGCGTTGGTATCACCTAACTGCGAGGACTGAGATGACGCGCGTTTCCTTTGCGACCGGGGCCCTGTTGTTCACCACTGTTTTCGCTGCCGCAGCCGTCGATCGCGGCGACTACGCGGAGCCGCAGCTGAACTGGGTAATGGCTGAGGCATCCGGCATGACCGTCGATTATCCTGCTGGCATCTTCACCGTTGACGCCGGGCCTTCTGACAAGGGCCCAGGGCGAACCTTTCGTTCGGCCGACGGCACTGCGGGTTTCATGTTTTACATGCAAGCAAACGAGAAGCTCGATACTCCGAGCTCGTTCTTGAGATCACGATTGAGTGCTCCGCACACCAAGATAGATTACAGAAGAGTTACGGATCGTTTTGTAGCGGTATCGGGTGTGCGGGACGGACGCATCTATTACAGCCGGTGCAACTTCCCGCAGGGAGCGGCCGGGCCGATGCATTGCATGGAGATGGTTTACAACGAAAGGGAGAAGCGGTTCTGGGATCCGGTTGTGACGCGAGCCAGCCTGTCACTGCGCTAATCATCGGGTGCAGGCCGCAGGCGGCGACGGTGCCGCTTAGCAACCGCTATTTTTGCCCCTGCTGTCATTCATTTGCAACAGAAGCGCGTGAATTCTGTGCGGCAATCGCTGCCGAAGCTCGTATGTCGCCCTAAGCTCCTGCCCGATCGTCGTTCGAACGATGCGGTGATAGAAGCTTACCTTCCAGGACTCCGGGACCTCTGATTTGCGGTCTTGGCGAGGGCGCTTCGGGTCGTCGGACATGTCGGACACTCGACATTGCTGTCCCCCATACCAGCCAATTCCGGAAACCGCGACTTGTTCCCTGGGAACCCGATTGGGCTCTCCAGACCATCCGACCGATTGCAGCTCGGGGACGAGGCCGTGAGCATAACCAAACCCCGCTCATGAGCGTCGGTGAACGATTCATCATCAGAAAAGGCCCAATGACAGAGACGTTCACAGCATCCCGCAATGGCGCAATCCGCTCGTCCACCCATTGAATCGGCGTGGCCGACTATGCGATTTTGATTTTGGGATAATCGCCGGGGCAGCAGTCGTGGACCGCTACACCTTCACTGCTGAAATCGTCAAAGCGATCACATCAATGATTGCGGCATTTGCCTTGCCAGTCGCATTGGTCATATCCGTTTGGCTTTTCAAGGAAAAACTCGGAATGCTCCTGCTTCTGTTCCGGGTGAGGCACAAGGACTGGGAAGCCTCTTTCCGGTGGGACAAGGCCGAAGCGGAGGTAAAGAGGCTCCCCGCAACACCGTTTGATGCTGATGCGCAGCCAACGCCCGAGGAAAAAAGCCGCTTTGAGCAGATAGCAAAGCTGTCACCCCGAGAAGCAATCCTTGAAGTAGGAGCGCAGCTTGAGGAGATCGTGCGTTCTTACGCATCGGCAAACGGATTTGCCAAATACAGCCGCCGCTTCGCTTTGCTGATACGGCTGCTGCGTTCCAACAGGCTGATTGATGCCAACACGTCAGCGCTCCTTGATGACCTGCAGAATATCGCCAATGCAGCTGCCCACAACTTAAGCGATCCGACCGAACTTGAGGCCATACGCTACAAAAAACTGGCCGACCAACTTATTCGACATTTCGACCACTTGACGGAAATCTCTACCAAGTGGGCGGAATCAAAGGCTGACTTTCCGTAAAGCAGTGCGACGTCAGATCACGCAACGAATACCCGATTGACTTGCACGTGAGGGCGACCGACGCTGCTGCAGCGACGGTCGCTGCGGGCGTTACAGATCAATTGGATTTGGCCTGATTGTTTTGCTAGGTTGTGGCCGTTTCACAACATGGCTCGGCAGCAGAACATTCCGATCTGTGCTATCCCTCGGCAATGTTCGTTACAGCGAGGCGAACAGCTATCCACGAAAGTAGATATTCACGAAAGTAGGTATTTACGAAAGAGCGATCATGAACGAGGAAGCCCTCAACACGAGCGTGCGCAAGTTTCTCAAGACGTTCGGCGTCACCGCCCAGCGGGAGATCGAAAAGGCAGTACGTGATGCTGTCGCGAAAGGACTGTTGAAAGACAACCCGCGCCTGCCGGCGAAGGCGGTCGTCACAGTCGGCGGCATCGATCTCAAATTTGAGATCGAGAGCGACCTCGAAATGGCCTGAGCGGGCAGCAGGTTTAATGCAACTTTATGCGATCAAAGCAGGTGCACGAGGCACTTAGCGGCAGCTCTGAGCGATTTTCGGCGCAGAGACGACGCCCGCGTCCCGACAGAGTGCACCTGCTCTTGCGCAGGAACAACAATGTGGTGGCTTTCATTCCGTCATGGCAATGTTGTTGTCATCGAGGCCTCAACACTGGTCCATGCGCGGCTCCTCGCTGCGCAGAAGGGGTTCGGCCGCCCCTCGCATTTCGTAGAGGGCTACTTTATCGATCGCGCACGTACATCGGTTCCGCGTGAATACGTCGGCCGCATGCTTTCGCCCATCGAAGCGCGGCAACTCGGCGAATTGCTGCAAGATGAAGTTGGAGGGCGCGGCACTGAGCGCAGCCGGAAGCCAGGAGCGCTATTGTCGCGGCGTCGAGTTTGATGCTCCGCCTCGATTCATCAAAAGATTGATGGAATAGAGATCACCCCCAAAAACATAGCATGTCCGGCCAGCTCGTCCCCGCTTTCATAAGCGCCTCTGATGGACTCCGCACTTGCCGATATTTTGTAAACGCCGCCTTCGCCGAGCATGAAGAAGCGCAGCCCCGAGGTATCGAAATCACGCAACGGCGCGATCAATATTTGCGAACAGCCGTATCACCGACGTATTCGCCGGACTCGTCCGGTCGAGCCTGAAACTTGAAGGCATTGAGCAAAGAATCAGGTGCGGTGGCCGGGACAACTCCGGCCCCATCTGAAGAGGGCTTCAAGAGAGCTTCGCGCCCGTGCTGCCGATTCAGGTGCCCCCGGCGATCGGCGTCTGGACTTTAATCACCGCGGCCGCTCACCACCCGTATCGTCCCTGTTTGCTTCAGTCGGCGCCGTCCTTTGCGCGCTGCACAGCCATCGTTCCTGACCGTGAACCTTTTGGACGCGCAGCAATTCCAATCGACATCGCTGCGCCCGCGTACCAGTTGTCAGTCTTGAAAATCACCCGTCTGATCTTCTTTTTGACCGGCCTTGCATGCGACACAGATTTCCTGGCGTTCGTCGTCGACCTTGAAGCGCTGTTCTTGCCCATCCTGCACCCACTACTCCCTGTACCCCGCTCCTCGGCATATTAGCAGGCGTGCCACCGCTGTCACAGAGGCGTGAGAAAAAAGCCGTTCGATTGCAGTGCTAGGATTAACTGGTTAACTATCTGAACTTAAACGATTTTAGGCATAAGACATCGGCCTTGCTTTGACCGCAGCGCTATGACGCAACGGAATTTTGTTCTGAATTGCGGCTCGGGTAAGCAGCGACGCCATTGAGTGTAGACCGCCAATCGTTTTATGGCTGTGCAGCGGCGGGGAGCCCCAGCATCGGCTGACAAGATGGAGAGCACGACAATGAATTCGCGCATCGTCGCGGGGATTATCTTATCTGCTACCCTGGGTTGCGGGCTTGTGACGGCCACAGGCGGGGGGGCTCAGGCTCAATTTTTTTGGGATCCTGAGCGCAACTCCGGCCCGGTTGGACGAAATTTCGGGTTCGGATCTTCGCCGATCCCGCGCACGCTTGTGAACTGGTCCGGCCCCTATCGGCCGGGCACAATTATCATCAGCACTTCTGAGCGACGGCTCTACCTGGTCACCGCGCCCGGGCAAGCGCTGGCTTACGGCATCGGAGTCGGGCGCATTGGCTTCACCTGGGCCGGCACCCACACCGTATCGATGAAAAGGGAATGGCCGGACTGGACGCCGCCGTCGCAGATGTTGCATCGGCGCCCCGATCTGCCGCGCCACATGGTCGGCGGCTTAGACAATCCGCTGGGCGCACGCGCCATATATCTCGGTTCTTCGCTCTATCGCATTCACGGTTCGAACGAGCCCGAGACCATCGGCCAGGCTGTGTCGTCGGGGTGCTTTCGGATGACCAATGAAGATGTGATCGACCTGTACGATCGCGTCCGGATTGGCACCAAGGTGGTGGTGCTGCGGTGAACCGGAATGGTTCGCTGCACCGCCCGTTTTTAGGGCGGATTTCGATCAGCTGAATCGCACACCCGAGTCGTCGCCGGGCTTGTCCCGGCGACCCCGACCTTTAACGCGCAGAGTTGGAACGATCGAGGTGGCCGGGACAAGCCCGGCCACGACCCGCGAGAGCTCCACGTCCTGCCCACTCTACCCCCGCCCGTGCGGGTCGCGGGATAGCCCTTTGTCGGCAAGCTCGTCGAGATAATCGCGCCACAGGCGCTCCCGGTCGCGGCCGAGCCGGATGAAATAGTCCCAGCTGAAGATTCCGGTAGAATGCATGTCGTCGAACACCAGCCGGACGGCGTAATTGCCGACCGGATGGACTTCGATGATCATGACGTTGCGCTTGCCGCCGACCGTTTTGCGCTCGGCGGGAGAATGCCCCTGGACTTCGGCGCTGGGGCTGTGGACGCGCAGGAATTCGGCGGGGAACTCGAATGTCTCGCCGGTGTCGAACGTGATCGTCAGCGCCGTCTTGTCCTTGCGCAGCCTGACCTCGGTCGGCCACGCCGAGCTTCGCTCCGGTGCGGTCGCCATGCGACCCTCCTGACTTGCCGCAATGCCGGTGGGAGCGCGGGCGTCCCGCCCGCACTTTCCTAAGATGCGGGCGGGATATCCGCAGATGCGGGCGGGATGTCCGCGCTCCGGGATCTCCCCATTGCGGGCTCCATGTACTATATTCCGTATCACATCCTTGCCATACAGGCGGTTCCCTGGAACAACCAGCGTGCGTAAATGCAGGTGGTACAAATGTCGGGTCACGAGCGGATGAGAGCGGATGAGTTCGAGCGCGCCGCAACGGTTGCGCCGCAGCCGCTGGTCGACCCGTTCGGCCGCGCCATTACGTATCTTCGCGTATCGGTTACCGATCGTTGCGATTTTCGCTGCGTCTATTGCATGTCGGAAGACATGACCTTCTTGCCCAAGGCCGACATTCTCTCGCTCGAAGAGCTTGACCGGCTGTGTTCTGCCTTCATCGCTAAAGGGGTGCGCAAGCTGCGACTGACCGGCGGCGAACCGCTGGTGCGGCGCGGCATCATGACGCTTGTGGCCTCTCTCGCACGCCATCTCGGGTCAGGCGCGCTTGACGAGTTGACCTTCACCACGAACGGTTCCCAGCTCAGGAAATATGCGAACGAACTGGCAGCTCACGGGGTCAGGCGCATCAACGTCTCGCTCGATACCCTCGATCCCGCGAAGTTCCGAGCTGTGACCCGCTGGGGTGACCTCGACCAGGTTCTCGACGGCATCAAGGCCGCGCAGGACGCGGGGCTCGCTATCAAGATCAACGCTGTGGCCCTCAAGGGCGTAAACGAAGATGAATTCACCACGCTGATCACATGGGCCCACGGGCAAGGGATGGATCTGACGTTCATCGAGGTCATGCCGCTTGGAGATGTCGGCGAAGGTCGGCTCGACCAGTATCTGCCGCTTTCCCTGGTGCGGGCGCGGCTTGCCGAGCGCTTCACCCTCGACGACATCGATTACCGGACCGGCGGACCGGCCCGCTACATGCGGGTTGCCGAAACTGGCGGGCGGCTCGGCTTCATCACGCCGCTGACGCACAACTTCTGTGAATCTTGCAATCGTGTGCGCATCACGTGCACCGGCACCCTGTTCATGTGCCTCGGCCAGGAAGATGCCGCCGACCTGCGCAGCGTACTGCGCGCCTCGGAGGGCAACGAGCTCCTCTATGCCGCCATCGACGAGGCTATCACCCGCAAGCCCAAAGGCCACGACTTCGTGATCGACCGCCGCCACAAGCGCCCTGCGCTGGCGCGGCACATGAACGTCACCGGTGGCTGAGGCGGATCGCGACGGGGACGGCGCAACCTGACTGCGGATTCCACACCGCGGCCTAAACTTTCCATTGACGCTTTGCGCAAAATCCGGGTTAAGCTGGACCCGAAGGCCGCTGCACAGCAAAACAAAGCGGTCACGCCGCGGCTCCGCGCATCGGGGGCGCGTGGGGAGGTTTGGATTTGAATTTTCTCCTAAATCTGAGCCGCGCCATCGACACGGTCAATCGTTCAGTGGGGCGCACGCTGAGCTGGCTGGTGCTCGTGGCGGTCCTTATTTCGGCTATCAATGCCGTCGTCCGCAAGATGTTCGGGGTTTCATCCAACTCCTGGCTCGAACTCCAATGGGTCTTGTTCAGCGTCATCTTTCTGGTCGGCGCGTCGTGGACGCTGCTCGACAATGAGCACATCCGCATCGACATCATAAATAATATGCTTCCCAAGCGAGTGCGCGACACGATCGACCTGGTCGGGCATGCCTTCTTCCTGCTGCCGTTCACCATCGTCATGCTCGTCACCTCGCTACCGTTCTTCCTCGTTTCGTACCGGATCAATGAGCAGTCGGGAAATGCCGGCGGGCTGCCGCAGTGGCCGGCAAAATCGCTGGTCTTCATCGGCTTTGCGTTCCTGCTCACACAAGCGCTTTCCGAACTGATCAAAAGGATTGCAATCATGCGCGGCCTGATCGCAGATCCGCATGCCGCCGCGGCGCATTCGGCGGCGGAGGCGGAGGCGGAGCGTGTGCTGTCCGTAATGAAATCCGAAACCGAATAGGGCATGCGGGGATAGGCCCATGGTGGAGCTCTTTATCCAATACATGGCGCCGATCATGTTCGGGTCGCTCGTGGTCCTTCTCCTGCTGGGCTATCCGGCGGCCTTTTCCCTTGCGGCGAACGGGCTGATCTTCGCCCTGATCGGCATCGAGCTCGGCCTGTTTCGGCCGGATTTTCTGCAGGCATTGCCCGAGCGCGTCTACGGGGTGATGAACAACGACACCCTGCTGGCCATCCCGTTCTTTACGTTCATGGGGCTCATTCTCGAGCGCTCGGGAATGGCCGAAGATCTGCTCGACACCATCGGTCAACTGTTTGGCGCCATTCGCGGCGGGCTCGCCTACGCCGTGATCTTCGTCGGAGCGTTGCTCGCGGCAACCACCGGCGTGGTCGCAGCGTCGGTGATCTCGATGGGGCTGATCTCGCTACCGATCATGTTGCGTTATGGCTACGACCGGCGCGTCGCCTCCGGTGTGATCGCCGCGTCCGGGACATTGGCGCAAATCATCCCGCCCTCGCTCGTTCTTATCGTCATGGCCGATCAGCTTGGCCGGTCGGTCGGCGACATGTATGAGGGCGCATTCATCCCTGGTCTCGTTCTGGCCGGCTTGTATGCGGTTTACGTTTTCCTGATCACGCTGGTATTTCCTCGGTCGGTGCCGGGGCTGCCGGCGGAAGCGCAAAAGATCAGCGAAGACCCGGGGCGATTCCTTCAGCAGAGCCTGTTTGCCGTTATCGGCCTGTTCGCCGCATACGCGCTCATTCCCTTCGTCGGTCAGATCGCATTCAGCCTTTACAACACGATTGCGTCAGAGGTGTCTCTGCCCCCGCTCGAATCAGGCTCGGAAGAAACTTCCCTGCGTATCCTGCAGGTATTGGCCTTCATCGGCTTCCTCTACCAGCTGATCAGAACCGGCCCGGCGGCGTTCGGCGCCAACGCGCGATTGAATTTGCTTGGTTTGGCGGCGATCGCCGGCGTCGTGGCCGTGTTCATCATGATGCGCACCGACGTGAAAGCGGGGGCCGATTTCGTCGTTTTGACGATGTTCTTCGGCATCATGTTCGCGTTTGCCGTCGCCGTGCTCAACTGGGTTTGCGACAGAACGCTCGGCTTTCGTTTTCTCTCCCGCATGGCGGAACAGGTCACGTTCGTGATGGTGCCGCCGCTGTTTCTGATCTTCCTCGTGCTCGGCACGATCTTCGTCGGGGTCGCAACACCGACCGAGGGCGGCGCGATGGGCGCGACGGGCGCCCTCATCCTGGCAGCGATCAAAGGACGCCTCAAGTTGGATCTTGTGCGGCAGGCGGTGCAAGCGACCGCCAAGCTGTCCTCATTCGTGGTCTTCATCCTGATTGGAGCACGGGTTTTTTCATTGACCTTTTACGGCGTCGATGGTCACCGTTGGGTCGAAAATCTGCTCATCTCGCTCCCCGGCGGACAGATCGGCTTTCTCGTTTTCGTAAATGCCTTCGTGTTCGTGCTCGCGTTTTTCCTCGATTTTTTCGAACTGGCGTTCATCGTCATTCCATTGCTTGGTCCGGCCGCAGAGAAACTCGGCATCGACCTCATCTGGTTCGGCGTGATGCTCGGCGTGAACATGCAGACGTCATTCATGCATCCGCCATTCGGATTCGCCTTGTTCTACCTGCGCTCGGTCGCGCCTAAGGAGGCTTATACCGACCGCGTGACCGGCAAGCAGATGGCGGGGGTGACGACCGGGCAAATCTATTGGGGCGCGGTGCCGTTTGTCCTCATCCAGCTGATTGCCGTCGGCCTGGTGATCGCGTTCCCCAGCACGGTCATGCACTACAAGAGCACCGGCTCCCAAGTCGATCCCAGCAAAGTCAATATCGATATTCAGCTGCCCGACATGCCGCCGCCGCTGGATTTGAAATAAGGACCTGCGACCGGCGAAGCGCCAAAATGATCCGCAGCTATGAAGAGATCGTGGCCCGAGTAGCTCGAAATTGCTATCCGGGTCATAGACGAGATCGCGTGGCTTCGACGGAAGGATGTAGGGGCGACCCTTGTGGTCGCCCTGTGGCCGGATGCGACGAATGGGGCGACCACAAGGGTCGCCCCTACAGCAGGCGATGTGGAAGGATCAAAAGGACTGCATGGAGGCAAGCACCCCGCTTCTCCTCGACGGCGCCGTTCTGTCGTGGCCGTGGTCACTGCCGTTCATCGGCTTGCTCCTCACGATTGCGACAGGGCCGCTGTTGTTCCCGGGTATCTGGAGCCGCCACTACGGCAAGATCGCTGTGGGCTGGTCGGCGCTGACGGTTGGTGCAATCGCCTTCGCGTTCGGCGCGGCGACGGCGCTCGATGCATTTTTGCGTGCGATGCTGCTCGACTACATGAGTTTCATCGCGCTTTTGTTTTCGCTTTACGTTGTGGCCGGCGGCATCCTGTTGACCGGTAATCTCCACGGGACGCCGGCCGGCAACGCCGGCATGCTTCTCATTGGTACCGTGCTGGCGAGCCTTGTCGGCACCACGGGCGCCGCCATGATTGCGGTGCGCCCGCTGATCCGGGCGAACCTTCACCGCCGACACAATGCGCATGTCCTGGTGTTCGCAATATTTCTGGTGTGCAACGTCGGCGGCACGCTGACGCCGCTCGGCAATCCGCCGCTGTTCGTCGGCTTTCTGCATGGCGTCGATTTCTTTTGGCCGGCGCAGCATCTGTTTTCACCGGGCAGCCTCGTTGTCGCGATGGTCCTAGCGATATTCGCAGCAATCGATTTCTGGTACTACCGCCGTGAACACCACGAGGTCTTGTCACGTAATAAAACGGAAGAGACCGTCATACGCATCCGGGGGGTCGTCAATATCTATCTGCTTGGCTGCATCATCGCGGCCATCCTGCTGTCGGCGACATGGAAGCCGGACATTACCTTCACGATTCGTGGCATCACTCTGGAATCGCAGAACCTTGTGCGGGATGCCATCCTCGTTGTCGTCGCCTTCGTTTCGCTGAGGCTTACGCCGGCAGAGCATCGCGAGGCGAACGGCTTTTCCTGGGAGCCGATTCGGGAAGTGGCAAAGCTCTTTGCCAGCATTTTCGTCTGCATCATCCCGATGCTCGCGATGTTGAGCGCCGGACCGCGCGGCGCATTCGCGTGGGTCGTGGCGCTTACGTCAACCGGCGACACCAACCATGACCTCGCCTACTTCTGGCTCAGCGGCATGCTCTCGAGCTTCTTAGACAATGCCCCGACTTACCTCATGTTCTTCGAGCTTGCCGGCGGCAATGCGCACGATCTGATGGGTCCGCTCGCCGGCACGCTTGCGGCGATCTCGCTCGGTGCAAGCAGCATGGGGGCAATGACCTACATTGGTAACGCCCCGAACCTGATGATCTACGCCATCGGGGTCGAGCGCGGGATCGCGATGCCGAGCTTCTTCGCCTTCATGGCCTGGTCAGGCGCGGTCCTGCTCCCGGTGTTCTCGATCGTTGGGTGGATCTATTTCGGCTGAGATGCTTGACGAGGTTACGCCGTCCAAGGATCAATGACCGGTATAGACAGATCACCGAAATGCTTTGCATTTCGTGTCGCAATCGCGGCCCGTCTTGCCAACGCAATGCCGGCGATTTGAGTGTCGCGAATGTCAATTGAGCGCCCCTTCCGCCGACGCTCGGCCGCAAGTGCTGCAGCCGCTTCAGCAGCGGCAAGATCGAACGCTACGATCCTTCCTTCCAGGTCTTGCTGGAGAAGCGCGGCAAAAGCCTGTTCGAATTTCGCGCGGCGGCGTCCTTCCGGCATCGTGAGCAAGCCGAATCGAATCTCCAGCACAGTGACGGAGGTCGTCCAGATCGAGACGGATGATTGACGATCAAGCCACGCCACGACCGGGCGATTGTCCTGCGGCCTCATGAGCGTCGAGATTACGCAGGTGTCAAGGAGAATCATTCCTCGAAACTCGTGGGCTTAAGCCGTTGCCACGGCAATGTGGGAAGTTCCCCCTCCTTCAAACGGAGTGCCGCAAAGCGCGAAGCGATACGCGTGCCGAGCGCGCCTTGCTGCATCGACTCCTCTTTTGCTGCGTTACGGAGAATGTCGCGTACTTCCGCTTCAAGGCTGCGGCCGTGCCGTGCAGCGCGGTTCTGGAGACGCGTTTTTACATCGTCTTCCAAGTCACGAACGAGGAGCTGAGCCATGAGAGTTCCGCCATCTGTGATATCAAGATATCACAGATGGCGGGCACCGTCAAAACGCGTTTTCTGAGCGTGTTTTTCTGACCGCCATGTCTTCTGCTCGGGCTCGGCGAACATTAAGCCGCCGACCGCGTGTTGCCCGCTCACACCTTCGTGCGGTTGCGGATCAGGAACGTGTCGTAATTGTACTCTGCCACCTGCCACCACAGATACTGGTCGCCCCGGAACGCGATCATCGAGTCGTAGACCTTCTTGAAGTCCGGATTGGTGGCAGAAATCTCATGGTAGAGATCAAGCGCCGCGTTGAGGCAGGCTTCCATGACCGGCGTCGAGAACGGCATCAGCTTCGTGCCGGCCGCGAGCAAACGGCGAAGTGCTGCCGGGTTGACGGCATCGTACTTCGCCTGCATCCAGGTGTGGGCGGTGTCCGAAGCCGAGCGCACGACCGTTTTGTAGGTCGGGGTGAGCGAATTCCATTTGTCGAGATTGATGAAGTTGTGGAGCATCGCCGAGCCTTCCCACCAGCCCGGGTAATAATAGTATGGGGCGACTTTCTGGAAGCCGAGTTTCTCGTCGTCATAGGGGCCGACCCACTCCGCCGCATCGATGGTGCCCTTCTCAAGCGCCGGATAAATATCACCGCCGGCGATCTGCTGCGGCACGCAACCGAGCTTCTGCAACACTCGGCCTGCGTAGCCGCCGATGCGGAATTTGAGGCCATTGAAATCAGATGCTTCCTTGATTTCCTTGCGGAACCAGCCGCCCATCTGGCACCCGGTATTGCCGCACGGAATGCCATAGATATTGGCCTTCTTATAGAAGTCGTTCATCAGCTCCGTGCCGCCGCCGAAGGCCATCCAGGCGCTCTGCATCCGGCTGTTGAGGCCGAACGGAACCGCCGTCGCAAACGCGTAGGTCGGGTCCTTGCCGACGTAATAGTAGGAGGCGGTGTGACACATTTCGACGGTGCCATTGGTCACGGCATCGGCGGCGTTCAATCCTGGCACGATCTCACCAGCGGCGAAGACCTGAATTTGGAATTTATTGTCGGTCAGTTCTGCCACCGCCTTGGCGAAGACTTCGGCAGCGCCGTAAATGGTGTCGAGCGACTTCGGAAAGCTCGAAGTGCAGCGCCACTTCAGTTCCGGCATCGACTGTGCAATGGCCGGCATCGCCACGGCCGTAGCCGCGGTGGCGGCGCCAGTCAGCCCGGCGGCTTTGAGAAATTCGCGACGTTTCATGGGTCCCTCCAGAAAAGCCCTTTGTGAACGGGGCATTGCGATTGTGTAATGTTTGGTTATCACGATCCCGGGAAATGTGGAAATCTCCCATGATCCCCCGGGTGCGCCATTTCCGCCTACGCGGATCGCACGACACAAAGGCATTTGGATACGGTACGCTGCTCCCTCGCTGTCTTCGGGAAGGGAGAAGAGTTTCCGGCCACGGCTCTCCTTGTAGCCCGGATGGGCGCAGCAAAATCCGGGGCCGCCTTGCCTCAGCGATTTGCCGTGTTGGTGCGCGGTCCCGGATTTCGCTGCACCCATCCGGGGCCGCAATGGCTACCCCACCTTCGCTTGCCGCAAGCTCATGCCCGCGGCCGGGTCCGGATCATGAAAGTGTCGTAACCGTATTCAGCGACCTGCCACCAGAAATATTCTTCGTTGCGGAAGGCCTGCATCGAATCGAGCACCTTCTTGAAATCGGAATTGTTGACCGCGGTCTCGGCGTTTACCTCATTCGATGCCTTGAGTGCGGCCTCCATGATCGGCTGCGAGAACGCTCGCAACTCTGTGCCGCTCGCAATCAGCTTGCGCAGGGCGGCGGGATTGCGGGAATCGTACTTGGCCAATTCCTCGGCATTCGCATAGGCCGCAGCGCCCGCAACGATCGATTGGTAGCGCTTCGGCAACTCATTCCATCTGGCGAGATTGATCATCAGGTGATTGGCGGTCGCGCCCTCCCACCAGCCCGGATAGTAGTAGTACTTCGCGACCTTGCTGAAGCCGAGCTTTTCGTCATCATAGGGACCAACCCATTCGGCCGCATCGATGGTGCCACGCTCCAGCGCCGGATAGATGTCGCCGCCGGCGATCTGCTGCGGCACGCCGCCGAGCTTCTGGATCGTCAGTCCGGCAAACCCGCCGATGCGGAACTTGAGACCGTTGATGTCGGCCACTTCCTTGATCTCCTTGCGAAACCAGCCGCCCATCTGGCAGCCGGTGTTGCCGGCCGCAAGCGAGTAGACGTTGAACTTCTTGCCGAACTCGTTCATCAGCTTCATGCCGTCGCCGTCATAGAACCAGGCATTCTGCTGGCGCGTGTTGAGGCCGAACGGAACCGCACAGAACAGCGCGAAGGTCGGGTCCTTGCCGAAATAGTAATAGGACGCCGTGTGGCACGCCTCGACGGTACCATTGCTGACGGCGTCCATGGCGTTGAGGCCGGGAACAATTTCGCCGGCCGAAAAGGTCTCCATCTGGAATTGCCGGTCGGTCGATTCCGAAACGAATTTGGCGATCGTTTCCATTGCCCCATAAAGGGTGTCGAGCGATTTCGGGAAGCTCGACGTCAATCGCCATTTGATGGCTGGGCTCGTTTGCGCGATGGCGGGCTTGGCGACGGCCGTTGCGGCAACCCCGATGCCTGCCGCTTGCAGGAACTCACGACGTTTGAGACGTTTGAATTGACGAGGATTCATGGGCGCTTCTCCTTGGGGACCGGGGCTATTCCCAGCCGCCCAGTATGCATGGGTCCAGGATGGCCCCGAACGATCCGCAAACGCAAGCCGGTGCGTAGCAGTTTCAGGACCGCGGGCGTCCAGCCCCCATCTTTCTTTGCGTGAAGCGGGCGGGACGCCCGCGGTCATTACGCCTCAATGACAATTCTCGGCGCGGCCCTGTCCGCCCCGACCGCGATCTGATCTCGCACCCGTGCCGCGATACCGCGATAGATCTCCGCATCAGGTCCGTCCGGCGCCGTCGCCACCACCGGCAGGCCGGCGTCAGACCTCTCGCGAATTTCCGTCCGCAGCGGCACTTCGCCGAGGAACGGTACCCCAAGGCGCTCTGCCTCGTGGCGTGCGCCGCCATGACCGAAAATGTCGGACCGCGTGCCGCACTGCGGGCACACGAAGTAGCTCATATTCTCCACAACACCGAGCACCGGAACGTTCACGCGTCGGAACATGGCGACGCCCCGTCGCGCGTCGATCAGAGCGAGATCCTGCGGAGTCGACACGATAACGGCGCCGCGCAACGGCACCTGCTGCGCCATCGTCAACTGGGCGTCGCCCGTACCGGGAGGCATATCGACCACCATCACGTCGAGTTCCCCCCACTCGACCTCGCGCAACATCTGGGTCAGCGCCGACATCACCATCGGACCACGCCAGATCATCGGCGTTTCTTCCTCAACGAGGAATCCGATCGACATCACCTTGAGCCCATAACCATCCATCGGGATGAGGCGGGTGCCGCCTCTGGTCTGCGGCTTGCCCCGGATGGCAAACAGCTTCGGCATCGAGGGGCCGTAGATATCGGCATCCAGCACGCCGACCTGGAGCCCCAGGTCGCGCAGGCCAAGCGCGAGATTGGCGGCCAAGGTCGACTTGCCGACCCCGCCCTTACCGGACGCCACCGCAATGATGGCGCCGACGCCCGGCACGCCGACGGTGCCGTGCGCGCGCTGTGCGGCTGCCGCCGCAGCTGGCGAAGTCGCCCCCTGAGGCCGCGCCGATCCGGCCGCGCGTTCCGCCGTAAGCGCCACCATGACGGAGGAAACGCCCGGCAGCGCTTTGACGGCCGCCTCGGCTCGCATGCGCACTGGCTCCCAGGCACTCACCACGGCGGCATCCACCGTGATGGAGAAGAAGACCTTGCCGTCGGAAACCACAATGTCGGACAGGGCACCGGTCTTGGGCAACGCAATCCCACCGGGACCTGCAACACCTTCAAGGCTTGCGAGAACATCGCTCTTCGTCAGTGCCATAAGGCTCTCCCTGGCCGTCGCGAGCCAAGCTTCGCGGGTCGGAATGTCTAGACACAAAATAGGAGCCCGCGCGTGACGGTCAACCAAATGCCCCGGTTGACGCCGACAGGGGTAGCAGCGCATCAAGGAGCCCATTTTGCGCCACTGATCTCGTGACAGGAGACTCGGTATCGACAGATTAGGCCGCTTCCGGCCGCAGGGAGGAGCTTCATGGCAAAGGTTGCGTTTCTCGGGCTCGGCGTGATGGGCTATCCGATGGCCGGTCATCTCAAGACCAAGGGCGGGCATGACGTCACCGTGTACAATCGCACCGCCGCGAAGGCCGAGAAGTGGGTCGCGCAGTTCGGCGGGCGTTCCGCACCCACCCCACGAGCTGCTGCCGAAGGGCAGGATTTCGTCATGGCCTGCGTCGGCAACGACAATGATGTGCGCGAGGTCGCGCTCGGAACGGATGGCGCCTTTCATGGGGTTGCGCAGGGCGCGGTATTCATTGACCACACCACCGCGTCCGCCGAGATCGCCCGTGAGCTCTATGCCGCCGCGCGAAAGGGCGGCTTTGATGCCATCGACGCCCCAGTGTCGGGTGGCCAGGCTGGTGCCGAGAACGGCGTTCTCACCGTGATGTGCGGCGGCGATGCGGAGCCGTTCGGGCGAGCGGAAAAGATCATCGCGGCCTATGCGCGCGCCTGCAACCTGATGGGTCCCGGGGGAGCCGGCCAACTCGCCAAAATGTGCAACCAGATCTGCATCGCCGGCCTTGTGCAGGGGCTCGCTGAGGCGCTGCATTTTGCCAAGCGCGCCAATCTCGATATCGAGAAGCTGATCGCCACCATCTCCAAGGGAGCAGCGCAATCCTGGCAGATGGAAAATCGCTACAAGACCATGGCGGCCGGCAAGTTCGACTTCGGCTTCGCCGTAGACTGGATGCGCAAGGATCTCGCAATCTGCACGGCCGAGGCGCGCCGCAACGGCGCCCATCTCCCCGTCGCCGCGCTGGTCGACCAGTTCTACTCACAGATCCAGAAGATGGGCGGTAAGCGCTGGGATACGTCGAGTCTGATCGCGCTGCTGGACCGGTGAGGTTTAATCCCAAGGATATTCAGACAACTCACGTGCCGCGTCTAAACCACTTCGCCGCGGCACGTATGATCAGGCGTGGTCAGTTGCAGACCTGCTGGCCGTTCTGAACCACGCATCTCCGCCCCGCCGCTGGAGGCGGCGCCGGCCGCGCCGCCGCTTGCGGAGGTGGCGGAGCCACGCGCGCTGCCGGAGGCGGCTGTGGTGCGACGCGCGGCGCTTGGGGTGGCGGTGGTGGCGGCGCCACGCGCGCCACGGGCGGTGGAGATGGTGGCGCCACGCGCGCTGCTGCGGGCGGCGGAGCCACGTGCTCTGCTGGAGGCGGAGGCGTACGTACAACAGCCGGAGGCGGCGGTGCGGCCGGAGGTGGCGGCCTGTTCACGACCTGCGGGCCCCGTGGAGGGGGCGTCTGAGGTGGCGGCGAACCGATTTGCCGGTTGAATTGCGGTGGGGGTCCTGCACCGGGCCGTGGGCCAGTTGGTCCCGGTGTCGTGGTTGCGGTCGCTGGCCCGGCCGGACGTCGACCGGCAGGAGAGATTTGCTCCTGCGGTAGATGAGGCGTGGTCGTTGCCGTGTTCGGGCCGATCGGGCGTCCCCCGCCAGGCTCAACTGAACCCGAAGGAGGGATATTGGGTGTGGTCGTCGCCGTATTCGGGCTAGTCGGACGAGGCCCGCCCGGCGAAGTCAGTCCCTGAGGTGGCCCGCCGCCCGGCGTGGTCGTTGCCGTGTTCGGGCCAGTCGGGCGTCCACCGCCGGGCGAGATCAGCCCCTGGGGCGTCCCTCCACTGGGCGTGGTCGTTGCCGTATTCGGGGTGAGCTGACGCTGGCCAGGCGTGACTGCCCCCTGAGATGTCCCTCCGCCGAGCGTGGTCGTTGCCGTATTCGGGGCGAGCTGACGCTGGCCAGGCGTGACTGCCCCTTGGGGCGTCCCTCCGCCGGGCGTGGTCGTTGCCGTATTCGGGGCGAGCTGACGCTGGCCAGGCGTGACCGCCCCTTGGGGCGTCCCTCCGCCGGGCGTGGTCGTTGCCGTATTCGGGGCGAGCTGACGCTGGCCAGGCGTGACCGCCCCCTGAGGCGTCCCTCCGCCGGGCGTGGTCGTCGCGGTCGCCGGACCCGTACGCGTCGGCGGCGGCAGGGTCGTCTGTTTGTTACCCAGTGTCCCGGTTCCCGTCAGCGCTGCAGCTTGAATCGGGGCCGGCGCCGCTGCGCCAGATGGCGGCGGCTTCAGGACTCCGCCGTTGACACGGGTCACCACCGAGTTCGGCAGGGGGGCACTCAATGCCGCCGCGTTGCCTCCCGGGCGCTGATTAATGATGGTCGTGTTGTTGATCGTGATCTGTTGGATCGGCACCCGCGGCGGCGCTTGTACGAAGGCCGGGGGCCGCACCCACGGCCGAGTCACGCCAAAAGATACCACCGGCACCGGCAGGAAAAACGCGCCGATCGGCGGAGGTGGCGGCGCCAACACCACGAATTCCGGCGGTGGCGGCGGCAGGAAGAATACTGGAACCGGCGGCGGAGGCAGGAAGCCGGGGCCGTCGAACACAACGGCCGGCTGCGTTAGATAAACGACCTCGTCGGGCGGCGGTGGGTCTACATCCGCATAGGCCATTGGCACGAAAGCCGGCGGCGGATCGTAGGCAGCCGCGAGCCGCGCGAGGCGGCGCCGCGCGTCGGCCACGTGGGCGCCTTGCGGATAGCGCTCCAGGTACGACCAATAAGCCTCGGGTGTGTTGATCGAAACCGTACGTCGCCACGTGATCGCTTCACGTCTCACGGCGATGAGGGCACGCACCCGCCCGGACAGCGGACTGTCCGGATATCCCGCTACGAACTCCTCATAGCCACCGAGCGTATCGCGTTCCAGGGCAGCCGCGTAGGCTTCCTGATCGCCGTTGAATTCCCCGATCGACCGGCTCTGCAGTTCCATGCTGGCCGTGACTTGCGGAGGTGGCGGGGCGTCAGGCGTCCGCTCCATGAACAGGAACGGCTGGGTTATCTTCGAGGCATACCATGGCACCGCAACGCCGTTCGTCTTTTCGTTAACGCGCAGGCGAAGACGAGCAAACAGGTCGTCGAGACCAAGACCGCCGGTGCCGATCATCTCAGCAAGCGCTTGCGCGAACGCCCCATAAGGCCCGTTCTCGATCGAAGCGATCGAGCCGGGCGTCGCATTGAACGCGATCAGCATGCCCGGATCGGGCTCGACCAGCGCAAGACCACTGGCGAGCGGAGGCCCCGCCGGCGTGAAGGGATGCTGGCGTGCGGCGTCGACTACCACCAGCTTCACCGCCCCGGGTGTGCCGGCGAGCGGTCGCGTGAAATCGGAAATCCGGATCGCCTCGATCGGGATATCCTCGTCGCGGCGAATGCTGGCGTCGACGGGGATGATATAGTTCTCGCCTTCAAACTGCAGGCCGTAGCCCGCGAGATAGACGAACGACACAGCTTGCGGGCCAGCCGCCGAGACCTTGTCGAGAAACTCCCGAATCGACCGGCGCAACGTGTCCTGGTCAAGATCGCGCGCGCCGGCAACGTCGAAACCTGCCGTGCGCAAGGTTTCGGCGATAAGCCCGGCATCGTTGGCGGCGGTCGGCAGCCGGCCGGCTTTGTATTCAGTGTTGCCGATCACGAGCGCTAACCGCCGCTCAGGCGCCTGCGCATTGACCGGCGCGGCAAACAACGGCGCTAGCACGGCCAGCAAGGCCGCTATCCGGTAAAGGAATGGCATGGAAGTTTCTCCGCTCTCGTTATTTGCGTTTTACCGTCACGGTTAGCGCGACCCCCATCGCGCAAAAACGCGTCGCCGATCCGCAAATGATCCGACCGCCCTCATGAACGCATGCTGAATCGGCCGTTGTCCAATGTTGCCGGCGTCGTCATGCACTCCCGGTGTTTAGCGTATACGCATGCCGCGCGCCGGGATTCTGTGACAAATGCGGCAACAAGTCACGTGATCTCCCGCCAGTTGAACGCGCAAATGTTTGAAAAGTCCACAGTTCGACCACACAGTCGCTTGCTTCACGCCAGATTCCCATAGCGGCCGGATTTACGCCTTTGCGCTGGGTCGCGCCGAAGCTTCGGCATGCCACCTTGCAATGTTGCGGTGCTCAGGTGGCAAAGCGAGCTTTGCCGGCTTCATGAAATCCACCGCGACAAGGGCCGTGATATCGGCGACCGAATAATGTGCGCCACCAACGAACGGGTTGGTTGCAAGCTGGCGGTCGAGAATTGGCAGGAACGCGGCCACCCGCGGTTTGTTGGCCTCCCCCCACGCGGCGACCTGGGGAACTTCAGCGTCCTTCATGGCGGGGTGGAGGTGGCGAAAGACCTGGGCCACCGGAAAAAAAAGGTTCTGCTCGACTCGGCGATTCCACATCTCGACCATCGCCTGTTCGATGGCGCCGTCGCCGAACATCGGCGGCGACGGATTCAAGATCTCGAAATAGCGGCAGATCGCGATCGATTCTGCGATCACGGTGCCGTCGTCGAGCATCAGCGCCGGCACCCGCTGCAGGGGGTTTATGGCCGTATAAGCCGGCATCTTGTGCTGCGTGGCGCCGAGATCGACCTCTTCCGTCGGCACCGTGATGCCCTTTTCGGCCAGATAAATTCGCACCCGCCGGGGATTGGGGGCGCGGTTAAAGTCATAAAGCTTCATGTCTGTTTCCGCGTCGCGCCACCGAATTTGGCCTCGCTGGTGCCGAAACCTTGGCCAGCAGATATTTCCAGCCGCGCAACCGCTCGTTAACCACAACAGATTGGTATCTGCGAGTGCATTTAAGCATGCTCTTAAGATTTTTGGGCGATCTTGAGCGCCCTTCTTAACCATATCAGCCAAACGAGATGAGTCTCGCGCCTACCGATCCCTTCGCCGTGTCCGCCCGGCCTGAGGCGGCGGCAGCATGGCACCGGCGGATCACGGCGCAGCGTGTCCGCCACGCGCGCGACCGTCTGACCCCGACCTCCCACGCTAAAGCGGATTTCGTTGTGATGGGATCTTCCGGCCCTGAGCTCCAGGCGCGGCCGGAGCGCGACCGATTTTCAGGCCGGAGCATTTTTCAAGTGAAATGGGGTGCTGGTTCTGAGAACATGGAACGAGGAAATCCGGTTTTCGACTCCAGCGAATCGAAAAACCGGATTAATTGGAGGAGCGCTCTGACGTCGCTGATCCTGCACATGATCGCGTCCGACAGGTGTACGCTGTTCGGGCGTCATGCGCAGCCGCCGGGGCGGTGGGATGCGGAGAGACTTTCGTGCGTGATTCGTTGAAGACGATGGGGCTGCTCGCCGTTGCGGGCGCGTTGGTTATCGTTGTGGTCCACCATGCGGGCGCCATGGCAGGACTCAGCGATCACGAACAGATCTCCCTGCTGTACCGGGTCGGTCTGCTGATCCTGGTTGGCAGCGCCCTGGCGCGCATGTTTCGCGACCGCTTCGGCGAGGCAATCCGGATGGCGTTGATGTGGGTCGTCGTCGGCCTCGTGCTGGCGGTCGGCTACACCTACCGGTTCGAGTTAAAGGATACCGGCAACCGCATTCTGGCAGAACTGGTTCCGGGGCACGCGGCAACGCGCGGGCGCACCGTCGAATTGGCCCGTACCGGCGCCGGCGACGTCCACATCGCCACCCAGGTCAATGGCGCGCGCGTGCCGATGGTGCTCGATACGGGCGCGAGTTCCGTCATGCTGACCCGGGATGCCGCTATCGCGGCCGGCTTGCCGGTTGAGATGATCAAATACAACGTCAATATCGAGACAGCAAACGGCCGCACCTATGCGGCCGCCGCCACCATCGACCGTATCGCAGTCGGCGGCATCGTGGAACGCGGGGTGCCGGCGTTGATCGCTCAGCCGGGCACGCTCAAGACGAGCCTGCTCGGCATGAGCTTTCTCTCCAGGCTGCAGGGCTGGGAGGTGCGCGGCGACAAGGTGGTAATGCGGGGGGCTGGGGGTCAGTGATCACCGGATGCTAGCCACGATAAACCGCACCGCCATAGTGGCGAGGAACAGCCCGAAAACGACTTCCAGCCGCCGACGCGGTGTCTTGTGGGCGAGCCTCGCGCCAAAGGCGGCGACATAGCTTGAAACCGGCGCCATCACGAGGAAGCCGATGAGCGACACATAGCCGATGCTGAGCGGCGGCATCAGGCTCTGTTGCGGCAGGCCGGCCAGCATGAACCCGATGGTGCCGGCGACCGCGATCGGGACGCCGAGCCCGGCGGAGGTCGCGACCGCAGTATGGATCGTCTTGCCGTAGAGCATCATGATCATATTCGCCACCGAACCGCCGCTTACGCCCATGAGCGACGACGAGAGCCCGACCAGGTAGCCGAACAACAGCAAGGCCGGGCCGCGCGGCAGATCATCGGCGATCCGCCAGCTTTCGCGGCCGAACAACAGCTTGACGGCAATCACGCTGGCGATGATGGCGAAGGCCAGCTTGAACACAGCGGCCGGCGCGACCGCCGCAATGGCCGCCCCCGTCGCCACGCCGGCAATGGCCGGCAGGGTCCATTTTCGCACCACGTCGCCCAGGCCGATGCCTTCGGAGCGGTGGGTGAAATAGGAGCGGAAGGTAGTCGGCACTATGATGGCGAGCGACGTGCCGATGCACAGCTGCATGCGGACCTCCTCCGCCACGCCGAGCGCACCGAACACCTCATAGAGCACCGGGACGATGACAGCGCCGCCGCCGATTCCGAACAGGCCCGCCAGGATGCCGGTAAGGATGCCGGCGACCGCCACGGCGACCGCCAGGACGGCAAGTTCGCCGATCGGAATGCCGAACATCGGCGCGTTCCTTCCTCCCGCAATCTCACGCTGCAGCCGTTTCGACGCGGGCCGCACCGTCTGCGATGAGACCCAGCGCGTCGCGCAACACCTCGGCCCCGGCGCCTGGCTGGACCGCCGCGATCGAGAGGTGTCGGCGGAACGCGCGCGCGCCGGGTACCCGATGGAACAGTCCCACCAGATGGCGCAGGATGGCATTCGCCCGCACGCCGGCGGCAGTCTCGCGCTCCAGGTAGGGAATGACGGCCTCGGCCGCCATGCGCGGCGAGGCCACCGGGGCCGGCTCGCCGAACAGCATCGGGTCGACATCGATGAGCCGCCACGGTTCCTGGTAGGCGGCCCGGCCCATCATCGCGCCATCCAGCTTGTCCAGGTGCCGCTGAGCCTCCGCCACCGTCGCCACCCCGCCATTGATGACCACGTGAAGCGCCGGAAGACGCTGCTTGAGCCGATACACGCGGGCATAGTCGAGCGGTGGCACGTCGCGATTCTCGCGCGGCGACAGACCGCTGAGCCACGCCTTGCGGGCGTGAACGATGAGCCGGTCGACGCCCACCGCGACCGCGGCATCGGCGAGCGCATCGAGGGCCGCCTCCGGGTCCTGATCATCGATGCCGATACGGCACTTGACCGTCACCGGCACCGCGACCACGGCTTTCATGGCGGCGACGCATTCGCCGACCAGCGCCGGCTCCGCCATCAGGCAGGCGCCGAAGCGGCCATTGCGCACGCGATCGGACGGACAGCCGACATTGAGATTGATCTCGTCATAGCCCAGGTCCGTGCAAATACGCGCCGAGGCAGCGAGCGCAGCCGCGTCGCAGCCGCCGAGCTGCACCGCGACCGGGTGCTCGCTCGGGTCGAAGCGCAGCAACCGCAGCCGGTCGCCATGCAGCACCGCGCCGGTGGTGATCATTTCGGTGTAGAGCAGCGCCCGTCGAGTCATCAGCCGGTGGAAGTAGCGGCAGTGGCGGTCCGTCCATTCCATCATCGGCGCAATGGCAAACCGGTGCGCGTTGCTGTATTTTATCAATTTCTCAATGGTTTGCACCGCGGCTGCCTCATTTACGCTCATTACAGCACTTCCACCTATTTCTGCCATATTGGTCCTACGCGGTAGCACCGGAACAGGACTTGTAGCACCGAAGGGGACCATCACCAGCCGCAAAGGCAGCGACGGCGCGGTCGGACACTCGGACACGCCGCACATATCCGTCTCAAGCGCGGCGGCAAGGTCATCCATACCGAGGCCCAGACGTTTGATCGCAGACCGATAAGCGAAGCCGTCCGTTTGGCGCATGACGATAATTTTTGGCGCCGTGATCGATGCCGCGGCAGATGCAGTAGAAATGCCGTCCCGCCTTCCCGAAATGTTTTAGCAGGAAGGCTCCAGCTGATTGTGGGCAAATTTTTTCAATTTCGGCTGACAGAGTCTTGTAGCGCCCAACATCATCGGGGAGCCGGGGCCGCGAAGTTCTGAGCGCGACCTGCAACTCCACACTCAAGTTGCCTTGAAAATATCGACCTTGGTCTCAAGGCACTTTCGAAGGCTGAGATCGTTGGCGCCGACCGCGAACCAGCTTTCCGGCCTCTGGTAGAAGTCGAGGCCCCGGCCGATCTTGATGATCCAGCCGTTGTCGATCCGCACTTCGCGGTCGTGGAGCTTGTCTTTCAGCTCGATGTCCAGCGCTACATCCGCTTCGAGCAGGCTCTGCTTCAGCTCTTCCAGTTTCTCGCTTACGGCGGCGAGATCGGTCTTGTCGTCATGTCCGGTGATCAAATGGAGCCGCCGAACCGTGGGCGCTAACTTCACCACCGTCTCGCAGAAGCGCACCAAATTGGCGATTTGGTGCTGCTGGCGGATGTATGGGTCCTCGATTTGTTACCGCCTTCGCGCCTGCCAGGTAGGGGCCGAAAATTCCATCATAGGTGTGGCCGACGTCGCCGTACTGGATAGTGTAATGCCGCTCGGTCAGCGGTTGCACTGATGGCGCTGCATCCTCCGCGGCCGTAGGCGCGGCGTCCGCCGCCTGGCCGGATGCCGCCTCGCGCGCCGTGTCCTGTGGCGCAGCTTCCCTGCTGTCCTGCGTCCGCAGCCGGCTTCGCGCCGGAGTTAGGGTGGCGGCGGCGCTACGCGACTCGGGGCAGTAGACGACCACCTCCTTGCCATCGGCACCGATGTAGGACAGCTCGACCTTGGCGAACTCGTCGTCCGGCTTGCGCTTGTTCATCTGTTCCTTTACGCGGCGGCGACATTCTACGGCGTAGGCGATGTATTCCTCGAACTCGTCGTCGGAGGGATGGTCCGCGGGGTGGAGAATCTTGAGAAAGGCGCAAAGGGTCTTCTTGATGCCCTTCTCGTCACGCCCCTCGACAGCGCGGCCGAGCCGCACGCGCTTGCTGACCTCCTCGTAGCGGTTGGAGTGTTTCAATTGGTAGTGAAACGCTTCCGCGAGATAGTCGGTGATCAGCCCGTAGCGGTTCGTCAGCGCCGAGCTGCTGTTCTTCGGCATCTCCCAGCCGGGAAGGTAGCAGGCGAAGCGGTCCATCACCGCGAGGTCGAACTGCGGCGGGAGCGGCAGGAATAGGTCGTAGTCGGTCGAGTTGACGATCTGCTCGATGGATTGGTCGATGTTACCGACGAACGCCATGCTGGCGTCCGCGATGACTTCGACGCCACGCGAGAAGCGCCCGTTGGCCATGAAATCCTTCATGATCTGGATCGTGTCGGGATCCTTGACCTTGAGGCCGCCGACCTCGTCGAAGGCGACTGTGTCCCAGAAGCCGACAAGACCGATCTTGCCACGGGCGTTGTTGTAGAACAGGACCGACTTGGTCGCCTGCCCGCCGCTGATGAGCGTCGAATAAGGCGAGAACTCGCTGAAGAAGTAGGACTTTCCCGTGCCGCGCGGCCCGAGCTCGATGAAGTTGAAGTTGGCCTCGACCAGCGCCGCCAGACGGGCGACGAAGTGAAACTTGAGCCGCTTGGTCAGCTTGGACGGCTCAAGTCCGAGCGATCGCAGCATCACGTCGAGCCACTCGTCGCGGGAGAAGGCCGCGCGTGCTGCGCCGTAGGCCTCAAAATCGAAGCGGCTCAGCTGGATGGGGCGAAGATCCTCGACGTAGAACGCGTACTTGTCGCCGTCGATGTCATTGTGGGCGATGACCACCTCGGCCCAGTTGCCGCCCTCCAGGAGCCTGTCGTTGTCGCGGTAGTATTTCTCACCGACGGCGATGCGCTGCGAGGCGAAGTTCTCCAGCGAGGCCCAGTGCCGCTTTTCCTTCTCGACGTAGCGGACATGAACCTTGTCGATGAACTTGTGCTTGCCGGTCATCGCCACGCGCGACTGCGCAGCGTTCGCCTCATCGGGGCGTACGTAGTTCTCCTGCAGGGTCGCGAGCACCGCCTCCATGCCGGCCTGGATCTCGGCCGGGTCGTCGCTGGCGCAGTAGCGCGCGAGCAGGAACTCGAGCACGAAGGTCGGCACGTTGGTGCCCTTCTTGATCCGGTGCAGCAGATCCTTGCGGACGACCTTGCCCTCGAACGCCTTGTTGAGCTTGGCGTCGAGAGCGTCAAGCGCGGGGCTAGACAGCATAACCGGTCTCCAGGTCGAGGGTTGCGTAGACCGCCAGGGTCCCGGGGTTCAGAGCCTTCAGCTTGAACTTGCCCTCGTAGTCGGGATTCATGCGCACGGCGACCTGGACGGGCGCGCCGGGCTTCAGCGTGATCGTGCCGGTCGCAGCGTTGACCGGGCCGCCGGCCTTGGCTTCTCCGACGACCTTGCCCTTGCTGTCATGCGCCTCGATCAGGATTTCGACGTCGCTGTGCAGCGCGAACATGTCGTCGGTCTGCACCTGCAGAGATACGACGGGAAGACGCGTCGTGATGCGTCTGGCGCCATCCTTGTAGGAAAGCACAACCTTTGTCTTCGGCATCTGCGCAGGCTTCGTCTGGCGCAGGCGCACCGTCAGGACGGGAACCACGGCCTCCTGCAGGGAAGCGCCCCCATGGAAGTAGCTGAGGCCGCGGCGGTACGCGGTCATGCTGCGCGGACCCGCGAAGAGAGCGAACTCACCGCGGATGCCGACCTTTTCGGCAGCGATCACAAAGTTGTTGGCGTCGCCGGAGCCCTCGCCGAGCAGGCTGCGGTCGTGCACGCCGACCCAGCTCCCGGGGGGCTTGGCGCACACATCGCCGGCTTCGGCATGGGCGTTGAGGAAGAAGCCGTGATCGGCGACGACAACCACGTCGTCGAAGCCCCTGTCCTTGTCTTTGCCCTTGAGCTTGTGGATAGCGACGCGGATCGTTTTCAGCGTCTGATGAATGAGGCCGAGCGTCGTTTCCGGGCCGCTCTCCAGGTGGGTATCGATCTCGGTGGAGCGCAGGACGAGGAGGTTGACCGTTTCCGGCACCGGGTTCTTCTTCGCCGCGACGAAGTCGCTGAGCTTCATCTCGGCGAAACGGTCCCCGAAGTTGGCGCGCAGCAGGTCCATCCGCTGCCCGACCTGGGTCAGCCGCTGGCCGTCGAGCGTCACGACGAAGCTGTCGCCGTCCTTCTGGAGGCGCAAGCCGCTGCCGGCACCGGGCAGCAGGCTCGCCATGCCGACGGGAGTCACGGTGGGAAGCTGGGCGAAGGCCGGCTGCAACTCGGCCTGGTCGGTCTCAGCGAGCTGGTCGTGCAGCGCGACGCCGAGTTCGTACCGCAGCGCATCGACCAGGATGAAGGCGACGCGGCGGCCGCTGTCGCGCAGCATCGGCTGCACGATCTGGTCGAACACGTCGACGTTGGCGAGCCGGCCGGGGGGCGGCCAGCCGGCCGTCTCCAGGTGACGCGTGAACAGGGCGGCCGTCTTTCCGGCCAGCTTGCGATAGCGGTGGCGCACCTGCTCGACGGCGGCGGACATCCCGCCGTCGGGCGAGATCATGTCGGCACGGGCCTGCTCGAATTCGCGCTGAAGGCGGTCGACCTCACGGAGGCTGGACGCATAGAAGCCGACAAGGGAGTCGAGGCTGCGCGCATGGTCGTCGATCTGGCGCAAGGCGTCGTCGCAGCTCTCGGCGAGGCGCAGGGCCGCCTCCAGCAGGTCCCACTGCACCTGGCTCTCGCCCTTGCCGATCCAGACCGAACCGCGATGGCTGTCGAGGATGGCGCGGATGTCATCGAGCCGGTCCGCCTCGAACGCGGCGACCGCAGCGGCGAGGACGACGCGCTCCTCGAACGGGAAGGTGTCGCGCTTGCCGAGATCCGTCAGCCCGCGGCAGTGGTCCGGCAGGCCGAGATCCGTCTCGACCTGCCCGGCGCGCTCGACGTAGCAGGGCCGGGCGCCGGCGTCGCTGCGCAAGCGCTCGCACAGGTCTTCCACCAGCGTACGCGCCGCCTCAGGCGCGCGCGGCACGTTGGCCAGCGCGGCAGGGAGTTCTCCGGGCAGGTCGAACGCGAACGCGCTGAACAGCAGGAAGCGCCACAGCTCGTTGGCGATGGGATCCCAGGTCTTGCCGCGGGTGACGAGCTTGAGGCCGAGTGCGGTCTTGAGCAGCGGGCGCGCCTCGGCGTCCCAGGCGTCGCTCGCATCGAGAGCGGCCTTCTGTTTCGGCGACGGCTGCAGCAGGGCGAACAGGATATCGCGCGTCGATTCCGCCGTGAGTGCGGTGCGCAGCGCCGGCCACTGGAGGCCGCCGCCGACATTGTCGATGAGCGCGAATGACGGCGAGGCGCCCTGCTCGAATAGGCGGCGGACCTCAGTGGCATGGTCCGGCTTTGCTTTGAGGCAGAGACTCAGGTAGTCGTCGCCGTCGCCATCGGGAAACACGGCGCCTGCGGCCGCGTACGCCGCAAACGGATCGGCTTGGCGGTCCTCGTCGGTGAGGGGCGGGCCGGCGGGGATGTAGATGAGCAGCTCCGCGGGGCCGCGCGCGCCGGCCTCATGGGCGAGGGAAAAGAAGGCGCGCGCCGCCGCCTCGCGGCTCTCGATGCTGCTGTCGCTCGCATCCACCACCGCGACCGCATCGCTTGCGAGCGATCGACACAGGTCGCGGTAGCGACGGTGCTTGTCATAGACCACGAGCACGCTGCTGCGCTTCAGCCGCGCGGCGAGCACTTCGTCGCGGATGTGGTCTGCGATGCTGGTCATGGCATTTCCGCTGCGCGGTTGCGGCTACGTCGCCGGGCGGGGCGTTTTTCATCCTCCAGCGGCGGCTGGTAAAGGTCTTCCAGGCCGTGGGCGATGGCGAGCGACCTGTCGGTCTCGCACTTTTTGCGCACGCGCTCGGGCCAATAGGCCATGGCGAGGTGGGCCCAGTCGTAGTCGCCTTTCTCCAGCTTGTTCCAGGTCTCCTTTAGAAGCCTCTGCCAGGGCCTGTGGCGGAACAGCGGCCACAGCGGCGCCGCGGTGATCTGGACGCCGTCGTCATGGTTTGGCTGATAAGTCGGAGCTATGCGCAGCAGGGCGTCGCGCAGTTCGATCAGTTCCTCTTCGAGTTCCTGCAGGGACTCTAGCGCCTTCGCCTCGTCGCGCGTGCCGGCGTCGCCCTTGGCGCCCAGCGCGGCGATCTGGCGGCCGAGGTCCGTCAGCTTCGGCTCCAGAAAATCGTTGATGGCGGTGTAGAGCGTCTGGTTGGAGAGGCTGGGATAGTAGACCCAAAGCGTGTAGCTGCCCGAGGCCGTCAAAAGCGGCCAGTAGATCGGGGCCTTGCGGCGGCTCTTGGAGTAGCGCTGCAGATGGAACGGGAAGAAGTCGCGCTGCAGCCAGCGGCGCACGTCCTCCGGCGGGGGACAATGGGCTCGCGCCAGGACATCCTCGATCAGACGGGCGAGGTCGTGAGGATGGCCCGGGTCGTCGACCAGGATGCCGGGATGCGCGTGGAACGGCGCGTCGCCGTCAGGCAGCATGCCGGGACTCCTGGCGGGAAGCGGGTCGAACGGGTCAGGCTCAGGCGGTGCCGCGCGCTCGCCGGTAGCGAGGCGCAGGTCGGAGCGGCCGAAGGCGACGCCGACGGCCCAGGAGAGCAGGCTGTCGGTCTGGTCTGCCGGCGCGACGTCGTCTTCCCCGTCCGAGTCGTCATCGGGCTCGCTATCTTCCGCTTCGTTCGTCGTAGCAGCGGCGCTGGCCCCCTGCACGGCGGCGCGGTCTTCCTCGGCGAAGCCATAAAGGTCGAACGCGATCTCGTCGATCACGGCCTGGATGCGCTCGATCTCCGCTTCCATAACGGGCGGGTCGTAATCGCCCAGCCGGGCGCGCAAGGCGGCGGGTAGAAGAAAGGCGTGAGAGGTTTCCTCGACGGTGTCGAGCGTGCGCTTGAGGGACCAAGTGCGGCGGGCAAGGTCAGCGAGTTGCGCTTGCTGATCGGCGCTGAGGCCGGGGACCGGGGTCTTCTGGATCAGACCAACCTCAAAGGATTGCGCCAACTCGGTGCGCGCCAATTGAAGGGAGATCAACAGGCCAAAGGCGCGGCTGTTAAGGATGGCAGAAAATGCCAGGAGTCCGTCATTACTGTTAACAAATATCGCGGGGCCTTTGTCGGCGAAGATACAGCCTGTTGGTAGTGTACGAACGCTGAGGCCGTTGGTCCTGCGTGGCCACGTCAATCCTGGACAGAAAAAATGTTGGCATGAAGCAGGTCTTTCTAAGGGGCGATTTACTGTACCGACAAAGCCAAAGTAAGTACCACGTCTCCTGCTCCAATGGATGACTGTATGAATATCAAAGTAGTATGGCGAAAATGATCCGCCTTTCGCCCACGGTGCCCAAGAAGGATCTACTTTGTTTGTGTCGATTTCCCACCAAACGCGCACATATCTAAAATCATCGTTTAGGGCCTGTCCTCAGTTGAGAAGGATGATAGCCGAGACCAGTTGGACCGCTGCGAGAAAATTTCGGGCGAGTTTGTCGTAGCGCGTCGCAATGGCGCGAAAGTGCTTAATTTTATTGAAGAAGCGCTCGATGAGGTTGCG
>DATGCX010000207.1:0-2033 GCA_035311445.1 Xanthobacteraceae bacterium | reverse complement strand
ATTCGTCATGATCGGCGCGGTCATGAAGTCGATGGACCCGGCATTGGAAGAGGCTTCGCAGATGACGGGGGCGGGCCGTTTGCGCACGATGCTCAAGGTCACGCTGCCATTGGTCGCGCCCGGTGTCCTGGGCGCCGCGATCTTCGTATTCGCCGAAATGCTGGGCTCGTTCTCGGCCGCGCTAGTTCTCGGCATGCCTAACCGCTTCTACGTCGTCACCACCGCGATCTATCAGTTCGTGTCCCAATATCCGCCGCGCCTGCCGCTGGCGGCCGCCATGGGGGTGTCGCTGTTCGCCGTGATGTTCGTGATGCTTTATCTCTATCGCCTTGTGATCGCCGGACGCAGTTACGTCACGATCACCGGGAAGGCGTTTCGGCCGCGGGTGATGGAAGTAGGCCGGCTGCGGTGGGTGCTGCTTGGCCTATGTGCCTTCTATGTGCTGTTGTCGGTGGCCTTGCCGCTCGCGACCCTTGCGTACGCTTCGTTGCAACGGATCGCAGTCGCCTTTCCGGCGGCGGGCAATTGGACACTCGACAATTATCGCACCGCGTTGACGCTGAATGCGGTGCGGTCGGCGCTCGCCAACAGCTTCGTCCTCGGGGGCGCGACAGCCACCATCGGGGTGGTGGTGATGGGGCTGCTCTCCTGGATCATTTATCGATCGCAGGTCCGTGGCGGCTTTGTCATCGAGTATATCGTGATGTTTCCGCAGGCGGTGCCTCGGCTGGTGTTCGCCTTCGGTATGATGTGGGCGTGGCTGGTATCTCCGATACCGATCTATGGCACGCTGTGGGTGTTGCTGATCGCCTATCTGACGGTTTTTCTTCCCCTCGGCGTTCGCGCCATTTCGGGCGTCATATTGCAGATCGACAAGAGTCTCGAGGAGTGCGCGCAGATGTGCGGCGCCGCTTGGTTCTATCGCATCCGTACGGTGACCATGCCATTGCTGCGGCCGGGCCTGGTGGCAGCATGGCTTCTGCTTTTCATCGCCAGCGTGCGCGAGCTTGGCGCGTCGATCCTGTTGATGGGCCCGAATTCCAAGGTGATCACGCCCGCGATCGTGGAGTCGTGGTTTGCTACCAGCGCCGAACTGACTGCCGCAATGGCGCTGATCCAGACGCTGGTGGTCGCTCTGGCGATGGCGGTGTTTCTGTCGGTGACGCGGCGAGCTTCCCACCCGGGGGGCGAATAGGATGACCAATGCGGAGCGCATTCCCGCGGCGGCTCGCGCCCATATCGAGGTCGAGAACCTGGAGGTCCGCTACGGCAGCGTGACAGCGGTCGCGGGAGTGAGCTTCCAGGTGCGGTCGGGAGAGCAGTTGACGCTGCTCGGCCCCTCGGGATGTGGCAAGACCACGACACTGCGCGCCATCGCGGGCCTCGAACGGCCGACCACGGGCGTGATCCGTATCGGCGGCAAGTGCGTCTATGCATCCGCCCAGCGTGTGAATATGCCGGCCGAAATGCGCGGGCTTTCGATGGTGTTTCAGTCCTACGCGATCTGGCCCCATATGACGGTGTACGACAATGTCGCCTACGGGCTCCGGGTTCGCCGGCAGAATCCGCAGGAGATCCGGGACAAAGTTCGCCGGGCGCTCGATCTTGTGCATATGGGCGCCTACGAACAACGCCAGGCGTCGCAGCTCTCCGGCGGGCAGCAACAGCGCGTCGCATTAGCGCGCGCATGCGTGTTTTCCCCGTCGGTCTTGTTGTTTGACGAGCCGCTCTCAAACCTCGACGCCAAGCTGCGCGCCGACATGCGCATCGAGCTGCGCGAGTTGCAGCACAGGCTCGGCATCACATCGGTCTATGTGACCCACGACCTTGAAGAGGCGCTGGCGATGTCGGACCGGATCATCGTCATGCGCAATGGGCACATCGAGCAAACAGGATCGCCTGCCGAAATCTACAATTTCCCGCGCAATGCTTTCGTGGCCGATTTCGTCGGGTCGTCTAACCTGATCGAAGGGCAATTCCGGACTGATCTCGCCGGTAATGGTCTGATCGCGCTTGAAACGCCGTCGGGCCAT
>DATGCX010000206.1:0-2847 GCA_035311445.1 Xanthobacteraceae bacterium | reverse complement strand
ACCGCCGCGACTGGTTCCCCTGCATACCGGACGCGATCTCGCGCCAAAATTGGATGCTGGGGCACGATATCCATGCCGGGAGCAACCCAGTCGCAGGGCAGGTCGCCTATCCCCGCCAGGTCGTCGGCTGTGAGCACCACTGCGACGCCCGGCAGCCTGCGGGCGACGGTCGCGTCAATCGCTAGAATCCTGGCGTGGGCATGGGGCGAGCGCAGCACCTTGACGCGTAGGGCGTCGGAGGTCGCAATCAGGTCCGAAACGTAGCGGCCGGATCCTCGGAGGAGGTGCTCGTCTTCGAGGCGCGCTGCGGGGCGACCGATGCCGACGCCCCTGCCGCTAGCCGCGCGAGCCGACGTGGGCGAGGGCAAGTGCCTGGATTGTCCGACCATAAAAAATCCCTTTCAGATCGGTTGCGTCTGACTGATTCCCGCACCCTCACGTTGGAGCAGGAGCCGGAACGCAAGTCCGTGGGTAATTAAGAAAAAAGGTACCAAGATCGGTGGTGCGTGGAACTCATTTTTCGTATGGAGGAAGAAGCCAAGACCGAAACAAATTAGAAGCACAAATGCGAGAAGCATTCCCACGCCTATAAATTGGGTGAAAATCATTATCCACCTCAATTGTCATTTAATATGACTCCATTATGTTGCATATACAACTAGGTCTCCAAAAAAATTATTTCTTCCGCAAAGACCGCACCGTCGCGGTGATTTGCTGAAAAATCTCTTTACCAGCCAATGTCAAAGCCTTTTGCTGCGCGTCTTTCCAGGATGGCAGCGCATTTTTGTAAACGTTTCGCCCTTTTTCGGTCACGGATATGAGCGATCTCCGACCAGTGCTTTTTGTAATGATCCACCCCTTTCTGCGCATTAAATCGATATTTCTGGACAATGAGGATTTTTCAATCTGGAGAACCGCGGAAATCTGGTGCGGAGCCACGGGCTCACCCCTCACAATTACGGTTAGGATGTTGAATTGACTGACCGTCAGAGCCCTAGCCGAAAGCGCTTCGTTGTAAACCCTGGAAATCAGACGGTTAAATACCCGCAAGCGGAAGACGTAGCAAGTATTGACAACCCGCTCCGCTTCCCCTCTAAGCGCATTTTTCTTACTGCTCACGCGGAAAGTATATAGAAAGGGTGAGAGTAATTCTAAGCCGCCGCCCGAACGCCCGAAACAGAACAGTGGCGCGAGGAATGCTCGCAGAACTCGCTCGCTTTGTTAATAACAAAGATTTTTCTCTGACACAGTATCGACAATCCTGGGGCATTGCAGCACGAAAGAGTATTCGATCTCCTGCTTGGCGACAGTAAAGAGTATTCGATAGGAGGCACATCTACGGTGGCAGCTCCCTCCTCGAGACGCTGACGCCGGGAAGTTCCTTCTGCGTGAGCACAATGACGGCATGCGGCACTACGTCTACGCCGACAACACCGTGTGTCTCTAGGTCGGAACGCTGCAGGAGTGCGAGCGGTATAAGAAGCTCGTAGCGGGACAGGAAGCTACCGACAAGCCGCCATGGTTGAAAACGAGGCGTCGAATCCGTGAAGCTGGGCTACGTAGGGACTTTGGCCGTAGGCAGGCGTTCGTCAGCCTAGCTCGAAAGCTCTCCCCTCGGCCGCCGGCGTCACCGGGAAATCGGGGCCGACGTCGGCCACCGCGACCGCGATCGCCTTCTCGAGCGCGGTGTCGTCCCGCCCGGGATCGTGATGGAACGGCGCAAGGTGCTTGACGCCGGCGAGGCGCGCAAACGCAATTGCATCGTGCATCGTGCTGTGCCCCCAGCCGATGTGCCGCGGGTACTCCTCGCGCGTGTACTGTGCGTCGTGAAGGAGTAGATCGACCCCGTGGGCGAGTTCGAAGCCCGAGGTCCACTCCGGGTCGAGTGGAAAATTGCGCGCGCCCAGCGCCGGCTCGTGGTCGGGAAGATAGGCGAGCGAGCGCTTGTCGGCCTCGATTCGGTAGCCGACGGTGGGCCCGGGGTGGCAGATACGAGCCGCCTGGATCTGGAACGGGCCGATCGAGAACCGCGCCCGCGACGTCGGGTGCAGCTCGAGCCGGCATGGCAGATCGCGCAGCATGATCGGAAACAACGGCGGCGCGAGATACCGTCGCAGACGCGCTTCGAGAGTGAGCGTGGCGCTGGCCGGTCCCCAGATGTGGACCTCCATGGCCGGGTTGTAGAGCGGAGCGAAGAACCCGAGGCCGATGATGTGATCCATATGAAGATGCGTGAGCAGCACGTCGACCCGGCGAAGTCCCGGCGGCAGCGCAAGGGTCCGGAGACCCGTGCCAGCGTCAAGCGCGAGCACGACGCCATCGGACGTCGTCACGCACACGCACGAGGTGTTGCCGCCGTAACGGGCGGTGGCCGGCCCAGGCGCGGCGAGCGAACCCCGCACGCCGTACGGTGTGACCTTCATGGCCCCTGCCACTCCCAGAACATCGCCATTGCGCCCAGCAGCCGTTCCTCCTGGTCGATGACGGGAAACGCAGTCAGCTCCACCTGAAGCCGCACGCGATCGCCACGGCGGAGCAGCCACCGGCGAGCGTGAGCGGGACGCCGCTGCTGCAGCGCGGCGATGATCGGCCGTTTCGGCTCGTCGGGATTGGCGGCGGGATCATCGCTCAGCTCGATGAGCCGGTCGGCCTCCTCGGCGCTGATGCGTCCCGTCTCCTCGAAGCGCACCCCGAGAATTCGCTCTGCGGGCTCGTTGTAGAACACGACCGTTCCGGCCGTATCGACGACGACCACCGGCACGAGAAGGTATCCGGCGAGCTGGCGAACGAGGATCATCTCGACGGACTGCTGCTCGGTCATGATGGGCCTCCTTCGTCGGATAGATA
>DATGCX010000205.1:0-41779 GCA_035311445.1 Xanthobacteraceae bacterium | reverse complement strand
CGCCCCTCCCTCTTTCTCGACGGGAGAAAGGGGGCGCGGGCTTGTCACGCTCGACATGGGGGGAACCAGCGCGGATATCGCATTCATCGAAGGCGGCGCGCCGCTGGAGGTCACCGAAGGCGTCATCGCCCGCCGGCAAGTCGATGTACCGGCGCTCGACTTGACCACGATCTCGGCGGGTGGCGGATCCATCGCGGCGGTCGAAGGTGAGTTCCTGACCGTGGGACCGCTCAGCGCCGGGGCCGAGCCGGGACCGGCCTGCTACGGTCGCGGCGGAACGCAACCGACCGTGACCGATGCGGACCTCGTGTGCGGTTTCCTCAATCCGGGCTGCTTTCTCGGCGGCAAGCAAAAGCTCGACGTTACGGCCTCACAGGAGGCCTTGCGGCGTCATGTCGCCGAGCCGCTGCGCATGAGCGTATGCGAAGCCGCTGCTGGCATCCGCCGCATCGTCGACATCCGCATGGCCGATGAAGTGCGGGTGTTCGCGGCCAAGCGTGGCGTCGATCTCACCGCGTTCACGCTGTTGCCCTTCGGCGGCGCCGGCGCGGTTCACGCTGCGGCCGTAGCGGAAGAACTTGGCATGGGACGCATCGTGGTGCCGCTGCAGCCGGGCGCGTTTTCAGCGCTTGGTCTCATTTGCACCGATGTGGTGCACGACTATCTGCGCTCGGACCTCAGACCACTCTCGCAAATCGATGCCGATCACGCTGAGGAGATATTTGCAGCCCTCGAGGGCAAGGCGCGCGCCGACATCGAGGCGGAGGGGCTGAACGCGGCGCAAGCCCGCTATTCGCGCGAACTTGATCTGCGCTATGCGGGCCAGGGCTACGAACTGCGCACGCCGCTGGAGGGACTTTTTGTCGAACGGGTGTCCGCCGCGACTCTCGACGCCGCCCGTCTGCGCTTCGACGAGCGCCATGCCCAAATCCACGGGCACAGCGCCAAGGACCGGCCGGTGGAGATCGTCAGCTATCGATTGCGCGTGCGCGTCGAAGTGCCGAAATTCGAGCAGCGCAAGGAGGAATCGCCATCACGTCCGACTGCCCCTCTCCGCAAAGGCGAACGGGCGGTCTGGTTCGACGGCGTGCGCGCGACGGTATCGACACTCTACGAGCGCGACAAACTCGATCCTGGGGTAAAGCTCGTTGGCCCCGCCATTGTGGAGCAGTTCGACGCCACCACCGCGATTCCGCCGGGCTGGTACGCCGTGGTCGACGGCTTTCGCAACCTCGTCTTGTCGAAGTGCGAGGCCTGAAAAATGGATGCCATCACTATTGAAATCCTGCGCAACAAGATCGCGAGCCTGGTGGAAGAAATGCATTATCATTTCTACCGCTCCGGCTATTCCACAATTATCCGCGAATCGCGCGATTTTTCCTGCGTGATCCTCGATCGGGATGGCCGCCTGATCGTCGCGCCACCGATGTTCTTTCACGCGCCGGTTTATCGCCACCTGGTCGGCCGCATCCTCGCGCTCTACGGGCCCCCACCCTACCCTCCCCCGCAAGCGGGGGAGGGTATTTCAATTTACCCTCCCCCGCTTGCGGGGGAGGGACAGGGAGGGGATAGGCAAGGGCAGGAAGGCGGAATCCGCGAGGGCGACGTGTTCGTCTCCAACCACCCTTATGAAGGCGGGCTGCCCCACGTTTCCGATATGGCCTTCGTGGCGCCGGTGTTCGCCGGGGACAGGATCGTCGCCTTCGCGGGCTCGATCGCCCACAAGGCCGATCTCGGCGGCACTGTTGCGGGCTCGACCTCCGCCAATGCCACCGAGATGTATCATGAGGGCCTGCTGATCCCGCCGATAAAAATCCGGGATGCGGGGCGGCCGCTGCCCGACATCGAACGGCTGATCCTCGGCAACAGCCGCCAGCCGGCGCTGGTGCGCGGCGATATGCATGCGCAGATCGCCGTCACCCAGATGGGTGCCGCACGTGTGAAGGGATTGTGCGAACGCTTCGGGGCAGAGACGCTGTGCGAAGCATTTGCTGCTATCCTGAAGGCTGCGGCCGACGGGCTGCGCGCCGCAATCGCCCGGTTGCCGAACGGTGGAACTGCATCAGCCGAAGGCCTCCTCGACAGCGACGGCGTCGTGGTGGATCGGCCAATCAAGCTGGCCGTTACGGTAACGATCGAGAACGACGCGATCACGTTCGATTTCTCGGCCAGCGATGCCCAGGCCAGCGGGCCGGTGAACCTGCGCCCTTCGATGGTCGAGGCCTGCGTGTTTTACTGCCTGATCGGCTGCCTCGACCCCACGCTCGCCTTCAACGACGGCATGCGTGATGTCGTGCGTTTCCGCTTCGCACCGCGCACCGTTACCAATGCGGAGCCGCCGGCTGCCGTGTCGAACTATCAGATGGTCAATCTCAAGCTGGTCGACGTCATTCTGGAGGCACTCGCCAAATTCCATCCTGCCCGCGCCATCGCCAATGCGGGCTCATCGAGTGCGCTCAGCATTGCGTGGCGACAAGGCCGCCCCGGTCAATCGACCATGCAGTACGAGATCATCGGCTCCGCCTATGGGGGCGGCATGGGCCATGACGGCGCTTCGGCGACCGCCACGCACCTGAGCAATCTGCACATCACGCCGATCGAAATTCTCGAAGCCGAGTTTCCGTGCCGGATTACACGATTCGAGCTTGTGCCGGATTCCGGTGGCGCCGGCCGATGGCGCGGCGGTTTGAGCATGCGGCGCGAATACGAACTGTTGGCGGACGCGACGGTGATACGCCGGTTCGACAAATCACGCTTTCCGCCGCAGGGTCTTGCAGGCGGTAAGCCGGGTGGACGGAGTCGGTTCGTGGTGCGCCTCGGCGCGGCAGACGAATTCGAGGCGCCGGCCTCGGGCCGCTACGAGATCAAGGCGGGGGAACGCTTCTTGGTGCAGTCCGCCGGAGGCGGTGGCTACGGCGACCCACAGCTGCGCGACCGCGCTGCCATCGACCGGGATATCGCAGAGGGGTATGTTTCGGTCCCGCCGCGGACGGTCGCGGCGCGCGGTGATGCCGGTGAGTGACTTCGACGGGAGGAGGCGGTGATGAAGGCATTGCGACGCCTCGCGGCAATCGTGCTCCTCGCCACACCCTTCGCTTCCCCAGTGTGCCACGCGCAAGAGTCGTCACAGGCGTTCCCGTCCCGCACCGTCAAGCTTGTTGTCCCGGCCGCGGCCGGCTCGACCACCGACACGCTCGCGCGGATCATGGCCGACCAGCTTGCGCGCACATGGGGCAAATCGGTAATCGTCGAAAACATCAGCGGCGGCATGGTGCTGGGAGCCGCGACGGTGTTTCGCTCAGCCCCTGACGGCTACACCCTGATGGTGAGCCCGCCGGCACAGGTCGCGTTCATTCATCTCTTGTATCGCGATCCCGGTTTTGACCCGCAGCGTTTCGTCCCGGTCGCGCTGCTCGCGAAGGTCGCGAACGCCCTGGTGGCGAAGAACGATCTGCCGGTCAACGACGTCAGGGAGTTGATCGCCTACGCCAAGGCCAATCCTGGCAAGCTCACCTATGGCTCCCAGGGCGCCGGCTCGACGGCGCATCTCTCGGCGAGCCAACTGGAAGTGCTCGGCGATATCACGATGGTGCACGTTCCCTATCGTGGCGCGGTACCGGCGCTCAACGATGTCATCGCCGGCCACATCGACATGTTCTTCGATACGCTCACCACATCGGTGCCGATGTACCGCGCCGGCAAGGTGAAGATTCTCGCCGTCGGCAGCGCGGAGCGTTCTCCGGTGGTGGCCGAGGTCCCGACGCTGGAGGAATCCGGACTGCCGGGTTTCCGCTCCGTTACCTGGTTTGCCCTGGTGGCGCCGCCGGGGACGCCCGCGTCAATCGCCGACCGTATCAACGCCGACGTGGTCGCAAACCTCAAGCGGCCGGACGTCGCCGAAAGCCTGGCCAAGCTCACCCTGGAGCCGATGATCGGTTCGCCGGCGGACGCGACCGCGTTCTTTGCGGAAGAGACCCGCTTGTGGGGGAAGGTGATCGCTGCCGCGCACATCAAGGTGGAGTGAATTCTCAAGCCAACAGCGCTCTCATCTTTTCCTGATTGATGGATTTCACCAGCTGGTCGACCAAGCCGGCCAGCGGCATCGGTACCTTGGCGTGTTGAGCGATGTCGAGCGCGACGTCCATGTCCTTTTCGGCCCATTTGCCGGTACCTGCGCCCCAGCGCGCCAGCGACCAGTTCGCGCCGCTGCCGTGGCCGAGCGCCTCCACCAGCTTCGGCACATCAGCGCCGAGCGCCTTCGCGAGCGTCAGCACCTCGAAATTCGCACACATGGTCGCCCACAGCAGCAGATTGTTCATGGTCTTGGCGATCTGGCCGCTGCCGATCGCCCCGACATGGATGATCTTGCGGCCGAACGCATGAAGCGCGGGAGTTGCCCGCTCGACCCATTTCGCCTCGCCACCCGCATAGACGGTCAGTTCCCCCCTATTGGCAGCCTCCTGGCCCAGCACAACCGGCGTGTCGATCAGCCCGATCCCGCGCGCCGCTGCGGTTGCTGCGAGGTCGCGGCAGGTCTGCGGCGCGATCGAACTGGCAATACAGATAACGGCGCCGGGCTGCAGGCGATCGAGGAGGCCCGATGTGCGGACAACGTCGTCGACCTGCGCATCGGTTGCGACCATCACGACGACGATCTCCGCCAGATCGCCGACGTCGGCCGCCGAACCGCACAGGCGCACGCCATATGCCGACGCTCGGCGCATGGCGTCGTCGTCGATATCGTTGCCGCACACCTGGAAGCCTTTGGCGGCCATATGCCGTGCCATCTGCAGCCCCATGGCGCCGAGACCGATGATTCCGGTTCTAGCGATTGCTGTTTCCGTCATGGTTTGTCCTTGTTGCGTTTGCGCGCCGTCGCGGTCACGTCGACGACGAAGTCATGTTCGGCTTCAACCACCACGACACCATAGTCGCGTTCTGCTGCTTCCCGCGTGACATACCCCTCCCGCACGTCCGCCAGCACCTTTTCGGGCTCGCGTTCGAACGCGTCGCCAAATCCTCCGCCGCCGGGCGTATCGAGACGGAACACATCGCCCTGGCGCAGCGGGTAATCCGCATAGCGGGTGGGCAGGCGTTTGGCCGCCACGCTTTCCGGATTGATTACGATGTCGCCGGTGCGTCCATCGCGGCCCCCGGCGCAGCCATTTGGTGGGATGACGTGCTTCATAGAGCGAATGGAGAAGCGGGCGTCTGCGAGATTGAGATATTTGCGTCGCAGGCCGAGGCCGCCGCGGTAGCGACCGGCGCCGCCGGAATCCGGGATGAGATCGAACCGCAGCAGGCGAGTCGGAAATTCGGATTCAATGATCTCGATCGGGGCGATCCTGGCATTGCTCTGATTGACGGTGATGCCCGATACGCCGTCCTTGCTGGCGCGGGCGCCGGAGCCGCCCGCCACGATCTCGTACTGGACATAGTTGCGGCCCGCCCCCAGAATGATGGAGCGGCTGCCGCTGCCGTCGGCACGTGCCTTGGCCGGCGCAACGTGGCTTAGCGCCGCGAAAATCGCGTCCACCAGCGCGTGGATGGTCGGATTGTAGGTGTTGACCGGCGCCGGGAAGCGTGGATTGAGCACGCTGCCTTCCCGCGCTGTCATGGAGAAGCCCTGCAGCAATCCGCTGCACACGTAAAGGTGTGGATCAATGAGCGAGATAAGGCAATAGGCGCAAGCCGCCTGCACTAAAGGCGGGCGGACATTTGCCGGACCTTTGGTCTGATCGGCCGATCCGGTGAAATCGAAGCGGAGAGCATCGCCCTGCTTATCGACCGCCACATGGACCCGCACCGGTCGTTCCAGTTCGACGCCATCATCGTCGACGAAGCGCTCCGCCTCGAACTGTCCGTCCCGCCAGCCCGCGACCGTGAGCTTCACACGCGCACACGCTATTTGGAACAACCGTTCATAACTCGCACGTATTTTTGCCGCACCGAATTTTCCCACTAAAGCGATCAGCCGCTGTTCGCCGAGCCGGTCGGCACCAAGTTGGCCGCGGATGTCGCCGAGCACCAGTTCGGGCGTGCGACTGTTGGCGGCGATGATGCGCTCCAGATCGCCGTTTCGAACGTGGCGCGCTTCATAGCGCACCGCCGGAATCTGCAAACCCTCGTTAAAGATTTCGCGCGCCTGGGCGGAACAGCTTCCCGGCACCGGCCCGCCGATATCGCTCTTGTGGGCGATGCTGCCGCAGAAACCGAACAGATCGCCGTTGACGAACACCGGGGTGATCACCGCGATGTCGGGCGCATGGGGGCTGCCGCCGTGATACGGGTGATTGATCAGGAAGGCGTCGCCCTCCGCAATCGTATCACCGAATGTGTTCAGTATAGCGGCGCAGCAGGCCGGGAATGCTCCGATATGCAGCGGCAGCACCACATGCTGGGCAACCACATCGCCGTTTCGGTTCATCAGCGCACAGGAAGCGTCCTGCGACTCGCGCACGATGGTCGAGAAACCGGTACGGAATAACGAGTTCTGCATTTCCCGGACGATGCCACCGAGGCTCGCCTTGACGACTTCGAGGTCGATGGCATCGATGGTGATGGCGGACGTCATAGCGCACCTTCGGTGATGATGACGTTCTTCCATTCGTCGACCCGCGCGATCTGGCCGGGGCACACGAGGGTGGTGCAGTCGAACTGGTCCAGGATGGCGGGGCCGCGCAGCACCAACCCGACATCAAGGCGCTCGCGCTGATAGACCGGGCAGGCGAGGGAGTTGCCGTCGAACCGCACCTGCCGGTGCTCGCGCAGCGCATCGGACAGCTTGGCGCCGGTCGGCTTGAATTTCGGGATTGGCGGCGCCGACACCATTCCAATGCCCGACAGTCGATAGGAGACGACCTCGACCGGCTGATCGGACGCCATGTGGCCGAACATCTGCTTGTGTAATGCGTCGAAACGCCGGCGCAATCCGTCGACACCGTCGCGACGCAGCGTTTCCCCATCGCAAGGAAGCGTGATCTCATAGCCCTGGCCCGCATAACGCATGTCGAGCGCGCGATCGAGCCGGATGCGGTCGGCCGAGAAGCCGTCCCGATGCAAATCGGTCAGCGCCTCGTGTTCAAGCCGGGCGAACATGGATTCGACGGCGCCGGCGGTCAGGTCCCCGATCGGCGTCATGCGAGACTGGATGTAGTCGTACTTGACGTCTGACATCAGCAGTCCGATGGCGGAAAACACTCCCGGATATAGCGGCACGATGACGCCCGCCATGCCTAGATCGTGCGCGATGCGGCCGGCATGCAGCGGCCCAGCGCCCCCGAAGGCGAGCAGCACGAAATCCCGCAGATCGTGGCCGCGCATGGTCGTGATCGCTTTGATGGCCTCCTGCATCTTGACGTCGATGATGCGGATGGCACCGTCCGCTGCTGCCTCGACCGTGATGTCAAGCGGACGCGCGACTTGGGTGTCGATCGCTGAACGTGCGCGCTCGGCGTCGAGCCGCATGCGGCCGCCGAGGAAATTGTCGGCACTCAAAAGCCCCAGCGCCAGATTGCAGTCCGTGACCGTCGGCAGTTCGCCGTGGCCGTAACAGGCGGGACCGGGCACGGCGCCGGCACTCTGCGGGCCGACTTCAATCTCGCCGATAGGATTTACCCTCGCGATCGTCCCGCCGCCGGCGCTCACCGTGTCGATGTCCATCGTCGGAACCGCGATATCGCGCCCTTCGATCTTGCTGCGGCCCGACACGAACGGCTCGCCGCCTTGGATCGGCGTCACATCGCAGGAGGTGCCGCCCATGTCGAAGGTGATGGCGTTAGCGATGCCAACGGTGCGGCACACCGCGACACCAGCTGTGACGCCGCCAGCCGGGCCCGACAGCACGGTCGTCACCGCCCGGCGCGCCGCCGCCTCGAAGGTCGACATGCCGCCATTCGACTGCATGACGTATTTCTGCGGCGTCGCGACTCCGGCTGAAGCGAGCCGGTGGTCGAGATTGCCGATATAACGGCTGAGGACCGGCTGCAGGTAAGCATTGATGACGGTGGTGCTCAGCCGGTAATACTCGCGAATCTGCGGCAACACGTGCGATGACAGCGAGACGTTGCATCCCGGCAATTCCTCGGCGATGACGGCACCGACGCGCTGTTCATGCTGGGGATGCAGGAATGAGAACAGGAGGCACACCGCGATCGAGGCGGGTTGCTGCCGCGCCATTGCACGCAATGTCGTGCGCAACGCGTCTTCGTCGAGGGGGCGTAGCACCTCGCCGCGAAAATCAACGCGCTCGCGGACCTCACCGGTCAGGCTCCGCGGCACCAGCATCGGCGGCTTGTCGTACAAGACATCGAAAATGGCTGGACCATAGGGCCGTGCCTGCTCGCCGACCTCGTAGATGCCACGAAATCCTTCGGTCACCAGAAGGGCGGTCCTCACGCCCTTGCCTTCAAGCAGCGCGTTGGTGCCGACGGTAGTGCCATGGCAGAAGAACGAGATGTCCTCGGCGCAGATGCCCTCCGCCCTGAGCGTTTCGATTCCGTTAAGGATGGCGCGGGACGGGTCGTCGGCCGTAGTGGGGAGCTTGGTGATCGAGATCGCACCGGTGCCCTCATCGAAGCATACGAGATCCGAGAACGTGCCTCCGGTATCGACCGTCACCCGGTACTTCCCCAATGCGAGTTCTCCTGTTCCGGCGGCTGACTGTGCTGGCATCAAATGCGGATTGCGTGCATTCTGTTGGTGTTACCTCCGCCCTGCAAGGGGCGGGGTGGCAACAAGGCGTGTACCGCTCCGAGCGCAGGGGAAGCGCAGATGCCTCGGCCTTCACCTCTCCCCGCTTGCGGGGAGAGGTCGGAATGAAGCGCTTGCGCTCATTTCGGGTGAGGGGCCTCTCCACAGGCTCTGACTCGCAGGTCTCAGTTTGGGGAGAGGCCCCCTCACCCCGACCCTCTCCCCGCAAGCGGGGAGAGGGAGAAGAGGTGCCGTCCATACGGCGATTACCTCGTTCTATGGCGCTCCAGGATGTGCGAGCAATTGCCCCGCTGAAGACGTGCGGAGAATGCGATGGCCAGAAACGATTCTGAATCCTCCGACATGGAAAACGTCGTCAGCAACGCGGAATCGGTACGGGCTGGCGGTACGTCCATTTCCGATTTCCGCCCGCAGATCGCCTACACCGACCTGCGGGAGTGGATCGAGGCGGCGCGCAAGCTCGGCGAGATTCGTGAGGTCAAGGGCCTTACGTGGCAGGCCGACATCGGCATGGCGGCGGAGGTCCTCCTGCACGACGAGAACGCGCCTTGCGTGATCTTCGAGGATATCCCGGCAGCGCTTCCCGGCAGCAAGGTGCTGGTCAATTTCTTCGGCGGTCAGCGGCAGCGCATGACGCTCGGGTTTCCACTCCATTTGTCGAAGCTCGAGCTCAGCGAGGCGTTCCGCCAGCACTATATCGCCGATCTCAAGCGGATTGCGCCGCGCTACGTCATTGATGGGCCGGTGTTCGAGAACGTGGTCACGGGCGATGCGGTCGACGTCAACGTCTTTCCGACCCCGAAATGGCACCCCGACGATGGCGGCCGTTATATCGGCACCGGCAGCTTCAACGTCACGCGCGATCCCGACGAGGGCTGGATCAATTGCGGCACCTACCGGGTCATGATCCACGACCGGCAGACCGTCGGTTTCTACATCTCGCCCGGCAAGCATGGGCGCATTCAGCGCGACAAGTACGAGGCCCGCAAGGAACCGATGCCGGTCGCGATCGTCGTCGGCTGCGACCCGATGTCGTTCCTGATGGCTTCAAGCGAGGTGCCCTACGGCGTGTGCGAATACGACGTGATCGGCGGCATTCGCGGCGCTCCGGTCGATCTCGTGAAGGCGCCGATCACCGGGTTACCGGTTCCGGCCAACGCCGAGATCGTGATCGAGGGCTTCGTTGCACCTGGCAAGGTCAAGCCCGAAGGACCGTTCGGCGAGTGGATGGGTTATTACGGCAGCGATGTCCGCGACGAGCCGGTGATGGACATCAAGGCGATCTATCATCGCAACAATCCGATCCTGCTCGGCTGTGCACCGCAGCGCCCACCCGACGAGATCGCCCGCTATCGCGCGCTGACGCGTTCGGCAATCGTGCGCGAGAACATCGCCAAAGCCGGCGTTCCCGACGTAGTCGCCGCCTGGGCGCACGAGATCGGCACGGCGCGCCTCCTGCTCGGCGTTGCCATCCGGCAGCGCTATCCGGGCCATGCCGCGCAGTCCGGCCATATCGCGGCGATGTGCCACTCCGGCGCTTATGCGGGCCGCTATGTCATCGTGACCGACGACGATATCGACGTATCCAATCTGGAGGAGCTGATCTGGGCGATGCTGACGCGCTCTGACCCGGCGACCTCGATCGATATCATTCACAATGCGTGGAGCACGCCGCTCGATCCACGCATCGAGCCGGAGCGCAAGGCCAAGGGGGATTTCACCAACAGCCGGGCCATCATAAACGCTTGCCGGCCCTGGCACTGGCGCGACAAGTTCCCCAAGGTCAACGCACCGTCACCGGAGGCTGCGCGCCTGGCGCGGCGGCGGTTTGGGTATTTGTTGAAATAGGGTTCTGCTAACTGGCCCGGCGCACCTCAAGGCGCGCCGCCTTGAGGTGGAAAGCTTCGCGGCCGACAGCGCCCAGCGCAACCAGGAGTCCGAACGCAAGCACCTGCCATGCCGGTGGATACCCCACGTCCAGTATGGACAGGGTGAGATTGTAGCCGAGCGTTCCTAATACATCGAAACCACGGCGACCCCAAAGGAACCCCGCTTCGAGAAATGCCGCAACAAGACACGATGCCACCGCGAGCATCGCCAGTGCCCTAACACTGGCACCCAGTCCATACCGGGCCAGCACCCGCCAGACCATCAGCCAGAAAAATATGGCAGTCAGCATGTACTGCTCAGTGTATGTGCCTCGCGCCAGTATGACGTGGAGGATCGCGAGCCCGCTGATCACATAATTAGTAGTGTGCAGCCGCTGCCAGTTTCTCGCTCCCATGTACCGGATTGCGGCGTCGACGGAGGTTGCGCCGAGGACGAGCAGGCCGACAGTCGAGAGCGTTGCCAGGATCAGCGTCAGCCTCGTCGTCATGTCGTTGGCGATGTACGCAAAGTCCCACCGCCGGAAGGCGAAATAGATGACCATATGCGCAATCGTATAGACGAGCGCCGTCACGCCAATCATGCGCCGCACATCGATGAGAGCCGGCCAGCGGAATATCATCGCCGCCGGGGTAACCGCCAAAGCCATCAGCAGGATGACAGTCGCCCATACGCCGGACCAGTAGGTCAGGCCGCCAAGGGCGACTTGAAGGATTCCGTAGTCTCCGATGCTGACCAGGTAAGCGGTGCGGATCGCCGGATACAGCATAAGAGCGAATGTGCTCGCTTTAAGCCAGGAAAACCGGCGATTCCTGTCCTGCCATGGCCAGATCAGTTGCAAGCCGTCTCCTCCGTCGGAACCAATGGCTCCCAGGCCGTACAGCAGAGCTTATGGCAAGGCGGCGCAGCGATCCAGATGCCTTGAGACCTTAGTACAGCATTTCTTGAAGACCGACTGATGTAATCCCGTCAGGAGTCGGTGGCAGATGCGCCGAGTCAGGGGCGAGCCGGCGGCGACAGTTGCCGTCGGTGGCAAGCATGCGGAAAACCCTGACATAACCCGGAATACCTACGCTCGTTTAGCTGCTATTGCGGCGTCGCCAAATGGCAAGGTTGACTCTCTGCTAATTGCGACTTTCCCGCGCAGTCGTCCGAGCAGACTTGCGCCGTTCCGCAATGCTAATTACGGTCCAGCACCCCGCCCGGGATGGCTGAAATTCGGAAGCAAGCTGTGTCGCAAGAGCGCGTACAACGCCGGTTGGCCGCAATCCTGTTTGCCGACGTGGTTGGCTATAGCCGGCTGACAGCACAGGACGAGGTCGGCACGTGGCGCCGTCTGCAGGGTGTGTTGCGGGAGGTAGTTCGGCCCCATGTCAAAACCCATGCCGGGCGGATCGTCAAGATCAAAGGCGACGGCATTTTGGTGGAATTCGCGAGCGCCGTGGAGGCAGTGTCCGGCGCGGTCGCGCTGCAGCAGGCGATGGCTCAGAGGAATGCCATTTTCCCGGACGCGCAGCGCATCGAATTGCGCGTGGGCATCAATCTCGGTGATATCATCACCGATAATGACGATGTCCTCGGGGATGGTGTCAACATAGCGGCCCGCCTCGAGCCTTTGGCGGATCCCGGCGGTATCTGCATCTCCGCCACGGTGTATGAGCATGTGCGGGCAAAGCTTGCCTATCCGTTTGAGGATCGCGGAGAGCGGGCGCTCAAGAACATAGCCGACCCGGTACGAATTTACGCGCTTGGCCCTGAGAAAATCGCTGGCCTGCCGACCAACAATTTGCCCTCGGATATGCCCAAGACCCGTTGGGACTGGGTCGCTGCAGCGGTTGTCATCATATGTGCGTGCGCCGCGGTACTGTGGGCCGGGTGGCCCTACCTTGCGCCACCGATGGGCCAGGCGACCAATACCCCGACCGCCTTGCCTACTACCCTGACCACGTCCATCGCCTCACCGGCTTTGCAAGCCGACCCGCCACGGCTGTCCATCGTGGTGCTGCCCTTTGCGAGCGCAGCTAGCGATTCGGAGCAGGAGTATTTCGCAGAAGGAATGACCGAGGACCTGACCACGGACCTGTCGCGCATTCCCGGCTCGTTTGTGATCGCCCGAAACACCGCGTTTGCGTACAAGGGAAGATCGGTCGACGTCCGGCAGGTTGGGCGTGAATTATCGGTGCGCTACATTCTGCAGGGCAGTGTGCGCAAGATCCTGGATTCCCTGCGCATCAACGCACAACTCGTCGAGGCTGCAAACGCCTCGGAGTTGTGGGCGGAACGATTCGATGGACAGATCGCGCAGCTCGCAAAGGTGCAGGACCATGTCACTCAGCGCATTGCGGGTGCATTGAACGTGGCGCTGATCGATGCAGAGAGCCAGCGCGCCCTGCGCGAACGACCGAACAATCCCGATGCCGTCGATCTGACCATGCGCGGGCTGGCACTGATCAACAAACAGGCGAGCCGCGAGAGCATGCAACGCGCACGCGAGCTGTTCGAGGAAGCGCTACGAATTAGTCCCGATCATCTTCCGGCTCTCAACGGGCTCTCCCACGTGCTGCTGGTCGAATGGGGGTCGACCTGGTACACCGGCACGAGCACCGAGCATCTTGAGGCGCTCGATCGCGTCGTCAACAGGGCGCTCGCAGTCAAACCCGACGACGCGCTGGCCACCTACTTTCACGGCTACGTCCTGAAGCGGTTGCGGAAAAATCTCAATCAGTCCCTGGCCGCTTTCGAGCGCGCGATCGCCATCGATCCCAATCTTGCGGTCGCGCACAACTACGTCGGCCAGATCAAGGTTTTCCTCGGCCGCGCCGACGAGGCTGCCGAGCCCACGCTCAAGGCGATCCAGCTGAGCCCGCGCGATCCGCAGCTGGCGGAGTGGTATTATCAGCTGGCGATTACCTACATTCACCAGCAGCGCTACGATGAGGCGGTCGAATGGGCGCGGCGCGGCGTCGAGGTCAATCCGAATTTGCGTTATCCCTATCGCGTGCTTGCGGCTGCGCTTGCCCTGGCGGGTCGGGTCGATGAGGCCCGCGCGACTGCGGCGGAATTGCTGCGCCGCTATCCCAAGGAGACGGTCAGCGCATTTCGGACGCGCGAGCCGTGGACCGATCCCGGCTATCGGGCGGGTCAGGATCTCGAGATTAGAGGCATGCGGCTTGCCGGCATTCCGGAATGATGAGGACAGCGCACATCGCGGATCGGCCTTGATCCTCGGATTCCCTGAGAACAGGGAAAATAACAGGGTATTCTGTGAAAGTCGGCCTGTTTAGCGTCATTTTAGTGCTAGCCAGCATAAAATCGTACTGAAATTTGAATAACTTGCAGGGAATTCCCTGATCTTTTCGGAACAGGGAATCTTTTTTCGCCAATCAGGGAATTCATACGCCGGAACATGGAATTTTCTGGCTGCGATTGGTTTCACCTCGTAGATCCATCATATTCTATTTCATGCATATGGCTACTCTGCGCGTTCTTGCACGCGGAGCTATTTGAGTGCTTTATTTAAAAATATTATATAGGATTATCATTATAGTGTCGAGCGAAACCGCCATAGAGCTGCAGCCTGGGTTGAGCGCAGCGAAACCCGGGGCCGGCGCCGCCACGTGGATAGTCAGTCCCGGATTTCGCTGCGCTCAATCCGGGCTACGCTTGCTACGCTAGCTGGGGGCCAGCGAGACGGCTGTGCCGCGCCGAAGCTCCCGTTGCACCACGTCGGGAACGGCGCAGCAGTTCATTCCACCCTGATCCCCTTGTCCCGAATGATCCGGCCCCAGCGGCTGTACTCGTCCTTGAGATACTGCGTGAATTCCTCCGGTGAATCCGGCGCCGGCGTCACCCCGGTTTGGGCGAGCTTGGCGCGCACTTCGGGATCGCTCAACGCCGTGTGTATGGCGGCGTTGAGCTTGGCGACGGTGGCGGCGGGCGTCTGCGCCGGAGCAAGAACGCCGGCCCACTGATCCGCAACAGCGTCGGCAAAGCCCTGCTCGGCGAAAGTCGGCACATCCGGGAAGACATCGGAACGCCGCCGTGATATGGCGGCCAGCACTTTGATCTTGCCCGCCGCTATATGGGGCATCACGGTCGGCCCGTCGCCGAACAGGCCATCGAGCTGGCCCCCCAGCAGGTCGGTCATGGCCGGGGCATTGCCGCGATAGGGCACCTCCTGAAACTTGATTCCGGCCGCCGACTGAAACAGCTCGACCCCAAGATGGGAGACCGAGCCGAGCCCGGTGATCGCAATGGTGATCCGGCCCGGGTTCTGCCGCGCCAGCGCGGCGAGTTCCACGGCGGAATTGGCCGGCATCGCGGCATTCACCACCAGCATGGTGGAATTGAACGCGACGAGGCTTACGGCGACGAAATCCCTGATGGGATCATAAGGAGGGTTGGCGCGCAGGTGCGGATAGACCGCGGCTACGCCGGCGGTCGTGAAGTACAGCGTGTAACCGTCGGGGTCCGATTTCGCCACGTATTCGGCCCCAAGCGCTCCATTGGCGCCGGTCCGGTTCTCCACCAGGACCGGCTGGCGAAGCGGGTCGCGCAGCTTGTCGGCGAGGAGCCGCGCCATGAAGTCGGTGGTGCCGCCGGCCGCAAAGCCAACGACCAGCCGGATTGGACGGGACGGGTAAGCTTGCGCCGCCGCACTGTCGGCCAATGCGCAAACCCCGAGGAGCGCGGCCGCGAGCGCCATGCGCAGACAGCACCGCGCTAAAAAGGCCCGCGGCGCAGCCGCTGGGGGGGCGGTATGATTCAAACTCGCGGTTCCTGTCAAAAGCGCAAACGCTTGCTTATTCCGAACGCAGTAACGAAGCCGTTATACTTTCTTTTCGTCCACAAAGGGCGGGCGAGAGGCACGTACGTAATAGTGTGCTGCCATGAACGCATCCGCCATTCCAGGGATGTCGTCGGGTCACTGCTGCCGGGACTCTATGACCAGCACGAGCTGCTCAATCACATTGGATTTACGTCCACCATAAAGGCAAGAGACAAGAGGGCGCTGACAACGAAGCTCAAGACGCTCATTGCGTCGCCTGGCTTTACAGGCAACAAACCGGGCGGCCCCAGCCGCTGGTCGCTCAGCTGAATGGCAGCCGCTCAGACCCAAGCTCGTCGTGGAAGTTTGCTATGGTCACTTTTCGGGCGGGCGCTTCCGCCACGGAACGCGGCTCTTGCGATCGCGGCCCGACAAATCACCCTGGCAGTGCACGTTGCATCAAGTCCAACAGACCTCAGTCGCCGTGTTGAAGCTGCTGAGGCAAGCTAATTAGGAGGCTTTTCTTGCAGGGACCTTCTTGCCCTTCTTGCGCGCTTTTGAGAGGCCGATCGCTATGGCCTGCTTGCGGCTCTTGACCTTGCCGCCTTTGCCGCCGGGACCACTCTTGGCAGTACCCCGCTTGTAGCGGTGCATCTCGCTCTTTACGTCCTGGCCCGCACTGGGGCCATATTTGCGTTTTGTTGTTGCCTTAGCCATCGCTCGCTCTCCGAAGCCGAAGTATTTCCAGTTGAAAGATGGCGCCGATTTTTCTTGCTAACGCGGGGTGCCAGCGAATGTTCCTTGGCGGGCCGGCATGGACGGCTGTGATATCGCCAGTCCCCGGGCGAGCGGCATAGCAATAATGCAAAGAAGCGCCATTACCCAGAATGCCCGGCCTTCAAACCAGAGATACAGCGACCCAGAGGCGAGCGTCAGCAGCGCGGTTGCAAGACCGACAGCCAACGTGCCGTAAAGCGCCTGAGCGGTGGCGGCAAGTTGGTTTGGTACGATGCCGCCGATCAGGCGCATGGCCCCGAGATGGAAAAATGCGAACGTCAGGCCATGCGATGGCTCGACCAGCGCCAGCGGAACGATCTGAGTGGTAGCGCCAAGAACGGTCCAGCGCACAACTGCGGCACCTGCGGACAGTGTTGCGGCGTGCGCCGGACCAAGGCGACGTACGCATAGAGGACCGACGAAAAGGAATACGACGACCTCAGCTATCACCGACTCCGACCACAGCAGGCTTGCAGCCACGGTGCTGATCCCGGCCTCGCGCCATCGGATCACAGCAAACGTGTCGTGCAGCGCGTGACTGCCCAGCACGAGGGCGCCCACCAGCAACAGGCAGCGAAATGGGCGTATTTGCAGGAGCAGGAGGACATCGGCGGCGCGTTGGGAACGAGGAGAGTCCGCGGGCACCGCAATATTTGGAAGCGGCAGCGCGGCAAGCGCTGCCGCAACGAGCAGAACGGCATTCAACCAGATGGAAATCACGAGGCCATATGCCGCCGCCGCCTGACCGGCGGCGATCGAGCCGACGATGAAGGCGGCCGATCCGGCAGCGCGCACCCAGCCATATTCAAAGCTCTTGCTGGCAGGGGCAAGCGATGCGGAAAGCGCCATTGCATCCGCAACAGGCGTCAAGGGCGCCAACAAGACGGACTGCAACACGTTCACCACCAGGATGGCCCCGAAGTCGGCAGCCGGCAGATATGCGAGGGCGATCACACCAGCGCCGCCTGAGCAAATTGACAAGGCGCCGCGCCAAATCCGTCGCCAGTCCGCGAGTCTCCCGATGAGCGGTCCGGATACCAGCCGGATGGCTGTTCCCAATCCAATCACCACGGCAATTTCTTGGGCAGTAAGACCGCGATTCTCGAAGATTGCAGGCAAGAACGGAGAAACGACACCGAAAGCGGAATAAAGGACCGTGTACAGGATCGCGAATCTTGCGAGCGGGGAGAGGCGGTACAAATGGCTGCTCCGCGTGCGTGCTGGCCGTCGAAATCCTCGCGGTGAGGGTCTGTTTCAACGCCCGTCGCCGAGTATAGCTGTGGCGGACCCTCCGAAGGTCGTAGCAATGGGAGCGTCATCAGAGCCTAATCGCACAAAATCATCCGATGCGTATGCAATCATAAACGTGACTTGTTATGCGCTCCCTCATTCATGAAAACGACACTATACGTGGACAGGGCTCCGTCGTCCCGCGAGGGGGGACGCGCGAAATGGCGCAGGCCTTGGACAAATAGTAAGGTAGCCTCAGTCCGCGGCCTGCTTGCGCTAGCCCTACGGCGGCTCATTTGCGATGTTGCTCGTCGGAGTCAGCGACTGGTTGACTGACGGAAACCGGATCGGAGCCCGGAAAGGTCTCTTCGAGGGCCTTGTCGAGCTCCCGATCGATTTCGTGCTTTTTGTTTTTCCGCTTTTGATCTTTTTTCTCAGCTGAATGTTCCATGGGTTCTTCCTGGGAAGTCATCCAAGTATGACTCTTGGAGGGCGCCATGGTTCCTTTTGCGGATGTACGTTCGCTTCCGGTTGCCCAGGCCGGACCCGGCATGCGCTAATCCGGACACTGGCAAAATCGCCTGTTTAAGCCCATAGCGCTGGGCCATCCACCGGCAACTGGCTCAGGCTTGTGGCGTCGATCTGGGTGTCTATCGTGTCTCGTACATGACAAGGATTGTTTGATTGCGTGCAGACGCTATTTGCCCACGAATTTTGCAAGGATGTAATCTACAACCGCCTCGATTTCCCGTTTGGTCAAGCTCGTCGAATGCGGATCGCGTGCGGCATCGTTGCCCAAATTCTTTCCTTTCAGCCCGTAGCAGTCCGTGTCCTCGTAGGCGTACTTATCGAAATGCGGCATTTCGGTTCCCGGACGCCCGCAAGCCACCACCTCAATCAACTGATCACGATTGAGATGGGTCTCATGCAGATTGGCAGCTCTGCCGGGCGAGCGGGGGTCGCCGCGACCATCGCCGTCGATCCCATGGCAGAACTGGCAATCCGCTTTGTCCTGGAACAGCCGCTGGCCGAAGGATGTATCCTGTGCATGGGCGCTCATCGTCAGAGAGAATGCCGCTGAAGCAACGGCGAAGAACATGACACGCTGTGCACGGCAACCGACCGCAGGTGCGCCTGCATTGGATTCAGCCCTCATGATGCTCGATACACTCAATTTCGTTCCTCCATGTTCCTGCACCGCTATCCGAAACGAGGTCATCCCTGTGCTGTCAAGGGCCGAGGTACATGTTTGGCTGTCAACTGGAGTGATGGTCCGTCAGGCTAGACGCCCTGTTTAACGCCGTTTTATGGGCCAACGGGGCCCACTTTTGAGATGAGCGGAAACTTTTTTCATTGGCCCGACGGTAGGGGAAACGTTATGGTGATGGTACGATCCCCGACGGATAGATTATGCGCCGACTGGTCTTACGCGCCTTCCTCGCATTGCCTCCGACGCTTTTTCCGGCGCTTGTGGCTGGCCAAACGATTTCGCCGCCCGGAAGCCGCGAGCGCGAACTCGCGCAAATCATCCGCCATGCCGGTTACGATTGTCGTGCCGTCGAACGCATCGACGTCGCGCCAAGCCCCGACACAGGGTTGGAGAGCTTTCGCCCTGAAGTCGCGCATTGCACCAATGGAAAAAAGTTCCTGGTAGCGAAGGGCGGGCGTGGAGGCGCGAACGCGAGAACTGTTGTGAGACCTTTGCCCACGGACATCTGATTGCAGGAATAACACCGTCAGTTCGGGTCATCGTCAGGCCGAAACGTTTCCGACCGACTCTACTCAGGCGTTGGCGCTGCCCGGAAAGCGGAGCGTAAAGGTCGTGCCGCCACCCGGGTTGTCATCAAATGTGATCGTGCCGTGATGCGCCCTCATGATCTCCATTGCTATAGCTAGTCCCAGCCCTGCGCCAGGTGAACCGGCGCCGCTGCCACGCCAGAATCGTTCGAAGACATGCTTTCTATGCTCCGGAGAAATCCCGGGTCCGTGATCAGTTACGCTGACAGTTCGATCCACCTTGGTTGTCACGATGACTTCATCTTCGGGCGGCGAGTGAGTAACCGCGTTCTCGACAAGATTTCTGATCGCATCGCCGATAGCGTAGCGGTTACCTTTAACGGTGACCGGGAAGTCGCTCGCATGCAATGCGATCGATCGCTTGCGCGCCAGAGACCACGGAGCCATGGCGGCGATGATCTCGGCGGCGACATCATTTAAATCTACGTCGTCGGATATATCGAGCGCAACCGCGTCGAGCCGTGCGACGCGCAGGAGCTGATCGACAAGCCTGTTCATGCGTGCCACGTCCGACTTTATCTTCGCTATATCGCCATTGCCTTCGAGGGCGTCGAGCGCGGCGGTGATGATGGCAAGCGGCGTTCGCAACTCGTGCGCGGCGTTTGCAGTGAACTGCCGCTGAACGTCGAAACCCTGCTCGAGGCGTCCCAGCGCACGATTAACCGCAGCAACCAGCGGCGTAATCTCGCTTGGCAGATTCTTGTCGGGCAGGCGGATGGAGGTTGCTCCCGGCCCGATTGCCGCTGCCATTTGAGACACTTCCGTAATCGGTTTGAATGCGCTTCGAATCGCGAGTACCCCAACCGTCACGGTGACCACGACCAGGAGAGGGAAAACCCAACCGACATCAAAAACGAATTCGCGCAACAGCGAGTGAACCAGTATATCGGCGTCTGCTGCGCGTGCGACCGAAATCGATATCGGACCGGCCAGGCTGCTTTGACGGATCGTCAATCCATAATAGTCTTGCCGCTCAGAGCCGAAGTCTTTCAGATGGAAATAGCTTGGCTCATCGGTCGCCTCCGGCCATTTCGCCGCGATTTCAGCAAAGGCGGGCGGCGACGCGGCCAATATCTTGTCGGTGGTTCCACGAATCGCGAATATGTCTATCTCGCCCGCCGCTTCGTAGCCTGCTGCCAGCGCCGGCGGCAGATCGACGCGTGCCGCGCCATCCGTATCGACAACGACATGGCGAGCAAGATCGGCGGCGCGCAGACTGAGTTCACGATCGTTGAGAGAATCGGCGGTTTCGTAGGCTTGATAGAACAAGATGGCGACCGCGACCGCTGTTGCCACAACGTACAGCGCTGCCAAGCGAACCGCCAGCCGCACCTGCAAAGATCTGATTTGGGCAGAACTCATGCCTCTGTTTCGGTCAGAAGGTAACCGACGCCACGCACCGTGTGGATTTCGGCACTCGCGCCTGCGTCCAGCAATTTGCGTCGGAGATGGTGCACGTGAACAGGAATGGGATTGGACTCGTGTTCGTCATCGAGCCCGTACAGCTTTTCTTCGAGAACGAGTTTTGGCACGACGCGACCGACACGCCGCATGAGATTTTCCAGAATAGCGCTTTCCCGCCGCGGCAAGACCAACGGAACGCCGCCGATCCGTACATCTCTTTCAATGGTATCGAAACTGAGATTGCCGGCCTTCAATGTCACTCCGAGCACCCCGCCGGGGCGCCGCAACAGTGCTTTCGTCCGTGCAACAAGCTCCGTCATTGCAAAGGGCTTGACGAGGTAATCATCGGCGCCGGTGTCAAGGCCGCTGACCCGATCCTCCACGGCATCACGCGCTGTCAACACCAGCACAGGAGTCTGATTGCCTTTGCCCCTCAATTCTCGCAGCAGGTCGAGCCCATCGCCGTCGGGGAGCCCAAGATCGATGACGGCCGCGTCATAACACATGACGGACAGAGCAGCACGCGCATCGGCACATAGTCCGACCACATCCACGGCAAATCCTGCGCGTCCCAGACCCGCCTTCACGAGCTCGGCAATCCGCGTTTCATCCTCGACAATCAACAAGCGCATATCAGGATCGCCTACTCCCACGCGCAGCACCGATGCAATCCCAATTCAACTGCAAATGCAACCGACAAGGTGACCAGCCCGCTGTACGCGGGTACGTTAACTTCCCATCTCTCACAAACTCGCCTTGATTATCTGACGATCCGGGCGAACTGCCTTGAAAACAATCTGGTCCTGTGGAAATTCGAAAAAGGCTGGCGGTCATCGGTCGAATGGGTACGCAATACACCGACTGCAAGCCGACAGTGGCACGACTTCAAAGTCCGCGTTGCCGGCAACAAGGTTGAAGGCTATCTCGACGGCAAACGCTATCTGCAGCACACTTTGCCGGAACCCGTGTCCGGGAAGATCGGTCCAAGGTCGAAGGCGGACAGCTATATGCATTTCGCCGAGTTCGCCGCTACGCCCATCGAGTGACGATCACGCAAACTTTCATTGCCGCGCGCAGTGTGGATCGTCCGGGCCCGCGGGATTGGCGACGCCGGCCGCACGGCAAGCATCGTTAATGGCACGGATGGCTTCCGGGGAGCGATTCGAGCCACCGTCGGTAAACACCAGGGATTGCTGGAACCGGATGATATCGATGGGGTCCCCGCCAGGAAACGCCTTACCCTCGACCAGATAAAGCCGCCCATTGTGGTCGAACATCGCGACCGTCGAGCGGCTGCCGTCGGTCCCCATGATGCTCAGCTGACGGCCGTAGATCCGGTATACGCGATGGGGAATGTTGATCTTCACCTCGCCGCCTTCGGACAGCGTCTTGATCGCGTGATCGATGACGGCACTTTCCGCCAGGTTGGTATTGGCAAGTTCGGCGACCGTCACCTTGAGCACGCTGTTGTTTTGGCGGACCGAATAGACATGTGCTTCGACTGCGCGTCCGTCAGCAAGCCGATAGGTCGTGGTTTCGGATTGCGGATCGGCCGGAAAGGCGACCGTAAAGGAATAAGCCGGGTAGCTGTACTCCTGCCAATTCTGGGCGGTGGCGGGGCCGCTGAAGATAAATGCCGCCAGAGCAAAAGCGATCAAGCGCATGTCTAGGTTCCTCGTAGCCAAGATGGTCCCAGATGAACCTTTGGATGCATCCCCCTCTTTGCAATGCACCGGTCCTCGGAGGCATCGGCACGTTTGGTGATACTGGAATTGAAGACATTATCTGCCTGCGCGGGCAATACGCAACCCCGCAGGCGACGCCCAGCAGCCGACTGGACGAGTTGAGCGTTCCCGCTTTCCGCATAGAATATTCAACCGTGCCTGTAACGACTTTGAGGGCGAGGCGAGTGACGGAGGCGGGAGGAGATCATGAGTGAGCGGCCGCGCGATTTCCTTTTGTGGGCGATGGTGGTGGCGGCAACGCCTGCCTTAGGACAGACCGCAACGCCTGCAGTCCAGCCAACCGCCGGCGCCATGCAAGATGTCGCATCGATTCCGAATTTTTCCGGCCGATGGGCCCACCCCTATCTCACGGGTTTTGAGCCGCCTCCATCCGGCCCAGGCCCGGTTAGAAACAAGTCGCGCTTGCGCAACGGTGTGGCCAACTTCCAGCAGCTGGTTGGCGATTACACCAATCCGATCCTGAAGCCGCACGCGGCCGAAGTCGTGAAGCAGCATGGCGCAATTTCGCTGGCCGGCGAAGGCTATCCGACGCCAAGCAATCAGTGTTGGCCCCAGGGAGTGCCTTACATCTTTTGGGACTTTTGGATGGAGATGATCCAGAAGCCTGACAAGATCGTGATGATCTACCGCCACGGCAACGAAGTCCGTTGGGTTCGCTTGAACCAGTCTCATCCGGTGCAGCTGACGCCGTCCTGGCACGGAGATTCGGTTGGTCATTACGAGGGCGATACGCTGGTGATCGATACCGTGGGGATGAAGGTTGGACCGTTTTCGATGGTCGACATGTACGGGACGCCGCAGAGCCCGGCTCTGCACGTGGTCGAACGGTATCGCCTGCTTGATTATGAAATCGCCAAGGACGCGATTGAACGCAACGAAAAGGAGAATTTTCGCGCCAGCGGGGGTGGGGAATTCGACCCCAAGTACCGTGGCAAGGTGCTGCAGCTTCATTTCACGGTCGAGGATGAAAACATTTTCGCAATGCCCTGGACCGCGACCATCACGTATCGACCCGCCGTGAGCCCGCGGACGGACCTCATATGCGCCGAAAATCCGCGCGAGCCCGGCGGAAAGCTCTCGATGGTCCCGCAAGCAGAAAAACCGGATTTCTGAACTGCCGGAGATCGGCTTCATCGGAGCGCTTGCGCTCGCAATTCAGCCTGACGAGGGACATGCTCGAGCGGTCGACCGACAACTTCACTGGTAATGAATCGCGACCCAGACGGTTGGCACCGAAAGGTCGGTCCACGCCACGCGATGACGTACATGGGCGTCGATATGAACATAGCTGCCGGGCTCAAGCAGAAGTGGCTCGGTCTCGCCTTCGAAGACCAAACCAGCCGACCCGGCAAGGAGGAGCACCCACTCGGCACGGTCCTGATCATACCAGACGTCAGGTGCGGTCGCATGACCGGTCGAGACGATTCGCTCAATCCTGATGTTTGGAGCCGAGAGCAATTCCACAATCTGTTCGTCGGGGAGTTGGTGAGCCACATTCGCAAACAGGTTTCCCGTCATCATTGCCATGCCCCATCGACGTAAATGCCATCAGGTTCGATCTGCAAACTGGCATCAAGAGATCAATCGCGCACCTTCCCGGCCGCCTCGATTATTTGATGCTCTGTGCCTAAGGGCCTGTCCAGAAATAGGTGAATCAGCTCGGTGTCATGCGCCGCGAAAGCGGGGCATCCAGTAACCACTACGTCATGGCTGGGCCCCAATCGAGGCCAGGTGGTTACTGGATCGCCCGCATGCGCGGGCGATGACACTCCTTTGAAGTACTTATTCGTGGACGGGTCCCAAGCTTTCGGGGTCGCCGCGACAAGCCCGGCGACGACGCGGTCGGTGATTCACAGGGAACGAAAATCCGAACTAGCCGGCATAGATCCAGAAGTCGCCGAGCACCGCAGCTCCAGACGCTGGCATCGGGGTGGGGACCTGTACGCAGGCGAACGGATGCGGTTGCCGCGCGTAGCGGTCTTGCCAGGCCATCGCTATCCCGGCGAAGTCGCGAATGTCCGAGAGGAAATATTGCGCCCGCACCACGTTCGCGGCCGAAACGCCGACGGCTTGGCAAACCGCATCCAGGTACGACATAAGCAGCGTCCCCTGCAGTTCGCCCGCAAGGCTTACCGCGTCGAACGCAGCTGCCTGTTCGCCGCCCGCCACACGGCCGTCGGCACCGATGGCAATCAGCCCTGATGGGAAAACGAACTCACCCGCTCGCACGCAGGGCCCGTACATCGCCACTGCCGGTATGTCGGTTGCAATCACCTCCTTGCGCCTTCTCGCGTTGCTCTTGAGCGGGATGAGATTGATCTCGATCTTCCCCTCGGTGTTGCCGTAATCCTTCGCCGGAACCGGCGTGATGGCGCACGGAATGTCGTGGAAATGTTGCGACCACACCTCCAAGAAATCGGGGAAATTCTCGACGCCGCGAATATAGGCCTGAGCCTTGAGGCTATGCTCAAGCGCCGAGCCAGCGGCCTTCAATGACGGCTCCAGCCGATCGGTGATAACGTAACGCACCTGTCTGCGGAACGCCGTCTCGCCGCCCCAATTCCGGCCGGGGCTGACATAAACCCTGGGGTCAAGGGTTCCGTCCGGCCGGAACGCCATGTTTCCGGCAACGAACACGAAATCACCCGCTGCCACGGCGGGGTTATAGCCGGAGGCCGAGATCGCCTGGCCGGGCAGGGTGAACTTGTCGATCTCGTAACCCTGGTCCGGGACCACCGCGATCATCGAGGTGTGGGTATTGGTGCGCGCCGTGAAGCAGCGCTCCATGATGATCGAGGTGCTGGGCGGTATATAGCTGCCGAATTCTGCAAAGCGCGCGAGGTGATAGGCCGAGACGGCCGGGCCCATCGTGTAGAACTGGTCAACCCGCACGGCATTGCTCAGATCGGTTCCGAACTCCTTGAGAATGGCGCGCATGCGGCGCAGCAGATAATCGGCTTCGCGCCGCAGCGGCGGCCGGCCGCTCAGGCGGTTGCCGGGCGGCCCTTCGACTTCTGGCGCAAGCCCTTGCTCGAAATCGAAGGCTTCGTGACCATTGAGGAACACCCACGGTCCCGCTTTCACCGCATATGCATAGTTGACAGCGCCGCCGACGAGGCGCGCTGACTTTGTCGTGATGGGGGATGCCGCGGTCGTACTGGCACCCGCATGGGTGAGGGCCGGCCGGGCACTTGCAGTGCCGGGGCGTGCCTCGACAGCATTGGCACTGTCCATGGGCAACGCCGCCGCCCCGGCCAGAGCAGCGCCGCGGTGAAGGAAACCGCGCCGAGTGGTTAGACGACCTTCCTGTGCCACACGCATGCTGCCCTCCCGGCTTCGGCGCTACGTTCGCCTGAAATTGGTGTCGCACCCATGATGACGCCGTCTCAATGCTGCGTCTTTCACGCCGCACAAGCAATGCCCGCTGTGCGGATTGTGCTGTTTTGCCGAGCCGATGTCTGGCAGGATCTGTCTGCGGTCCAAGACCGAGAGTACAAGCTATTTCAAGGGTTACGTCATCGAAATCGGGTCAACCGCAGTAGGTCGGCGGGCTTTGTCGATTTCCTCACGCGATTTGTCCGCAGATTATGGCCGACCCCAAAGACAGCAGGCGGGGAGGCGAACTCCCCGCCGCGTCGGAGATCCTAGTCGCGTAGATCCCAGCCGAGGTCGCGAACACAGAGCTGTTTATCTGGCCTGCTTTACGTTCGCGGGTGGAGCGACATAGCTGACCTTCGTCGCAGCTGAAGCACGGGCAGCATGGTGCCCAGCACCGCATGCGTATGCGGAAGCGCAACCGACTGCGATGAGAAGGGCAATCGCACCAATGGCCGCACAAATACGAGTGATCACTTGAGCCTCCTCTGAACGACAGTGACGTTCAAAGCTGCCATGAAATATGTGTTCCTTCAAGCGGCCCGGGCCGATGCCCTCGCTGACCGAGCGCGCTCGCGCTGTTCCCGATTTCAAGCGATTCCAGCCGTTCCTTTGAGGCCGGGGCCGATGATGCGGGAGTCGTTGGCCAAAGGGTTCTGCTCGGCCCGCAGATCATGCAAATGACATGCAGCGAAGTGCCCATCATGCGTTGGCCGCAGTTCGGGCTCATCGGTACGACAACGGTTGAAAGCATACCGGCAGCGGGCGTGAAAGCGGCACCCCCTCGGCGGACTGATCGGGCTGGGCACATCTCCCTTGAGGATAATGCGCCCGCGCGCCGCGCCCGGACGGGGCACCGGCACGGCCGAAAGCAACGCCTCGGTATAGGGATGTTTGGGGGCCGCGAAAACCTGCTGCTTGTGTCCCAGTTCCATGATCTTGCCGAGATACATGATGGCCACGCGATGACTGATGTGCTCGACGATCGCAAGGTCGTGGCTGATGAACAACAGCGCCAGACCGAGGTCGCGCTGTAGCTCCCTGAGCAGGTTGACGATCTGGGCCTTGACGGATACGTCGAGCGCGGACACGGCTTCGTCGCAAATGACGAGGTCGGGATCGGCCGCGAGCGCTCGCGCAATGGCGATGCGCTGACGCTGGCCACCGGAGAACTCATGCGGCCAGCGCTTGCCGGCGTCTCGCGGCAGCTTGACTTTATCCAGCAGCGAAACCACACGAGCGTCCAGTTCGGCGGACGACTCGGCGAGGCCGAAATTGCGGATCGGCTCGGCAAGAAGATCGCGTACGCGCATGCGTGGATTGAGGCTCGCGAATGGATCCTGGAACACCACCTGCATGCGCCGCCGTAGCGGCCGCAGGCGATCGGCCGGCATGTCGTCAATGCGCTTGCCGTCGAGCACGACCTGCCCGGCCGTGATGTCGAACAGCCGCAGAACGGCGCGGCCGACAGTCGATTTGCCGCACCCGGATTCGCCGACCAGGGCCAGCGTTTCCGCCTTGTCGATGTGGAAGGATACGCCGTCTACCGCATACACATATCGCCTCCGGCCGCGCACGAGAGCCGTGAAATCACGCAGCGGGAAATGTTTCTTGAGGTCGTTGACCTGAAGGAGCGGCACGCTCATGCGGCGACCATGGCTTTGGGCGCGAAATGGCAAGCCACAAAATGACCCGGCGCCTTCTCTTCGAGAGCAGGTGCTACGCGTCGGCAGAGATCGCGGACCAAGGGACAGCGGCTTGCGAACACGCAGCCTGTAATGCGCTGCTTCAGGTCCGGAACGACGCCCGGAATCTCGGCGAGCTTTGCTTCTACTCCGGCGAGCGACGAACCGAGCTTGGGTAATGCACCGATGAGGCCCTGCGTGTACGGGTGACGCGGCTCGCGGAAGAGTTCGGCGACACCCGCTTCCTCCACTTTGCGACCCGCATACATCACGACGACGCGCTCGGCGATTTCCGCCACCACGCCGAGATCGTGGGTGATGAGAATAATGGCAGCTCCGACCCGTTTCTTGAGGTCGGCCATGAGGTCGAGAATCTGCGCCTGAATGGTGACGTCGAGCGCAGTGGTGGGCTCGTCGGCGATGAGGAGCTTGGGATTGCAGGCGAGCGCGGCGGCGATCATCACGCGCTGACGCATGCCGCCGGACAGCTGATGCGGATATTCGCGGGCGCGCCGACGCGGCTCCGCGATGCCGACGAGCTTCAACATTTCGATGGTCTGTGCTTCGGCCGCGCTGCGGCCGAGCCCCTGATGCAGGCGCAGCGTCTCGGCGATCTGCCGACCTACAGTGAGTACCGGGTTAAGGCTCGTCATCGGCTCCTGGAAGATCATGCTGATGTGGTTGCCCCTGATGTCGCGCATGGCGCGGTCATCGAGGGCAAGGAGGTCGATGCCGTCGAAACGTATGACGCCGGCGATCTTGCCGGGCGGCTCCGGGATAAGGCGCAGAATAGAGTTCGCCGTAACCGACTTTCCGCACCCGCTTTCGCCGACGATCGCCACCGTCTCACGCTCTTCGACAGTAAACGACACGCCGTCCACTGCGCGCGTTACCCCGTCAGGTGTGCGGAAATGCGTCTGCAGATTTTCGACCTCGAGGAGGGGCACGTTACGTCGTTTCTAACGTTCCGAGGCGCTGGGGAGATTGTACTTCCGCGAGCGCGCGTTGAGTTCGTCGACCTGCTGAACCTTGCGTGAAGTCTCCCGGCTCAGAGCGCCTTTTTGCGCTTCCGTCATTCGTCCTGTGCCCTTCAATTCGGCCAGGGCTTTGTCGACGGCGCCCAACGCGATGTTTACCACTGGCGGAGTCTGGCCTACGGCGATTCGGGCTGCCTTCATGGCGGCTGGAGATGCCGGGAGATTTGCGCCACCGATCACAGCCATAAGCGGCTTCTTGATCATGTCGGCTGCCATTACGTAGTCCTGCGCGGTTGGCAGTCCAATCCACACGGCGTCAGCACCGGCTTCGGCGTAGGCGGCAGCCCGATCGAGCATCTCTGTGTACGAATTGTTCGGAGTCGGAGCAAGGCAGCGCGCGATAAGAACCATGTCCGTCCGCGCGTCGGCCGCAGCATGGATATTGTCGATCATCCGGGTCTTGGGAAAGACACCCGGAACGGAATAGGCGGTGGCGCGGTTGAGGGGCATTCGGTCGTCGAAAGCCGCGCAGGCAATGCCGCCTCGTTCGGCCTGCTTTGCAAAGCGGTAAACATTCCGGGGAGTAGCGCCGAAATCGTCCACGTCTGCGAGCACCGGAATATCTACGTTCGCGGCGATGACACTGTCATACTCAATAATCTCGGACACAGTGACGACCGCTTGGTCCGGCAGCGCAAGTAGTTCCAGATTGGTGGCGCTGCTGCCGACAAACACGCCTTTGAATCCGTGAACTTCGATCAGACGAGCCGTCAGGACGTCATAAGCGTTGGCACAGATTAGCGGCTCCGGGCCATTCATCAATTCGCGAAAGCGTGCACCCATTGTTCTCGCTGCCGGCCGCGCCTCTCGGTCGGCGGCGGCCAGTGGACCGGCGGCCGTAATCAGTCCCGATGCCGCCAATCCAGCGACTTGGACAAACTCGCGCCTATTCGTTTTCCTAGCCATGATCGCTCCTCGAAGACTTGTCGTATGCGGCAACAGGGCGACCGCAAGGGTCGCCCTACATCATTCTTCCGTCAGGACGAGTCCATTGTTGTCGCTTTCATGACGGTCCGCTCACTTCAGATTGGCCGAAGCGAGCGACTATTCTTTGACGTACTTCGTCACGCCCCTCACGGTGGCTTCTGCGGTGTAGAGATTGCCGGCGGCATCGATTGCGATCCCCTCTCCCATGGCTCCATCGGGAGTGTCTGCCTTATGCGGCGGCACGAACATCGTCACCTTGCCATCCTTCAAGCTCCCGATGCGAATGCCCTTGAGCCAGCCCGGATGGCTCCGCGGCGTCGATTCGGAGTCGGCCACATAAATCATGTCGTTCGCGTCGATCGCCAGCCCGCTTGCGCGGCTGAACTCCCGATATTCACCGACATACTTCCCGTCCTTCGTCAGGATCTGGATTCGGTGGTTGTGACGATCGGCGACGATCAGCCGCCCCTGGGAATCGAACTCGATCGCATGCGGCGTCCGAAATTCGCCCGGACCCGTACCGGTCTTGCCGATGATCCGCAGGAACTTGCCGTTCCGGTCGAACACCGAGATGCGTCCGATCAGATTCGGGTCCTCAACGTTCGTATGACTCTCGGCCACATAAACGTCGCCGTTGCCGGGGTCGGTGACGACGTCGGTCGGCTCCGTCAGGGCATCCGGTGGATTTCCCCTCACGCCAGGCTTCCCCAGCGTCATCAGCACCTTGCCTTCGGGACTGAACTTGACGACAACGCTGCCCTTCTTGTCTTCTCCCGGAAACTTCTTGAGCTCATCTGGGCTCGCTACACGCGCGTCCGTCACCCACACATTGCCGTCCCGATCGGCATGAATGCCGTGCGGCCACACGAACATTCCACCGCCAAAGCTCCTGATCTCTTTCCCTGATTCATCGAAATGATGGACGGGGTTTGCGTTGGTGCCAAGGCAGCCAGGGGCGGTACCTGGGGAGCAACGGTCGGTCGCCCACACAGACTTGCCATCCCGGTCGATGGCGACGCCGTTGGACCCGCCCCACGGCCTTTGCTCCAGCGTGAGTTGCCCCCAATCGCGGATGACGCGATAAGGGTTGGCGCCGCTGTTGACCGGCGCAACATCCTGCGTCTGGGCCTGGGTTGCTTCCGTGGCCATCCACGTGACAACCGCCACAGCAAAGCAACCTCTCGCGAAAGCTGATATCGACATCGCAGCGCTCCTCTGCATGAAAAGATGCTTCTGTTTTTAACCCACGCGTGAACATAGTCCCGCCTTGCGCACGATCCCTTGCGGCTTCGGCTTTGCCGTTCGCGACGCTACTTGCCTATCGGCCCGCCACGGTGGCGCTCCCTCCCTGGCATAATGTGATCGCTCGCCGGCTGACCAATCCTATAGCGAAACTTTACATGAACCTAGCCCATCGCGGGTTGGCTTGGATTACACTATGCCCGATCGGATTCCACAGGAGAGGATGCCAAAAACCCGTCCAGGGATAAGTACTCCAAAGAGTGTCATCGCCCGCGCAAGCGGGCGATCCAGTAACCACTTGGTTTCGATTGAGCACAGTCCATGACCCGGTGGTTACTGGATGCCCTGCTTTCGCGGGGCATGACACTGGAGGTGATTCACTTCTTTCGAGACAGGCCCTAAGCTGTTTCGGCATCTCAAAGACCCTGCCAGAAAACCGAGGATGGGTTCTATTTCTTCAAGGAGAGGGACATGACCGAAGCAAATCGCATCAACTACCTGCACATTGCGCTGCTGGCGGTCGGGATTGTTGCGCAAACGGGCCCATTGTCCGCTCAGGAGACGGTGAAACATCTCAATCCGGTCATTGAGAAGCTTGCCGCCGGTAAGCCATTCATCGGATTTCAGAGCAGCGATTTGTCCCTTCAGAATGCCCGCACCCTGGCCCGCTCCGATATCGACTATGTGTACCTAGACATGGAGCACGGGCCGATGGATTTTGCCGGGCTGCAGCAGTTCACGGTCGGCATGATCGACAAAGCCGCCATTCTCAAGAAGGGCAATGCCCAGCCGGACGTGGCGATATTTGCCCGCTTTCCTCCCTACGGCCGGGAACAGGCGCAGTGGTTCGTGAAACAGGCTCTCGACATTGGCCTGATGGGCGTCATTTTCAATGGAATCGACGACGCTGAACAGGCGCTGCTAGCGGTACGGAACATGCGCTACCCGCAAAGAAAGACTTCGAAGTACCCCGAACCTCCAGGATTGCGCGGATACGCGCCGGCAACCGCGGTTTGGTGGTGGGGCGTGTCGGCCGCAGAGTACGAGCGGCGGGCGGACCTGTGGCCATTGAATCCTGATGGCGACCTGTTGGCCATCATGATGATCGAAACGACGGAAGGCTTGAAGAACGCCGATGCGATTGCGGCGGTGCCGGGCGTGGGTGCGATCTTCGTGGGCGCAGGGGGAGATCTTCACCAATATCTCGGAGTCGACAGCAACGCGCCTGAAGTGGAGGAGGCATTCCAGACCATCCTGAAGGCCTGCCACGCTCACAATGTGGCATGTGGAATTACGGCCCTGAGCGGGCAGAATATTGCGAGACGGCTCGCCGAGGGCTGGAAAATGATCCGCACAAACAATACGGCCCTGGCCCAATGGCGTGCATCGACGGCCGGGCGGTAGAACCCCGCGCGTGGGCACCGACCACCCGACCAAAGCCATAGGGCCTCCCCTCTCCGGCCGCGGCGCTTAACTAAAGCGGTTCGCAACATATTGAAGCATCGAAGCTCTGCCATGCCTCGGGCGTCGTGGCCGGGCTTATCCCGGCCACCCCGATTGTACTTGCTCAGTGCACCAACGCTCGGGGCCGCAGGGACAAGGCCGGCGACGACATGGGATGTGATCCGAAACGATCGCAATTCGCTGTAATGTTCAAATCCCGCCAGCGGCACTGGATTGGTCGCCAGGCTCCGCTCCGGCACGTCACTTCGATCCTTTTTTCGCTGCTTCTTCCGCGGCCTTGTCGGCGGCGCGCGCTCCCGCGAGGATGCTCGCCATGGCGTAATTGCCCTCGTGACACGCATATTCATAGATAGGTTCGTCGCTCCTCACCATTGGAACAATCGCGGTCCACGGTCTCGTCCACATGGTCGGATCGTCGACCATGAATTGGTAGAGGAGCGTGTTGTCGTCGGTCCGCGTGAAGCGTTCGACGAGGTGCGTGCTCGCGCCGGAGTTTGGCAGACTAGTCTCACGTCTGAAATTCGTCGTGTCGACGACCAGCGTGTCACCCTCCCAGTGGCCGCGCGAATCTCCCTTCCATTGACGAACGTTCAGATGCGGGCGCCCGTCCAGGGGAACGATGCGAGCGTCGTGGACCATTTCGTTGAGAATCACGACATATCCGGGTGTCTGGAACAGCTGAAAGTCATTGTTGTACGCGCCCGGGTGCATTGGCGGTCCGGCGTTCAGCCCGACAATGCAGCGCTCCTGCAGAGGCCGATCTTCCCACGAATCGGCGTGAGGTCGTCCAAGCTGAGTCTCGCGCTGTTCCGCCGCGCGGAGGTCCGCTCTCTTCTTCCCTTCCGGCGTCATGGCAGGAAGTCGGCCATTGGGCGGATCCACGATCAACGACGTACGTTTAGTCCCCACGACCTTGTTGCCGCGATCGTACCAAAACTCATTGTAAGGGACGACGCCGCCCGGCGGATACATCAACCCCCCAACCTCCGGGTCGATCTTATCACGATCCTGGCGTCGATTTTCTTCCCTTTCCCAGATCGCCGCTTCCTCGTCCGTAAAAAACTCCTTCGTTCCCAGCGCTACGGGTCGCTCCATTGGGGTAATGGTGCGGTAGTCCCATACGCCCTGTAAGTCCGGGTGGCCGTCCGCCATTCGCGGCACCGTCGTCTTCGCCGCGGGCGACTGAGACTGGCCGGCGACGGGCAGCGGCGCCAACAACGCAGCCGCGATCACAACGGCCAAACCACTCGTAGAAGTGAGAAATCGATGGCTCATGTGAACCTCCTTTTCACTTGCTCGATTGCTTGCGAAGATGCCCGTACATGAGCTCTTCTGCGAACTCCACACACTTAAATTCCAACAGTTGTGCGTTCTTCTCCAACCGACGATAGAGCGGCATGCTGATCTTCCAGGGCCGCGAAAATACCTTCGGGTCCTCGATGGTAGCTTCGTAGGTAAGGGCGTCGGGGCTCAGGGGCGTGTAGCGTTCGACTACGTGTAACGCATCGCTGTGGAAATTCCCGGCCCTGTCGAACCAGGTCTGCTCGTTCAAGCCCGTTACGTTGACGACCAGCGTATCCCCCTCCCAGTGTCCGACAGAGTGCCCCATCCAGCTATCGACGGGGTTTGCGGGCGCCTTGTCCATGTAGACCGTGCGGGCGGCGCCCGCATACTCGTAGGCCATCAGGATGTACTTTGGCGTCTGAACAATTTGAAACGGATAGGGCATGTACGTGGCCCGCGGCACGCCGGGCATATAGCACTTGATTTCCGGGTCGGCGGTCAAACGGTTTTCAAAGTTCTCTTTCTTTTTCGCGGCCGCTGCCGGCAGGTAGGGGATCTCACCGCCCTCCACGACACCTAGCCCCGCCGGAACTGCGCCAGCCGCACCGAGTGCAACCACTTGTCCGGGCCGCGCCGCATGTTCCTGGAGATCCCAGTTTGCCGTGTTGAGAACCTGCCAAATGCCGTTAAGGTCTGGCTTACCGTCCGCCGCACGGGGTGCGTTGTAGGCCTCTGCCCCGCGCGCGGTCGGCATCACGCCCAGCAGCAACGCGGCAATCAAGGCCGCCGCAACGCCCGCAAATCTCGCGCCTGTCAACCGATTTCGCATCTGCGCCTCCTCTCTAAATCTCCTGCCGTTCCCGCAGGTGCACCGCCTCCCTAAGGCGAGTTAGCTTTGTCAGCCTGTTTCGACGAGTCAATCGCCGTCTTTACGGGTGGCCTCAACGCAGCTCAGAAATCGGGCTTTTCCGCGATCGGCAGCGGGTCGGCGCCGTTTGCGAAAGGATTGTTCATTTCGCCGGCGGCGCAGCGCCATTCGGCGAGTGTTGCTTCAACGCGCCGCGAGCGTTTGGTCACCTGCAGCGGCTTGAGGAAAACGGCGGGATCGTCGATGAAGACTTCGGCCTCTAGAAACTGGCCGCCTTCGACCAAGCGTAAGCGCTCGATCAAGTGCAGCTTATCGCTGTGCGGCGTGCGGAAATTGTCGACAAAGGTCCTGTTGTTGAAGCCGATCGTATCGATCACCAGCGCATCGCCTTCGTAACGACCGACCGACTCGCCGTACCACGACGGCTTCGGGTTCTCCGAATGCGGTACGTTCATATAGATGCGACGGACGTCGTTATCGTGCTGCGCGAGGATTCTGACTTGCTGCGGTGTCTGGATGAAGAACATCGGTTGCGCCGGTGTCAGGAGAAAGGCGGGCCCCGTAGCCCAGCACCGCGCCGAGCGTGACCACATCGGCTTGCCGGCAAGCACGGCGTCGTTCGTTTGTTTCAGGGAGTCCTTGGCAAATTGTGTCAGATTGGGATTGTTGAGATCCGCGATCCGAAATGTCGGCTGCTCGCCAGTATTGTTTGGCACATAGCGATGTGCGGGGTCTTGCTTGACCGGTGGCGGGCTGTCAGGCAGAGGGGTCCATTCGCCGCCGACCGAAATCCATCCAGCATGATTGGCCGAGAAATCAGGCGGACCTTGCTGCGGCAGGGTGGGCGCGACGCCGGCGCAGCATATGCCGACCAGTAGGCCGGCGGTCCTGGAATATCGGGACACGTTCCTGAGTTGCTCAGGCATCGCTACCTCCCTCCGGGTCGTCGCTCATGGCCGTGCCTTGGAAGCTAGCCTCGCAATCTCGGCGACCCGATATTTGAAAAATCCGCGTCGTGTTCGGAAATCAACTCGTGAGCGCTTCACGATCCGACAGCGTTGGACCACCGATCACGGTATGTTGTAAGGTGCGGGGTCGTCAACGGGTGACCTGCGCCCCGCACGGCTTGCCGCTGGCTCTCGCGTTCGGCACTGCGGGAGCCTTGGCGGTGTTCGCGGCTTCGCATTGTGCTACTTCAATGTGCCCTATTCATTGAGGGAGAGGGGTGATGAGAGGGCCCACCGCGGCGATCTTGTTGTACTCGGCAGCCTTGGGACTTACGGCGTCAACATGCTTGGCTGGTCGCACAGCACCCACCGCTTTAATGGCTGGCGCCAGCAATTCTGCCAGAGATAGCCAAGTCTACTCCACCATCAAGGATCTCATGGAATCCATCATAGATCCGTCTGCAGATGTCCTTTGGGGAGCGGCGGGAAGCGTTCTGGACAAAGAGGGTGTTCACGACCTGGCTCCCAAGACACAAGAGGGGTGGCTCGATGTGCGTCGTGCCGCGGTGCGCATAATCGAGGGCGGTAACCTGCTGATGATGGCCGGTCGCGACGCGGCGCCTGCGGGAACCAAGTCGGATGCTCCAGGGGTTGAGTTGGAGCCGCCGCAGATAGCCGCGCTGATAAAGAAGAAAAGAAAGGAATTTAACGCGTTTGCCAAGGCGTTGCAGGCCCTTGGCGTGGAAGCGCTGCATGCTACTGAGGCCAAAAACACCGATCTGTTGATCGAGATCGGTGGTCGGATGGAGGACGTTTGCGAGAGCTGCCATAAAACCTTCTGGTATCCACAGGCGAAGCCCACCGCCACTCGCAACTGAAATGGGTATCCGATTTGTCGTTCACAATCGTTTGGCTAGCTGTGGATCCAGGGCGTCGCGAAGGCCGTCGCCGAGCAGGTTCACGGCCAGCACGGTCACCGACAGGAAAACGGACGGGAAAAATACGATGTAAGGCTTGACCTGCCACAGCGCACGCCCTTCGGCCATGATGTTGCCCCAGGACGGGACGGTCGGCGGCGTACCGGCGCCGATGAAAGATAGAATGGCCTCTACGATCATGGCGCTGGCACACACATAGGTCGCCTGCACAGTCATCGGCGCAAGGGTATTGGGCAGAATATGGCGCAGGATGATCATCGGGGTACGGGTGCCGGCGGCGACCGCAGCGTCCACATAGGGTTGTTCGCGCAGCGACAGGACGACGCCTCGCACAAGGCGCGATACCCGCGGAATTTCCGCGATCGTGATGGCGGTGATCACATTGCCGACGCTGCCGCGCGTGAGCGCCATGAGGGCGACCGCCAGCAGAATCGGCGGGATCGACATCAGCCCATCCATTACGCGCATGATGAAGCCGTCGGCCCAGCGGATATAGCCCGAAACAAGGCCGATGGCGAGACCGGCAAGCGAAGCAAGAATCGCCACCGAGAAGCCGACTGTGAGCGACACTCGCGTTCCGTAGAGAACGCGCGAATAGATGTCGCGACCCAGCATGTCGGTGCCGAACCAGAAGGCGGCGGAGGGTTCGCGGGTGCGCCGCGCCGGCGCGAGCGCCGTAGGGTCGACGGTGCCGAGCCACGGCGCGAGCAGCGCGATCAAGAGCATCGTGAGCACCAGCGCGCCGCCGACTGCGACCGCCGGATGTCGCCGCATGAATCCGACGAGGCCATGCCGCGGTTTTACGGGCGGCAGAATATCCGGCAGGTCAGGTGCAGCGGTAACGGCTTCGGCAGTGGTGGTGATCGGGTCGGGCGCCAGGGCCGTCGCGGTCGGCGGTGGGTTCAATACCGGATCCTCGGGTCAAGCACGACATAGACAAGGTCGATCAGCAGGTTGACCAGGACGTAGACGAAGCTGAACAGGAGCACGATGCCCTGGATCACCGGATAGTCGCGGCGCAGGATGGCATCGACCGTGAGCCGTCCGATGCCGGGAATTGCGAATACCGTCTCGGTCACGACTGCGCCGCCGATGAGGAGCGCGATGCCGATGCCGATCACCGTGACGATCGGTACGGCCGCATTCTTGAGCGCATGGATGAACAGAATGCCCGCCTCGCCAATGCCCTTCGCGCGCGCCGTGCGGATATAGTCCTGCTGCAGCACCTCAAGCATTGCCGCGCGGGTGATGCGGGCAATCAGCGCGATGTACACGCAACCGAGCGCCACGGCGGGCAGGATCAGGTTCTCAAACCACGGCCACAGGCCTTCCGACAATGGCGTGTATCCCTGCACCGGCAGCCAATCGAGTTGCAGGGCAAACACAAAGGCAAGCAGATAGCCAACCACGAAGACCGGGACAGAGAAGCCGAGTACTGCAAACAGCATGATGGCGCGGTCGACGAGGGTATCGGCCTTCCACGCCGCGATGACCCCGACAGGCACGGCAATGGACACCGCGAACACCAATGTGACCGCCATCAGCGACAAGGTCGGTTCGATGCGCTGCGCAATCATAGCGGCGACCGGCAGATTGGTGAAGATCGAGGTGCCAAGATTGCCGTTGAGAATCTGCCAGACCCACTCGCCGAAGCGAACCAGGAATGGCCGGTCAAGGCCGAGGCTCGCTCGGATGCGCTCAACGTCCGCCGGCGTGGCCTGATCGCCCGCAATCACCGCCGCCGGATCGCCGGGCGCGATATAGAGCAGGCTGAACACGAACAGCGCCACGATCGCCATCACCGGTATGGTGGCGAGGATGCGGCGGATAACATAGGTCAGCATGCCGGGATGGTAACAGGTTTTGTCCCGTTCTGTTGATGCCTGGTCGCGAATCCTGCGAAACTGGCGCCTTCAATTCTCGCACCTGGATGCAGCCGAATCCCCTCCCTCGCTTGCGGGGAGGATTAGAGAGGGGCTCATTCCACGGCACTGACTTGCTGAGCTGCCCCCTCCCTTTCCCTCTCCCGCAAGCGGGGGGACAAAATGGCGTGCACCTACGCCGCCTTGCTCACGCCCCAGAAGAACGGCAGCGGCCCTTTCACGATGCCGGCCACATTCCGGCGCCAGGCCTGATAGGCGAGGAAGAAGCCGGTCGGGGCGTAGACCACCTCCTCGCACGCGGCCTTATTGAGGCGACGGATCGCGGCTTTCTCTTCGTCGAAATTGTGGGCCTCGTACCAGGCGTCGATCTCGGCCTCGACCCGGGGGATATCCGGCCAGCCGAACCACGCCTTGTCGCCGTTGGCGCGGATCGCCGTATAGCTTGATGGGTCAATGCAGACCGCGCCGGCATGCCAGGTGTGGAACATGTGCCAGCCGCCATGGCCGGGCGGCGATTTCTGCGCCCGGCGCGCCGCCGTCGTGCCCCAGTCGATAGCGTTGAAATCCACGTTCATGCCAAGCCGCTGCAGCAGGTCGGCCGTCACTTCGCCTTGCGTCTTGGTGATCGGCAGGTCCTGCGCCACCAGACATGTGACCGGCTGACCGGAATAGCCGCTTTCCTGGAGCAGGCGTCTGGCCGCCTCGAGCTTCCGCGGACCTTTGAGGATATCGCCCCCTTCTTCGGTATAGAGCGGCGTGTCCGGCGTGAAGAAGCCGGGCAGCGACTTCCATAACCGATCGTCGCCCACGACGGCGCGCATGTAATCCTCCTGGCTCAGCGCCATCAGGACGGCGCGGCGCGCGCGCACGTCGTTGAAGGGTGGATACAGATGGTTCATGCGGAAGCTGCCGATATTGCCGAGGGGGTCGGCGATATCGACCATGACGTTGCGATTCTTCTGGAGCACCGGCATGAGATCGGCGATCGGGGTTTCCCACCAGTCGACCTCACCGCTCTGCAGCGCAGCGGAAGCGGTGGCGGGATCGGGCATCACGATCCATTCGATGCGATCGACCAGTATCCGCTTTCCTCCCGAGAGCCATGAAGCCGGCTCCTCGCGCGGCACGTAGTCGGCGAATTTTTCAAACACCGCCCGCGCGCCCGGAATCCATTCGTTGCGGACGAGCTTCATCGGCCCGCTGCCGACATAATCGCTGATCGGCTTGAACGGATCGGTCGCGGCGATCCGCGCCGGCATGATGAAGCACGAAGGCGTTCCGACCTTCCCCAGCGCCACCAGCAGTTTGGGAAACGGCTTCTTGAGAACCCAGCGGAAGGAGCGGTCATCAACGGCGACGAGCTCGTTCTCGATCGCCCTGATCATCAGGCCCATATTGTCGCGCGCCTGCCACCGCGCAAGGCTTGCGACCACGTCCTTCGCGAGCACCGGTTCGCCTTCATGAAACTTGAGGCCCGGCCGCAGCCGGAATGTCCAGGTAAGGCCGTCAGCCGATACTTCCTCGGCTTCGACCATCTGGCGCCGGGGTTGCAACTTGTCGTCGACCCCATAAAGCATGTCCCAGATCAGTGCTGCGCCGTTGCGCACCACATACTGGGTATTCCAGATCGGATCGAAGTTGGCGAGATCGGCCTGCGGGACGAAGCGCAAAGTTCGCGCCGCCGCGCGCTGGGAGATTGCTGGCCTCGCACAGCCGCACGCGGCAAGCGCGCCGGCTGCCGTCTTCAGGAATGCTCTGCGATGCATGGCGGCCTCCAACGTGCCGGTTGTAGGGGCGACCCTTGTGGTCGCCCGGTTTGAGCACCGCGTGTGCCCCTGACCGGATGGGTAAGACGCGTAATGCCGCGACCTTCTCCGGATTCTCATCGTCCGCCAGGAAAGGGGCGACCACAAGGGTCGCCCCTTCATCATCCTTCCTTACACACTCTTACTGACCCCCCAGAAGAATGGCAGCGGTCCCTTTACGACGCCGCTGACGTTCTTGCGCCACGCCTGGTACATCAGGAAGAAGCCGGTCGGCGCATACACCACGCCCTCGATCGCTGCCTTGTTGAGCCGACCAATTGCGGCCTTCTCTTCGCCCAAGGTCTTGGCCTCGTACCAGGCCGCCACTTCCGCTTCGACAGCGGGCACGTCCGGCCAGCCGAACCACGCCTTGTCGCCACTGGCGCGCACGCCGATGGCAACCGCGGGATTGATGCAATCCGCCCCGGAATGCCAGGTGTGGAACATTTGCCAGCCGCCCTGACCGGGAGGCGTCCTCACGGCGCGGCGGGCACCGACCGTGCCCCAGTCGATAGCGGCAAAATCGACATTCATGCCGAGGCGCTTGAGCAGGTCGGCCGTGATATCGCCCTGCGCCTTGGTGATCGGCTGGTCCTGGGCGACGAGGCAAGTGACCGGCTGACCCGCATAGCCCGACTGCGCCAGCAGTTTTTTGGCGGAGTCGAGATTGCGCGGGCCTTTGAGTATCTCGCCGCCTTCTTCGGTATAGAGGGCCGTGCCGGGGGTGAAGAAACCGGGCAGCGGCTTCCATAGCTCGTTGTCGTCACCGACAATGGCGCGCATGTAGTCTTCCTGGCTCATGGCCATCAGCACCGCTCGCCGCGCCCGTACGTCGTTGAAGGGCGGGTAAAGATGGTTCATGCGGAAGCTGCCGATATTGCCGAGCGGATCGGCGATATCGACCGCCACATTGCGATTCTTGCGCAACAGCGGCACGAGGTCGGAGATCGGGTTTTCCCACCAGTCGATCTCGCCGCTCTGCAATGCCGCTGCGGCAGTCGCCTGATCGGGCATCACGGCCCATTCGACGCGATCGACCTGCATCCGCTTGCCGCCCGCCAGCCAGGACGCCGTCTCCTGGCGCGGCATATAGTCGGCGAATTTCTCGAACGCCGCCCTGGCACCCGGCACCCAGTCACCGGATACGAAGCGCATCGGACCGCTACCGATATATTCGGTGATCTGCTTGAACGGGTCCGATTTGGCGATCCGTTCCGGCATGATGAAGGCGATCGGCGTCGAGATCTTGCCGAGCGCCAGCAACATCTTCGGGAAGGGCTTCTTGAGCACCCACTTCACGGTGCGGTCGTCGACCGCTGTGAGTTCCTGCTGGACGGCCCTGATCAACAGGCCCATCTGATCACGCGCCGTCCACCGGTCGAGGCTCGCCACCACGTCCTTCGCCAGGACCTTTTCGCCGTCGTGGAACTTGAGCCCCGGCCGCAGCCGGAATGTCCAGATGAGGCCGTCCGCCGACACCTCCTCGTGTTCCGCCATCTGGCGCTGCGGCTGCAGCTTTTCGTCCATGCCATAGAGCGTGTCCCACACCATGGCGGACGCGTTGCGCACCACGTATTGGGTGCCCCAGATGGGATCGAAATTGGCGAGATCGGCCTGCGGCACGAAACGCAGCGTCCGCGCTGCTGCTCGCTGCGAGATGGCCGGAGTGGCGAGCCCGCCGGTCGCCGCGAGTGCCGCCGCACCGGTCGCGGTTTTCAGGAATAATCTGCGATCCATGATACTTGCCCTTCACTGCATCGGGTGACCGTATCCATGCAAATTCCGTGCTCGTGGCACGCGCCCGCGCCACAGATTCAGGATATCACACCGGAACGGATGGGGTGCGGGCCCGTTCGTCGCGGTTAAACCGAACTTTCCCCAGCTTTGAGCTAAGCGGTTGTTTTTATTGGGGGCGGGCTAATTATGTAGTCATAACATTTTTCGAATAGCCCTTGACTCGCTGAATTCGGTTTGATTCAAGCTACGCATGTACGTTGCTGTCGT
>DATGCX010000204.1:0-2014 GCA_035311445.1 Xanthobacteraceae bacterium | reverse complement strand
GTGCCGGGGCTCGCGCTGCCGGTCTATCCCTCGCACGGCAATTTCCTTATCGTCGAATGCGCCGCGCTCGGGCTTCGGCCCGAGGCGCTGGCGGCGACCTACGCCGAGCGCGGCATCATGATCCGCCAGGGCGCCTACCATACGCCGCGCTTCGGCGCGCGCTTCGTCAAGGTGAGCACCACGGTGCCGACCGATTGGATCGACGCCTTCTGCCGGCTGTTGCCGGAAGCGGTCGAGGAGGCGCGCGGCTTGAACGACGTGCCGGAACTGTTCTGATGATGGGTGCCGGGTGATCGGTTCGGCCTCATGCTGAGGAGCCCCTCCGCCGCATCCTTCGAGACGCATGGCCTTAACGCCATGCTCCTCAGAGTCGGACTCAATATTAATGCCCATGATTTCAGGCCCTTGCCAGACGCCGCGAAAGCACGCGAATGCTCGCAAGGAGGATCCACGCCTCCGCGCTGGCGGTTGTCTCCTCGAAGTCTTTGGAGAGGCGTCGGCAGCGGTTGAGCCAAGCAAGCGTTCGTTCAATCACCCAGCGTTTTCGCTCGGCCTTGAAGGTACCGACACTCTGCGACCGTGTGACGATCTCAATGACCCAGTTGCCGAACTCGGCGATCGCGTCGGGCAGTTGCTTCCCGCGGTACACGCGATCAGCAAAGATGTGACGCAGGTTGGGAAAGATAAGGCCGATATGTTTCAACAGCGGTACCGCGCCGTGCACGTCTTGGATATTGGCCGCGTGTACCTGGACGGCAAGCAATGAGCCGTCCGTATCGGTGACCATGTGACGTTTGCGCCCCTTCACCCTCTTGCCCGCATCAAACCCACATGGACCGCCACTTTCTGTGGTCTTCACGGTCTGGCTGTCGATGATTCCAGCCGAAGGAGTGCGCTTGCGTCCCGCCGCTCGGCGCGTGTGCTCGACCAGGACACGATTGATCTGCCGCCAGACGTTGCGGTCACGCCAATCATAAAAATAATACTGAACGCTCGTGAACGGCGGAAAGTCTTTCGGCAGCGCGCGCCATTGGATGCCGGTCGCAAGAATGTAGAGAATTGCATCCATGATGGTGCGAAGGCTCCATATCGGTGGGCGGCCCGTGCGAGCCCGCTTCGGCAACAGTGGGCTCAACAAAATCCATTCCTTGGCGGTCGTGTCGCTTGCATAGCGGAGTCCAGCGCGGCGATACTGCTTGCGGGTGGTTTTGGTCCAAGCCATGTTGCGCTCCCTTGCTGATTCACACACACGAAGGGAATCACGCAGCAGGGCCAAAATCACCCGCTTTTGTCGGATTTTTCGGCCTTTCGGCCCTTTTCGGTCAGCCTTTCAGGTTGATGATCAGCTCGACCTTGTTGGCCTGCTGAACCGGTAGGTCGGCGGGCTTCTCACCCTTGAGGATGCGCCCGGTGTAGGCGCCTGCAAGGCGAAACATATCGGCGATGTTGGTTCCATAGCTCATGAGGCCGCCCGCGGCAGCGAATTCGCGATACTGGTAGATCATCGGGACTGCGTGGCGTAGCGCGAGAGCGGCGAGCTGTTCGCTGCGGGAAGTGAAGAATACATCCAGGCCGATGACGAGCCCGCTGGCTTGCGCTTGAACCAAGGTCGCGAACGCTGTCTCGATCTCGCGTTCGGTGCTCGCATGCAGGACGTGCAGTTGCAGTCCGAGCTTGCCAGCTGCCATCTGCAGGTCCCGCGATTGCGGATCGCTTAGAGCGGGACTCGTCGGGTTGATGAGCAGCGCGATGCTGGTGGCCGTGGGAAGAAGCTCGTGCAGGAGTTCGAGCCGCTTCGGTCCCAACTCTGCGTTCAACGACATTATGCCCGTGAGGTTGCCGCCTGGTCGGCTCAGGCTGGCGACAAATCCAAGTTCGACCGGATCGCCCCCTATGTAGAAGACGATCGGAATCGTCGCGGTCGCCGCCTTGGCCGTGAGTGTCGCGGGCGTGCTACCGCCGGTGAAGATTACAGTCACCTCGCGGCGCACCAGATCGGCCGCCAGCGCGGGCA
>DATGCX010000203.1:0-2444 GCA_035311445.1 Xanthobacteraceae bacterium | reverse complement strand
CGCGAATGGACCAGGCGGCTGCGGAAGCCCTCGCGGATAAGCTTGCGGGTGGACATTGGACGCATGACTACGCGCTTACTGCAACTGAAGCCCGCGAGCTGGGGCTCCCCATCAAAGTGGGTATGCCGCAAGAAGTATTGGCGTTGATGAAGCTCTACCCACAGCCGGTTCAGCAATCGGGCATCGAGTACTTGCCAATCGACATCCCGAGGCAGCGCCGAGTGTGACGGTGATCCGCAGATTTTCAAGAGCGGAAAGCCTAGCGAATCCGCCCGTCGTGCAACTGGCTCATGACCGGTTCTGGCACTTCTCGGACTCGGGAGATGTTCGACTTGAATCCACAAGGTGGGCCAAAGCGGACATTGATCAGGTCGCTGTTGCGGACGGTCACAGTACACTAACGAAGCTGGAACGGTGAAAATCTGCTACCGTTCAAAACTGATTAAGGGGAGACAACATGGCCAGCGAAATTAGCATCCGGCGGCGCGCATTTCTCGGCGGCGTTGCAGCACTCGGCGCAATGCATGGCTTCCGTATGCCCGCACACGCGGCGGTCTCGCCGTCGGTCTCCAATCTGCCGGCGCGCAGCAATGTAGTCATCCGCAACGCCTACGTGATGACGATGGAGCCCGGCCAGCCGGACCTATCTAATGGCGACCTGCATGTCGACAATGGACTGATCGTCGACGTCGGCACCGGGCTGGCCGCGCCGGGTGCACAAATCATCGACGGGCGCGGCTTCATCGTCATGCCCGGCCTGATCGACACCCACTGGCACATGTGGACGACGCTCTTGCGCAATATGTCGGGCGACGACCGCGCGCACGGCTATTTCCCGATGACCACCGCGCTCGGCAAGGTCTACACGCCGCGCGACATGTATTACGGCACGCTGCTCTCCTCGGCAGAAGCGCTGCACTCGGGCATCACGACGGTGCACAATTGGTGCCACAACATTATGACCTATGAGCACGCGGTCGAAGACCTGCGGGCGATGCAGGAGACCGGGCTGCGCGGCCGCTTCGCGTATGGCCCGGCGCGTTCAACGCCGCTCACCCAGCCGTTTAGCGTCGCCGACCTCGAGCGCATGCATGGCGACTGGGCGAGCCTGTCGAACGAAGGCCTGCTGGCGCTCGGCATCGCCTGGCGCGGCGTGCAGGCCGCGCTGCCGAACGCCGAAGGCAAGATGGAAATCCGGCCGCTGTCGCCGGAAATGTATCGCGTCGAGTACGAGGCCGCGCGCCGGCTCGGGCTGCCGGTCTCAGTCCATCTCAACTCCACAAAATTCGACAAGGACCACATCATCGCGCTGCAAAAGCTCGGCTACGTCTTCAACGGTCTGCAGGTCATCCACGCCATCAATACCTCGCCGGAGGAAATGGACATCCTCGCCGCGGCAGGCGCCTCGGTTAGCATCTCGCCGGCCTCTGAGATGCGCATCGGCTTCGGCCTGGCGAAGGTCGCCGAATTTCTCGACCACAAGGTCAATCTCGCGCTGTCCGTCGACACCACGCCGCTCACCGGCAATGCCGACATGTTCGGGATCATGAAGCTGGTGCAAAATCTCGAGAACGGCCGCAGCGAGAGCGAATTCAAGCTGCCCGCGCGCAAGGTTGTTGAGCTCGCGACGATCGAAGGCGCCAAGGCGCTGGGTCTTGCCGATCACACCGGATCGCTCAGGAAGGGCAAGCGCGCCGACGTCATTATGGTGGGCACCCGTGAGCTGAATATCGGGCCGTTCACCGAACCGGCCTACATGCTCGTCGATTCGGCGCAGGCGTCGAACGTCGACACCGTTCTGATCGACGGCCGCATCCTCAAGCGCAACGGCAAACTGACTGCGATCGACGCCGGCAAGCTGATGGATGAGGCGTCCCCCGCAACCCAAGCTATCAAGCGGCGCGCCAACTGGAAGTAATCGCCCTTATCTTTATCGATGATCGCATCCATACGTACACAGTATAGCGGTGCGCGATGTTAGGGCGAGTAGTCGCTGGTACGCGGAAACTGCTTGGAGCAGACTCGCTTTCAGAACACAGCCACCGCGACTTGTACGAGCGGATCTCGTGCTCTGGTCAGTTGCTTCTTCAACTCCACGCTTGGGACGAGGAAGACCACCCCAACCTCGTCAACGCAGACGCGGCGTCGCCTGGACACGGTGTCTTGCTGTGGTTCCAGGTAGACGATTTTGACTCGGTCGTGGGGCGAGCTCGTGGGTTGGGGGCCGAGATCATCGAAGAACCTCACATCAACCCCCGGCCCCAACACAGGGAAATTTGGCTCCGCGATTCCGACGGTTATGTGGTGGTGGTTGCCAGTCCGGACGGTGAACGCGGTTCGTAACCGCGTGTTGCTCATGGCCCACGCTTGGCTGGCTTCGGCTCGCTGGCCTCGATCAACGCAATCGCCGCGCCGATGCCCTTCAATGCGCTAGTCACAACCGA
>DATGCX010000202.1:0-37426 GCA_035311445.1 Xanthobacteraceae bacterium | reverse complement strand
CCGCAATTATTGCGATTATGTGCTGCGCGCCGAGCCGGTTGCCAAGTTCGCGTCTCGCCGATAGCGATAAGCCCATGATTGCTTGCAATGTGCCCCAACGCTGGGGGTGGCCCGGACAAGTCCGACGACGAGGGGGATGTGGTTCGAAACGATCGGAATCTGCTATACCAACGGGCAGCATGCAACTGTCGTGGTGCGGTACATCGGAGCGCATCCGGAGCGTGCCCATGAAGATTTTTTGGCGCTCGCTTTGCGGGCTTACCGAAATGCATGCCCGTGCAAGAACTGATCGTTCAGCGCAAACGGTAGTGGCCCGGTCGCTTCAATATTGGGATGAGTGGGCCAATCCAACTCAGCTTTGAGAGGGCCGGCAACTGAATCTAAAGGTGGGCAATGAGCTTGATCTTGTTATTGCGCGAATGGCGCACCCCCATTGTTGTTGGGATCGTCTGCCTGGGCGTTGGTGTCTTACTTGGCCGATTAACTGCGTCCGCTCCCCGGCCCCGCGATGTTTCGGTTCATACCGAAACATTTAGCACTTGCATGGCCTTATATCGCGATGTGGCTGGCTGCGCTGAGGTGATGAGGAGGTTGGCGAGCAGCCGCGGTGAAGCGAATTGATAGAGCCTGCCTACGCTGTTGATGGGGATGAACAATGCGATTGATATTGGTGGGCGCGTTGACGGCGCTGACGATCATAACGGCTGGTGCGGCTGAGAACGAACACAGCGCCAGTTTCATGCTTCCCTATTGCAAACTCACTTCAGACCAAGCTGTCGATACTTATAACCCTTACCTCTATGGACGGTGCGTTGGATTGGTAGAGGCCGTCATCAACATGTCAGGCTTGCTGAGAGCGATGCAGACGGTAGGTGACATTCAACACCTGGACCCGCTGCTGTGTGCTGCCGTACCTGAGCAAATCACCATTGAGCAGGCCCTCAAGGTTGTGGTGACGTACGGCGAAACGCACCCTAAGGAAGGACCCCTACCGTTCACTGTGCTTGTTCTCGACGCATTGCATGATGCGTGGCCGTGCCGGAAATAAACGTTGATCGCAATAGGTAAACATTAGAGGGGCTGAAAATGAGGGCGATTATCTGCGGTTATTGGTAGCGCCCCCAAACCAAGGCATTGAAGGGTTCCGAGGCCTATGCGATCACCTCACCGCACTCCGAAGGGCGAGGCGGATGAGTGTGGGCGAGCACGCGCCGATGTCGACCATCATCGTCAACGGCGCAAGGACCGAACTGATCGAGCGCGGCCGCGGCCGGCCGATTCTGTTTCTGCACCCCCATATCGGCCTCGATCCGTCGGCGCCTGTGCTCGCCATGCTGGCCGAAGGCGGACGGCTGATCGCTCCATCCCATCCGGGTTTCGGCCATTCTGAGCGGCCGCCAAGTATCACCACAGTCGACGACCTTGCGTATTTCTATCTCGACCTGATGGATGCACTCGACCTTCGTGATGCCCTCGTGATCGGGGTTTCGCTCGGCGCCTGGATTGCCGCCGAGATCGCGGTGAAAAGCATCGCGCGGATGGCACAGCTGGTGCTCGGCAATCCTGTCGGGATCAAGGTGGGCGACCGCGAGACGCGCGACATCCTCGACGTCTTTGCCATGGTGGAAGAAGAATTTCTCGACAAGGCATTCGCCGATCCGGCTGCCGGCAGGCGCGACTACCGCGCCATGACGGACGACGAAGTCACGGCCGTGGCTCGCAATCGCGAAGCCGCCGCGCTCTACACCTGGTCGCCCTATATGCACGACCCCAAGCTCAAGGGCCGGCTGCATCGCATCCGGATCCCAACGTTGGTGCTGTGGGGGGTCGCCGATCGGTTGGTCAATGAATCCTATGGCCGCACTTTCTGCGCCGCGGTGCCGGGCGCGAAATTCGAGCCGCTCGTCGGCGCCGGCCACTTCCCCCACATCGAGCAGCCGAAGGCGTTTGCCGCGCGGGCGCTGGCGTTTGCCGACGCACATGTATGAGCTCAAGCGCGGACAAAACGACGGTCTGCGCCCCGCCGTTGGGCCGGCCCCAGGCCGCCGGTCCTTGTGAGCGGCCAGCTCCGCGCGCCCTCCTTAACCCTCCCCCGCAAGCGGGGGAGGGGATTCAAATGGCGCGGTTATTTGTCATCGGCTCCTAAGCTCGCGTCTTCGCACGTCCGCCGATGCCGGATGTCAAGCGCCACTTGACAGCGGCTCGTTGTCAAGGCATACTTGACTATTAAGGCCGTTTGACGGCCTTTGAGGAAGAGCTATGACAGCAGATGCCACAAACCCGCCCCCCACAGCCGGCACGCAAGCGCGTGCGGCGGAAAAAGATACGGGCGCAAACGAACTGCGATGTTCATTTTGCGGAAAATCTCAATTCGATGTCAGGAAGCTCATTGCCGGGCCAACCGTATTTATCTGCGACGAATGCGTCGCCCTCTGTGTGAAGATTTGCGATGACGACAAGATATCGACCGAAATCGGAAACCCAGAACTTGCTCCGACCGAGACACTTCTGGTGATCCTGAAAAACACCGTGACGAGGGACGAGGATCTGCGAAATGCGCTGCAACGCATGGTCGACGTGCTGCGAAGGCGAGGGGTGAGCTGGGAGAGGATCGGCGAAGCGCTGGGAGTCTCGCGTCAGGCGGCGTGGGACCGGTTTCACTAGAAGGCCAGTGCGGCTGATCCCGAGAAACGGATATGTCCCTCCAAATCAGTTCACAGGTGTGATCTGCCTTCTGCAGCGGAGCGGTACATGCGGGTCTACCAATTCACCGAGCAGCCATACTTCCCGGCATGGTCGGCTCACGATGGCTCGCTGCGCGTCAACCTGCCCAACGCCAAGCAGGATCCCAAGCTCGCGGCTGATCTGCTGCACCGCTATTACGATGAATGGTTCGTCGCCGACGAACTCGGGCTCGACATCATGGTCAACGAGCACCACGCGACGGCGACCTGCATGTCGTGCGCCGCGATCGTCGCGCTCTCGGTGCTGGCGCGGGAGACCAAGCGCGCCCGCCTGCTGGTGCTCGGTTATCCGATCGGCCACAGGCCCGATCCGCTGCGTTGCGCCGAGGAGTTAGCCACCATCGACGTGATCTCGCGCGGACGTCTCGACATGGGCTTCGTCAAGGGCGTGCCTTACGAGTTCCCGGTATCGAACCAGAATGCGGTCGGCGTGATGGAGCGGTTTTGGGAATCCCACGACTTCATCATCAAGGCGATGACGAGTCATGGCGAGCCGTTCAACTGGGAGAGCGAGCATTTTCATTATCGCCACGTCAATCTGTGGCCACGCCCGTATCAGCAACCGCATCCGCCAGTGTGGAGCACCACCGGCAGCCGCGGCAACGCGCGGGTGCTCGGCGAGAAGGGTTACGTGATGGCGACACTCGGCACGGGCTTTGCCACGCGCCCGCTGTTTGATGCCTATCGGGCCGGTTACGTCACGGCGGGGCGTCCGGCGCCGTCTGCCGATCGTTTTGGATACCTGGGCCTCGTCGCGGTCGCAGCGGACGAGCGCACCGCCAGGGCGCGCGCCGAATTCGTCGCCGGCTATGTGCGCACGTCCGGGATCGTAGCGCCGCAGTTTCGCAATCCGCCGGGCTACCTGTCGATCGAGGACAATGTCCGCATCCTGCGCGGTGAAAAGCGCCAGCGCAGCAAGACCAAGGATGGCCGCTTCATCGACATGCATTCCTGCAGCGTGCAGGACCTGATCGATGCCGCCATCATGTTCTGCGGCACGCCCGACCAAGTCTATGCCCAGATCATCGACTTCTGCGAATATTGTGGCGGCATGGGCAACCTCATCATGATGGGCCACGCCGGTAGCCTGTCGCACGAGGACACGGTCGACAATCTCACGCTGTTCGCCAAGGAAGTTCTGCCGCGGCTCAAGGAATACAAGCAGCCGCGCGCGGAGGCACCCGCGGCGGCATGAAGGCAATGTGAATCACAAATACGCGATGAAGCGCCCAGCCAGGAGGACCGAGAGCCAGCTTGCCAGTGACACCGCTGCAAACACAGCGGCGCCGTCAAGGGGAGTTTCGGCACGCAAACGGCTGCCGAAACGCCAGCGGAATGCCGCGACGTTGATAAGGCCGAGAGCGAACATCCCCATTTTAAATTGAAAGGCCGGGTTGACCCCCACCGGCATGGCATCCGCTGCCAACAGAACGGTGCCGGACGTGACTTGCAGGGCGAGCCCAAAGGCCGCGACCGGGGTGACTGCACGCGCGATGGCGCCGACGTTCTTGGCGCGACGCAGCACCTGGATGTCGAAGGTTGCGATACCCCCAACCAGCAGTGCCGCGCCGAGGACATGGCCCACATTGGCAACGGCATAGAGCCAACCCGAGCCGCGCGCCGCCGCCCCGAGACTCGACTGCTCCAGCGCCGTGAACGCCGCCGTGAGAATCTCCGGCAGCGAACTGTGCGGCATCTCCACGTGCTAACGCAGCTCGACGGATTTGCCCGCCACGGTAATGCGCTCGGCCCGCATCTCGTGTTGCTTTTGCGTAGACGGATAACCCTCAACCGCCACCATGGTGCCGGGCTTGAGCATGGCCTGCGTCAGACCGCGCGCCTGCATGCGGAACAGCGGCGCCAGCGTCGCTTCCCAGATATTGCCCTGGTACCTGAGCGTGATATGGGTGTGCGGGTCCGCCCAGGTCAGCGTCTCTACCGGAGCGCTGATGGTAAAGACCTTGGTAGCGTCGTAGCTACCCCAGCCATGATGCGCCGAAGCCGCGCCGACCGAGGCGACGGTGACGAGAATGCAAGCAGCAGCGCGAATGTCCATGATGAGATCCTCCGAGATTTTTTCGCCAAACTTGGCGTTTTGCCGATGAAACTAGCGGCGCCGGCGCCGTTTCTCAAGAGGTTGCCGCGAGGTCTTGCCTATTCTTCTGGCGTTATCGTCCGCCTGTAATGGCGGCGAAATATTGGTAACAAGCTGCTGAAGGCACTATCTCAATCCAGTCGTAATCTCACGGAGCGTACACAATGGCCGCCGGTATCAATCGCCAGATCCTGCTCAAAAGCCGGCCCGAAGGTGCGCCCGGCCTCGATAATTTTGAATTAGTGCAGCGCCCGGTGCCGGAACCCCGCGACGGCGACGTGCTGATGCGCATCCGCTATCTGTCGCTCGATCCTTACATGCGCGGCCGCATGAGCGCCGCGAAGTCCTACGCCAAGCCCGTCGAGGTCGGCGAGCTTATGGTGGGTGGCACCGTCAGCGAGGTCGTGGCGTCACGAAATGCGAAATTAGCCATCGGCGATGTTGTGGTGGGCTATGGGGGCTGGCAGGATTTTGCGCTGTCCAATGGCGCCGGCCTGCGCAAGCTCGATCCCGCTGCGGCACCCGTGTCGACTGCGCTCGGCGTCCTCGGCATGCCGGGCATGACTGCCTATGTGGGGCTCCTGGAAATCGGCCGGCCCAAACCAGGCGAAACCGTGGTGGTTGCGGCCGCATCCGGTGCCGTCGGCTCCGTGGTCGGGCAGATCGCCAAGATCAAAGGGTGCCGCGCGGTGGGGATTGCGGGCGGCCTGGACAAGTGCCGTTACGTGGTTCAGGAACTGGGCTTCGACGCCGGCATTGACCATCATGCGGCCGACTTTGCGCGTCAACTGGAGACCGCGTGTCCGGCGGGCATCGATATCTATTTCGAGAATGTGGGCGGTGTGGTCCAGCAAGCCGTGTGGCCGCTGCTCAACGATTTCGCCCGTGTCCCGGTGTGCGGGCTGATCGCCCAGTACAACGCCGCTGCGCCAACGCCTGGACCCGATATGACCTCAGTGCTGCGCAAGCGCCTCACGCTGCGCGGCTTCATCGTGTGGGATTTCGCTGTCAAGCAGGATGATTTCCTGCGTGATGCGGGCGAATGGGTGCGCGATGGTCGTCTCAGATATCGTGAGGATGTGGTCGAGGGGCTGGAAAACGCGCCGGCTGCGTTCCTCGGTCTTCTCCAGGGCAAGAACTTCGGCAAGCTGCTGGTCAAGGTCGCGTGAGCAGCAGGTCGGCGATGGCGAAACGGCCGCAGAGATCCAGCGATCAGCGGACCGATTAGGGGACGCCGCGGATCTGAACCTCACACATCTGGCTTTTGGCTATTTGCCGCACCGCCCACCAGACTATCGAGAGTCACTTGCCTGTCGAGGTTCCCGACCTTTGCGCCCAACCCGTCCGCTCGCAGCAGATCGCGTGCCCATCCGTGTGCCCCGACGATACGCAGTGCGATGCCGCGGGCAGAGAGCTCGGTGACGAGCTCATGCAACATGCGCGCGCCTGCAAGGTCGACGTAGGGCGATGCGGAGAGGTCGCAGACGACCAGGTGGATGGCGCGCGAGGGAGCCGCACGAAGGCGGCGCAGGACCGATTCCAGAACGGCGTCAGCATTGATGTAGATCAGCGACGCTTCGGGGCGGAAGGCGATCACCCCGTGCAACGGCTCGTTTTCGGGATGGCGGGCGAGATCGGAATAGCTGTTCGTGCCTGGAATACGGCCGAGGAACGCCACGTGCGGACGCGATGCACGGCCCAGCAGCAACAAGACGGAGGCCAGCGCGGCGAGCAGGATGCCCTCCAATATTCCCACGAGCAGCACGCCGCCGAGAGCGATCGTTGCGGCATAGAAGTCGAGATGGCTCACTCGCCACATGTGCAACAGCGCCGGAAAATCGAACAGCCCGTACACCGCCGTCAGCACCACCGCGGCCAGGACCGCCGTCGGAAGATCATCCAGGAGTCCCGTGAGGAAGAGCAGGCACAGCGCGAGCGTGATCGAGGCAAACACGAGGGCGAGCGGGGTGTGTGCACCCGCCTTGTCGTTGACCGCCGATTGCGACAGTCCCCCTGCGACCGGATAGCCGTGCCCCAGCGCCGCCGCGAGATTCGCCGCACCGACGCCAAGAAACTCCTGCCGCGGATTGAGCGCATATCCGTGCTTTGCCGCGAAAGTGCGGGCGGCGGAGACGCCCTCGATGTAGGCGAGCAGCAGGCACCCTGCGGCCAATGGAATGATCCCTTCGACGTCGCGCAGCCGTAGCGCCGGGCCCCCCAGCCTGGGCAGGCCGGATGGGATTTCCCCCGTCGTCGCCACTCCGAGCGCGGGAAGCCCGAGCACGGATGCAGCGACGATCGCCAGCGCCACGACGGCGAGCGCGACCGGCCTTCCCGGCGCCAGACGCTGGCCCATAACGAGCAGAACGAGCGCGATAATGCCGACGATCAGCACGAGAAAATGCGTCTGACCGAGTTGGCCGGCGAACAGCACCGCCCGCTCGAAAAAGTTATGCCCGCCCCCCGGCACGCCAAACAAGCTCGGCAGCTGGGTCATGGAGATGGTCAACCCAGCACCGGCCTTGAAGCCGACGAGGATGCTGTCGCTGATCAGCTTCACGAGCACACTCAGCCGCAGCAGCCAGGCGAAGAGGCAAAGCGCAGCCACGGTGAATGCGGTGAGGCTGGCAATCTGAGCATAGCGTTGAGAATCCCCATCCGCCATCGCTCCCACCGTTCCGGCAATCATGAGCGAGATCGCGGAGGTGGGTCCGATCGCCAGTTGACGCGACGACCCGAACAGCGCGTAGCCAAGCCCGCCCAGCAAATAGCCATATACGCCGACGTGCGGAGGCAACCCTGCGAGTCCCGCATAGGCAAGGGAAACCGGGATCGCATACGCCGCCAGCGTCACTCCGGCGGCGACATCGCCCCATAGCCAGGCCGGACGGTATTCGGCCAGCCAACGCGCCGGTGGATAGCGCCGAAGCCGTATCAATCCAGTCCTTGGTTCCGACGAATTGGTCATGCGCAACACCCAAATTCCGATGTTTCACCAATAGCCGACACCGGGGCCGTGCAGAAGCAACCCTGTGCTGGTATTGTGCACGCGGATTGGCAGTCCGCGTCACCTTCACGGAGCGCCCCATGTCATGGATCGCGGCCCGGTACCTGATGCTCGCCCTCCTTGCGGCGCCGGCGGCCCTGTTCGCCGCGCCGCCCGGCCCGGCCGATGCGCCGGCGCCGTTTTCACTCAGGGGCCAGCTCCTGATCGCAACGCCCGCGATGCGGGACACGCGCTTCGATCGTGCGGTGATCCTGATGGTGCGGCACGACCGCGACGGTGCGCTGGGGATCGTCATCAATCACCCGCTGGGCGAAAAGCCTTTGGCGGAAATCCTCGCGGCGTTGGGCACCAAGGACACTGCTGCCTCTGGCAGCGTGCGCATTTTTTTGGGCGGGCCGGTCCAACCTGAAGTCGGCTTCGTAGTTCACAGTACCGATTATCGTCGCCCTGAAACGCTCGAAGTGGACGGGCGCTTCGCTGCTACGTCGAGTCGCGAGGTTCTGCGCGACATTGCCATGAACGCCGGCCCGACGAAGAGCCTGGTCGCCTTCGGGTATGCAGGCTGGGCGCCGGGGCAGCTTGAGGCCGAGCTGGGCCGCAATGTCTGGTACACGGCGCCGGCCGATGCGGGGCTCGTGTTCGACGACGATCGCGACAAAGTCTGGGAGCACGCCATTGCGCGTCGCACCCAGGACCTATGACCTGTTGCTCCCCAGGCACACACAGTCGCTGCGTTCGACAACGAGGAGAACGGGACCAATTGGTCGACCAAGCTCACTGAACAGGCCCCCCAAAGCGGCGCGCCCTGGTCGATCGATGTCATGAAATTCCTGACAGCTTGAAATTCCTTCAAAGATGAAGACGGCCCGCTTGTCGATCGCGATCCGGGACGCCAATATCCGGCTTTGATTGAACCAACAACGAACAACCACAAACTAAGGCGATGAGCCAACTACCAACACGGAGCCGCGACCCTATGGAAAAGCGCCTGACCGGCCGCATCGCGCCGGAACGCATCCGCCTGATGGCGACGCCGCGCCCCCCGGACGGCGCCGTCGACCGCCTCCTGGCAATCGGCGATCCGACCGGGCTGGTCTCCGACGCTATGGACGAACTGGGCATTGCGTTGGGCGTGATCAGCGCGTCAGTGCTTAAGCCGACGATTCCCGGAACCACGATGGTCGGGCCGGCGCTTACGGTGCGCAACGTGCTGCAGCGGGCCGACCCGCTTGAGGGCGCCCGCAACCACGTCAACCGCATGGGGGAGTTCGAAGCCCACAATCTTGCCAACACCGGCGACGTGTTAGTGATCCAGGGCGTCGCCAATATGTCCAACATGGGCGGCATTTCGGCTTTGACCGGCAAGCGCCAGGGCGAAGCCGGCGCCATCGTAATGGGCGGTATCCGCGATATCGCCCATTCGCGCGTCGTCGGCTATCCGGTGTGGGCGAGTCAGATCAGCCCAGTCACTGGCAAATGGCGGCTCGAAACCGTCGAAATCAACGGCTCGGTGCAGATTGGCGAGGTGCGGGTCGAGCCCGGCGATCTTGTGGTCGCCGACGACAGCGGTGTCTGCTTTATTCCACGCGACCGCATTCTCGACGTGCTGGAGATCGCGGAGAAAAAGGCGAAGGCCGAGGACATCCGCTGTACGGCGATCGTCGGTGGCGCGGCGGTCCCGGAAATCTCACAATCCACTTACGGAGAATGAAAATTGGCGAAGTATGTCGTCGCACCGGCGTGCGAGATCGCTCCTGGGGAGCGCAAGCTGGTCGAGGTGCGGGGCCGCAAGCTCGTCATTTTCAATCTCCAGGGCGAATTCTTTGCCATGTCGGACCGCTGCCCGCACCAGGGCGGCCCGCTGTCGAAAGGCATCCTGACCGGCCTCGTGTCCTCGTCCGAGCCCGGTGAATACTGCTATTCGCGCAAGGGCGAGATGATCCGCTGCCCGTGGCACTCGTGGGAATACGACATTCGAACCGGTAAATCCTGGTGCGATCCACGTCGCGTCCAGGTGCGTCGCTTCGAGGTCAAGGTCGAGACCGGCGCCCGGCTGGTGGAAGATCCCTATGTGGCGGAGACATTCCCGGTGAGCGTGGAGGATGCCTACCTGGTGGTAACGATGTGAGGGGGTGCGTAGCCCGGATGGAGCGTAGCGACATCCGGGGCCGGCAGTGCAAAACCGGCCGGCCTTTCCCGGATTTCGCTTCGCTCAATCCGGGCTACAGATTATTACGCCTACAGCTTCGCCAGAATTCCCGCGAACTTCTCCCGCACCTTCGCCACCAGTTCCGGGCTTGCCCGCGCCACCGGCGGAAAATCCTTGAGACGCTCGAACGGACGGCACGCATCGATCACGGCGCGCGAGTTGGTCGAGCTCGCCTTGTCAAGCAGCGGGTCGAGCGGTGTCGACCAGGCGCGCCGGAAAAACTCGATGTCCGCGACCGGATCGCAGCGTGTACACACCGCCCACATCACGTCGAAAATGTCGGTGGGATCGACGTCCTCGTCGACCACCACGACGAAGCGGCCGAGATAAGAGCCCGACTGGCTCGACGCAGCCAGCATGCCGGCCTGACGGGCATGCCCCGGATAGGCCTGCTTGATGGCGATGACGTTGAACATGCGGGCACCGCCGAATTCGTGACACCATACGCCGCGCACCCCGGACAGGCCCGCGCGCTCGACCTCGTCCCAGATCATGCCCGCCTTCATGACGCACTTGCTGAATGAGAAGTCCGACGGCGGCCGCATCGGGGAGGCGATGCCCAGCACAGGGTCGTTGCGGTAGTAGACTCGCCGCACCCGCACCACCGGCTGCTCGCTGGGGCTTGACGCGTAATAGCCGGTGAATTCGCCGAACGGGCCCTCCCGGGCGGTGTCGTCCGCCGCCATGTCGCCTTCGATGACGATCTCCGCATGGGCCGGCATCGGCAGGCGATAAACGTCGCTCTCGATCACATCATAGGGCACACCACGATGGCCGCCGGCGTAATCATATTCGGACAGGCCGAATTTCAGCTCATTGCCGCCGGCGAGGAACAGCAGCGGATCGTGCCCGCAACTGATCAGTACCGGGCACGGCTGGCCGGCGCGGAAATACTTCTCGCGGATCTGGCGGCCATGCTTGCCGGGCGACATCCACAGGCTGACACGATCTTTGCCTTGCACCATGGACCGATAGGTCGCCGCATTGATCCAGTTCTCCTCCGGATCGCGCATGATGACGAGATCATCGGTTCCGATGTAGCGCCCGCCATCGAGTTCGTGCAGGCGCGGCACCGGGAACTTGTAGAGATCGATCGCGCTGTCCCGATCGACGTTCTCCAGCACGGCGCCTTTTGCGACCACGCGCGGCGCCAGCGGCTGGTGGGTCTTCATGCGATCCCGATAGGCTCGCACCACATCGAGCGGATTGCTCGGCACCGGCAGGCCGAGCGTGATGGCGAGCCGCTTCGACGAATTGGTGGCGCCCGACAGGAGCCGCATGCCCTTTGGGTAGTCCGGCACGTCCTCGAACAGGATCGCGGGCGGCTCCGGCCTCGCATGGTAGACGATCTCGGCAAGCGTCCCCATTTCGAGGTCCCAATGGGCACCCGGAACGCGCACCAATTCGCCTGCCGCCTCGATGCGGACGAGGAACTCGCGGAGATCCGCGTGAGGGGTATCGTAGGCGTTGTACTTGCGCTGCTTCGTTACGTCGAGCATAGAAGGGCTCCAGAAATCGCCCCGAGGCGGCCACTTCCGACGTGTCATGCCCGCGAATGCGGGCATCCAGTAACCACAAACGTCAGTTTCGCATCAGTAAGTTGGTGGCTACTGGATCGTCCGCTTTCGCGGACGATGACACTGGAAAGATTGCTTCATGGACAACATATTCTGTCCGAATTGTTCTTTCGAGCTGCCTGAATGGCTGCCGAGATTGAAGATAGAGCATAGAACAGCCATGAGGCCATTTCGCAACAGTGCAGACCAGCATGCGTGTCTCTCGCTCGGCGCACTCGCGCTCCTTGCCGCGCTGGCCGCTCCGGCCTACGCCCAGAGCTGGCCAACCCGGCCCATCCACCTGATTGTCCCGTTTGCGGCGGGCGGCGCCAACGATATCGTGGCGCGGCTCATCCAGCCCGACCTGGAACGAGCGCTCGGACAACCGCTCATCATCGAGAACAAGCCGGCGGCGAGCGGCACGGTGGGCACCGACCAGGTGGCGAAGGCCCCGCCCGACGGCTATTCGCTGCTGATGGCGTTCACCACCCACACGGTCAATCCGGCCGTGAACGCGAAGCTGCCGTATGACACCGAGCATGATCTCGCCCCAATCGTGCTGATCGGCAAGAGCCCGTTGTTGTTCATCGTCAATCCCAAAGTACCGGCGAGAACCCTTCCGGAATTCGTCGCGCTCGCGAAACAGAGCCCCGGTAAGTTCAACTACGGGACGCCTGGCGCGGCAAGCCAAGCGCATCTGCTGGTCGCCCTGTGGAGCAAGCTTGCTGGCATCGAGATGCAGCACATTCCCTACCGCGGCGGCGCGCCGGCGGTGCTCGGCACCGTGACGGGCGAAGTGCAGCTCACCTTGATGTCGCCGCTCGCCTCGCTCGCCCAGATCAACGCCGGGGCACTGCGGCCGCTTGCGACCGGCAGTGCCGAGCGCGATCCGCACTTTCCTGACTTGCCGAGCATCTCGGAGAGCGGCTTTCCGGGATTCGAGGCAGTCGCCTGGGTCGGTCTGTTCACCACGGCCGGAACGCCGCCCGATATCGTCGACCGGATCAACGCGGAGGTAAACCGCATCATCCGGCTGCCCGGCATCGCCATGAAGTTCGACGAGCAGGGCATGACCCCCGCCGGCGGCAGCGCGAGGGAATTCGGCGCGTTCATCTCCGCGGAGCTCCGCCGCTGGAAAGACGCCGCACGCGCCGCGAATGTGAGTACGGAGTAGTGCTGTCCCGCGGGGGGGGCGCGAAGCCCCGGTTGGGTGATCGCGGACCGTGCCACGATGCCGCTCTACTGACGCAACCGAAGAAGCTTGCTTCTACACAAGCGATGCAGCATATCGCCTGAAAATCGCCCACTCGGGCGAAAAATTCCCTGCCGGAGCAAAAGCATTCCCTGCCTTGGTGAGGAGGAGGGAAGTGGCTGCAAGCCGCCGTATTTCCGGCCGCGCAGCAAACGCCAGAAGCTGCTGCCCGGATGGTTCACGCCGAAATCGTCCGCTGGGGCGAGATCATCCGGACCAACCAGATCGAGGCGGCGCAATAGGCGGGCGATCTTCGCATTCGCCCGATTGCTCCACAATGCCGATCGCGAAAGTTTGCGAATCACCTGCATATTCGCGAATGTCCGGTGCGTTTCGGGCGGCGATGTCCACTCAAATTGTAAGAGCGCTTTCGTGACGATGTTAGCTCCGGTGCTCACTCCGCATGGCTCGCTGACCCTCAGGGGGACCGCAGAGACATTGGGGTTAGACCGCGAGATGGGCTCGCGTCTGGAGAAAGCGTTTGCACGAGGCTCCGGCCACGGACTTTTATGGCTTGGCGCCAATGAAGTCGGGACCGCGCTGCCTACACCGCGCATGCGCCGGAGGGTGGTGTGTCACTCGATCCTTACGGCCATCTGCGCGCCTGGATTGCGCGCGTCGAAGCCCTCCCGGGTTTCGTTCCGATGCGCTCCTCGGCGACACCAGAAGTGGTATGAGCGAATGGATAGACGTTCCGTGTCCAAGGCGACCAAGGGCTGTTTCGCGGAATTACAACGCATTGAATTTTCGAACTCCTCGATGGGCAGAGTCTTAACGCCCCCTTAAGCCACCGCCGCTAGCCTTATCGAATCCCCGTGCATGGCTGGCCTGAGGGAAGCCGCGGGATTCGGGGCGCGCGCGTATCGACGGGAGCACGGGTGGGCAAGCGTCGCGACACATTCTCCAAACGTGCCGCGCTTAAAGTACGGCTCACGCCGAACGATCGCACCGCCGCGCCGGTCGAAGGGCGCCGGCGGCCTGCCGAAGCATCTGAAGGTGCGGACAATAACGAACGTCCTGCGGCGCACGCTCCGCGCCGCGGCAGCGCAGGTGGGGACCGGGCATCCCGCGCGGCGGACGCGGGCCATTCCGGCCGAGTGGGAGGGGAAAAGCAGCGCAAAAGCTTGAGGCTCGCCCGTGTGCTTTATTGGGGTGTGGTGCTGGCAATCTGGACCGTTATCGGGTTTGCTGGATTGTTTGCCTGGGTCGCATTCCATCTACCGCCGATCCAATCGCTGGAAATCCCCAGGCGCCCGCCGACCATCCAGATAAATACCACCGACGGCCGCGCGTTTGCGACGCGCGGCGAAATGGGCGGCGCCGCAATCCCGCTCAATGAAATGCCCTCTCACCTGCCCAAGGCCTTCCTTGCGATCGAGGATCGGCGTTTCTATCGTCATCATGGCATCGATCCGATCGGGCTCATCCGCGCGATGGTGGCCAACCTGTTCCACCGCAATGTTTCCCAGGGCGGCTCGACCATTACGCAGCAACTCGCAAAGAACCTGTTCCTCTCGCGCAACCGCAAAATGATGCGCAAGCTGCAGGAAGTCGTGCTCGCATTATGGCTGGAGCACAAGCTTAGCAAGACTGAGATCCTGGAGGTTTACCTAAACCGGGTCTATTTCGGCGCCGGCGCCTACGGGGTCGAGGCGGCGGCACAACGCTATTTCGGTAAATCGGCGCGCCACGTCACTCTCAGTGAGGCGGCCCTGTTGGCGGGGCTGGTCAAATCGCCGTCGCGACTGGCACCGACCCGAAACTACGATCGCGCTGAGCGACGCGCCCAGCTTGTGCTTGCCGCCATGTCCGAGGCCGGCCTGATCAACGAGGACACCGCCCAGGCCGCCATGGCGCTGGGCCCTACCATCGTACGAGCCAGCAGGGGTGGCTCCTCAAACTATGTCGCCGACTGGGTGATGGATGTGCTCAACGACCGGGTCGGGTTGGTCGAGGAAGACGTGGTGGTGGACACAACAATCGATGTTGCGTTTCAAGCCGCCGCAGAAAAGGCGCTGCTCGACCAGTTGGCGCAGAAGGGCCAGAGATTCGGCGTCGAACAGGGTGCCCTCATAGCGATGACGCCAGATGGTGCGGTTAGGGCGCTGGTTGGCGGGCGCAATTACGCAGAAAATCAATTCAATCGCGCGATCGCGGCGAAGCGCCAGCCAGGCTCGACGTTCAAACCGTTCGTCTATCTTACGGCGCTCGAACGCGGCCTTACGCCCGAGTCAGTGAGAGAAGACCGGCCGATAGAATTGAAAGGCTGGCGGCCCGAAAACTTCAATCGCGAATACTTTGGCCCGGTCACACTTACTCAGGCGCTTGCCAATTCACTAAATTCCGTATCGGTACGCCTCACCCTGGAGCTGGGGCCGACAGCCGTGGTGCGCACCGCTCATCGCCTCGGCATTGCTTCAAAGCTCGAAGCGAATCCTTCGATTGCACTCGGCACTTCGGAAGTGTCGGTGCTGGAACTTGTGTCCGCTTATTCAACGTTCGCTAACGGGGGCCTCGCGGTGAGCCCGCATGTCATCGAGCGAGTGCGCACCGCGCAGGGCAGCAGGATTCTCTACACTCACAACCAAAGCACCCCTGGCCGCGTCATCGATGCACGCTACGTCGCCATGATGAACATCATGATGCGCGAGACGGTCACGACCGGCACCGCCCGTCGGGCGGACCTGCCAGGCTGGGTGATCGCCGGCAAGACCGGCACAAGCCAGGATTTCCGCGACGCGTGGTTCATTGGCTACACGAGCCAGCTCGTCACCGGCGTGTGGCTCGGCAACGATGACAACACGCCGACCAGGAAGATCACCGGCGGCGGATTGCCGGTCGAGGTATGGAGCCAGTTCATGAGGGTCGCCCATCGAGGCAAGCCGCCGTCGGATCTTCCTGGAGGCCCACTTGCGGCGATCCTTCCGGGCAACATGGGCGTGCCGGGTCCGCCGATCCCGCCGGCCAGCACTCAGAGCGGTCGCGGACGCGAGGCCATGCGTCCCGCAGAAGGCGCTATGGATGGCTGGTTTCTGGAGCGCCTGTTTTCACGGCGTTGAGAGTTCAATTCGCTCGGGACAGGCTGCGTTTAACGCGCTGCCGCGCTGAACGACACGGCAGCGCGCCGCGGCGGGGTTTTGCAGCGCCGAGGCCATCATAAGCTACTCCGTAGCGATGCAGGTCGGTGCCATGGACGTCAAGCCATGCCTTGGCGCGTTCCATATCGGGACATATACGGCCGAGCAGGCGCCAGAACCGCGGCGAGTGATTCATCTCCAGGAGATGGGCAACTTCATGAGCCGCGAGGTAATCCAGTACATAGCGTGGCGCAAGCACGAGACGCCACGAAAACGACAGCGCGCCACTGGTTGAGCACGAGCCCCACCGGCTCGCTTGATCACGGATCGAAATCCGTCGCACCTTGACGCCAAGACGGTCCGCGTAACGCGCCACCGCGGCTTCAAGGTCGCGTTTGGCCTCGCGTTTGAGATGGTCGGTAATCCGGCGGGCGACGTGAGCCGCAACGCCGGCGACGCACAACAGACGGCGGCCATCGCGGTCGGTTTCCGTCCACACCGTCCCGCGCGCGCCGCGCCGATGCGTGATCGCATGCACGACACCACGCAACGGAACTTCGGTGCCGTGTTGAAACGGCGCCGCCCGTGGCAGCCTCTCAAGCCGCGCCGCGATCCACGCACCATGTTTCTCGGCGAACTCACGGGCTTCCCGAAAGCTGCCGCGCGGCGGAATGGTGAGAACGGCTTCGCGTGTGACTGCGACGACGCGAAGTGTGTAGCGGCGGGCTTGGCGATGACGCCGCAAGCGGACCAGATGGATGGCTCCGTCGCAATCGACTTCAATGGCCTGCGGTTCCGTCGGACGACGATAAAGAAGTGCACGCAAAGTCATGGATGGCAATTTCCGGGAGGGAGTTTCTTGGCTCGATAGTGGCATATTCGTCGCGTTGGCAAGGCATATTCTTTTTGAGGTCAGAATCTACATCATCTTGCGGACAGATTGCAGCCGATCACAAGCTGCAGTAGTCACAAATGATGAATATGGATTCATTTTATCTAGGTCAACACTGCATCTGTGTCGGTTTAAATATTCTAACAGATTCAATTAGTTAAGTACCGTTAAGAGGATTTTGCAAACGAACTTGCAAAATCCTCGCACTTACGTATCGCGGGTGAGAATCAACCCGCCGACTTTCCGTTGAAGATTGCCTCAATCAAGGGACGCGACGTGATCGAGCGGACTTGATGCTAGGTAGGCTCCTGATAGGCCGCTTGCTTGGCCTCAGCGGGCATGCCTCTGTAGCCGGTATGGCGCAAATTTTGAGACAGCACGAAATCCGCGATGCGCGGCGCGATTTCGGCGCGGAACCGCGAGCCATTGAATACGCCGTAATGGCCGACGCCGGGCTGCAGCCAGTGGGTTTTGAGGTTGTCGGGAATGTTGCTGAGCAACCGATGAGCCGCTGCTGTCTGACCGACCCCCGAAATATCGTCGTGCTCGCCTTCCACCGTCATAAGGGCGACGCGCCGGATCTTTGAGGGATCTACCGGCTGCGCCCGGTGCGTCATGGTGCCCTTGGGCAAGGCGTGACGGACGAAGACAGTCTCGACAGTTTGCAGGTAGTACTCGGCCGCAAGGTCCATCACGGCAAGATATTCGTCATAAAATTCGCGATGCTTTTGGGCCGAATCACCGTCGCCTTGCACCAGATGATGGAACAGGTTGCGGTGGGCTTCGATATGACGATCGAGATTCATGCTGACGAAACCGTGCAGCTGCAAAAATCCCGGATAAACATCACGCATGACACCCGGTTGAGGAAACGGCACCTTGGTGATCACGTTGCGGCGGAACCACTCGGTGCCGCGGGATTCAGCGAGTTTATTGACGTGGGTCGGATTGACACGCGTGTCGATTGGTCCGCCCATCAGCACCATGGAGTGAGGCACGCAAGGATCTTCGACCGCCTCCATCAGCGCAACTGCAGCCAACACCGGCACCGAGGGCTGACACACCGCGATGACATGGACATCGCCGCGGAGGACATGCAGGATCGAGATCAGGTAATCGATATAATCGTCGAGATCGAACCGTCCTTCGACGACCGGCACCATGCGGGCATCGGTCCAGTCCGTGACATAGACGTCGTGATTGGGCAAAAACGCCTCGACGGTGCCCCGCAACAGGGTTGCATAGTGGCCTGACAAGGGCGCTACGATCAGCAAGCGCGGCTGCGGCCGCAACGGTGCGTGTTCGAAAACACGGGCGAAGTGCAGCAACCGGCAAAATGGGCGCTCCCAAACCGCCTCGATGTTCACCGGCACCCGTTCACCACCGACCAGTGTGTTCGTGATGTCCCATTCGGGCCGGCTATAGCGACGCGTGGAGCGCTCGAATACCTCGCAGGCCGCCGCAATCGATTTGCCGAACGTCGTGAGCGACAGCGGATTGAGCGGGTTCTTGAACAGCAGCTTGGTGGCGTCGGCGAGCGCTCGCGATGGATTGAGCGCCGCCTGACTCATTTCGTAAAACCAGTACATGGGTGCGGAGAGCAGAAGCCCGCCTTCGCCAGGCAGCTTGGGGGCGCCTCCGAATTCACCGATAGCCATACCGGTCTTCCTTATGCATGCTGCATTGCAGCAAGATGGTGATGCGTCAGGCGTGCGTCAATATAAAGGCGCTGGTTCTCCGGCATTTATTATCCGAAAGGATGATCAAACGGCCATAAATGTTGCAATTATCTGCGACGAAGGGTCGGTGCGTGGACGAGGATTGCGTCGTCATTCCCCCGTCTGAATCAGCGATCCGTATCGGCGCGCCGACCTCAGCAACAACATGAAACCCATCACGCCGACCGCGAACAGGACTACATTCATAAAAAAAGCCTGGATCATAAGTTCGGACCGAAAGGTGTGGTCGATCAGCAGGGCCCGCATACCTTCGAACACATAGGTCGGCGGTAGCGACCATGCCACCATCTGCAGCCAGGGCGGCAAGACCCCAACGGGGTAATACACACAGGTCAGCGGCATCAGCAGGAACATGATGGTCCAAGCGAGATTCTCGGCGCCGAGGCCGTTTCGCATGACCACCCCGGAAACGAAAATGCCCACCGCCCAGCTGGTCAGAATCAGATTGAGAAAAAATGCCGCAAGCGCGAGGCCCATCCCGTACAGATTGAAGCCGAAGAAGCCGATAGCGAGTAATGAGACCGGCACCATGCCGATCAAGAGACGAACGATGCTCATCACCATCAGGGCAAGGACGAACTCGATCGGCTTAAGCGGGCTCATCATCAGATTTGCGAGGTTGCGTGACCACATTTCCTCAAGGAACGACACCGAAAAGCCGAGCTGGCCTCGGAACAGGATATCCCACAGCAGCACCGCGCCAATGAAGGTGCCGCCTGCGCGCGCGAAATACCCGGCATTCTGGCCAATATAGAGCTGCAGGAACCCCCACATCAGCATCTGCACCGCGGGCCAGTAGACGAGTTCGAGAAGCCGGGGCCACGATGAACGCAGCAAATACCAATACCGCTCGACCATAGCGGCAATCCGGCGCCAGGAGATCGCATGCTCGAAGCCGAAGTTCATGGCGTCTTGCTCACTGCGCGGCCTGGCGCAGATGGCTACGGCCGCGCGCGACATCGAGGAACACCTCCTCGAGAGTCCGACGTCCATAACGCGCCAGCAGTTCGGCGGGTGTGCCGTCATCTTCAATCCGGCCGCTCTTCAAGATGATGACGCGCTCGCAAAGCCGCTCGACCTCGCTCATATTGTGGGAGGCGAGGAGGAGGGTGGCGCCACGCTCGGAACGGTAACGCTGCAGTCTCGCTCGCACCCAGTCGGCGGTATCAGGATCGAGCGAAGCGGTAGGCTCGTCGAGCAGCAACACTTCGGGGTGATTAATGAGAGCCTTGGCGAGCGATACGCGGGTTTTTTGCCCGGAAGACAGCTTGCCGTTCGGCCGGTCGAGCAGGTCGGTGAGGTCGAGTTCGTGTGCCAGTGCGTCGATGCGATCTGCGAGTTCGGTCACGCCATAGAGGCGGCCGAATACCGTCAGGTTCTGGCGCACCGTGAGCCGCATCGGCATCTCCACATAGGGACTTTCGAAGTTCATGCGGTGCAGCACGCGGTAGCGTTGGCCCGGCATTTTGGCACCAAGTACCCGCACGTTGCCGGACGTCGGTGTCAGAAGCCCCATGATCATGGCAATGGTGGTGGTTTTGCCGGCACCGTTGCCGCCCAAGAGGCCGGTGACAGACCCGATTGGCAGCGTAAAGCTGATGCCGTCGACGGCCCTGCCGCGCTGGTAGATCTTCACAAGCCGTTCGACGGCGACGGCGGAGACGGTCATACGATTACCGGTGGTCGCGGATCGCCGGTCACTCGCCGCAAAAATCTGGTCACATTGAGCTGGACCGGCGCCTCGGGTTTATAAGGCTTGCCTCGGTGAACCAAAGAGGCCTGATGTCTCTTAAGAGAGTTCAGTAATCGGCGCTTGGCGACAAGGTCAAGAGATTGATACCGCCCTGATTGCCGAGCTCTTGTGTCTGATATTATGGTCGGATCATGTCTGAAGTATTGGAGGAGCAAACGCCGCAAACGTTGCGCCACGTGCGTCTCGACACCCTGGTGCGACTGCGTTGGCTTGCTGTTCTCGGGCAAACCGCGGCCGTCCTCGTCGTTAATGACGGCTTCGATCTTGAGGTGCCTTTTTGGGCTTGCCTGGCAGTCATTGCGGCCTACGCGTCGGTAAATGTGGCGCTGCGGCTACTGTTCCGCGGGGACCAGCGCCTTGAACCGCAGCAGGCCGCACGGCTCTTGGCGCTCGACATCGTCGAGCTGGCGGGGCTGCTGTACCTCACGGGAGGAATGCAGAATCCGTTCTCATTCCTGTTGGCGGGTCCCGTCTTCATTTCGGCTGCGGCGCTCCCCAAGCGCATGACCCTGATTCTCGGCGCTCTCGTGTTCATCTGCGCCACCATTCTGGTGCGTTTCTATTATCCGTTGCCGTGGCCCGAAGAGGAACCGCTCGAACTGCCTCCGCTCTACATTATCAGCGTGTGGCTCTCCCTGATGTTGGCGATCGGCTATATAAGCATCTATGCTTGGCAGATTATCGAGGAGTCGCGCCGGCTCACCGACGCGCTGGCGGCAACCGAATTGGTGTTGACGCGCGAGCATTACTTGTCGCAGCTCGACGGCCTTGCGGCGGCGGCCGCTCATGAGCTCGGCACGCCGCTTTCCACAATTCTGGTGGTGGCCCGTGAGTTGGAACGCGAGATCGAGCCCAATTCCCGCTTTGCCGAGGATATCCGCCTGCTGCGGGAGCAGGCGCAGCGCTGCCGGGTCATTCTCGGAAAGCTGACCGAATTGCCTGCGCCGGGCGAGCCGTTCGAGCGGATGAAACTCTCTGCCTTGATCGAAGAAGTGGTGGCGCCCCATCGGGGGGCTGGCGTCGCGATCGAGGTCGAGATTGCCAAGGACGACCCCAACGAGCCAGTTGGAGCGCGCAATCCTGCGGTGCTGTATGGGCTCGGAAACATCCTTGAGAATGCGATCGATTTCGCCCGCGAACGCGTCGAGGTTACTGCGACCTGGAGCGACGAAAAAGTCATAGTCGTGGTCAGCGACGACGGATCGGGCTTTCCACCGGAAATCATCGATCGCATGGGAGAGCCGTATGTAACCAGCGAGCGGGGCCGGCGCATGCGTGGGCGAGAGATGCCGGGGCTCGGATTGGGTTTCTTTATTGCGAAGACACTGCTGGCCCGATCTGGCGCTAAAATATCATTGAAAAACAAGCAGTTCCCGCAGCGCGGCGCAATCGTCCGAGTGCGCTGGAAACGGGGCGATTTCGAGCGTCCGTTGATTTCGCAATTGCCGAACGACAACACCTTTGGATTGGAGGGCACCGGGAAGAAAGAAGGCGAGCCCTCAGACACGCGCGGGGCTGAAGAACCTCACAAAATGGAAACGCCTCCTCTTGCCGAAACCCATTGACCGCATACCTAGTATGCAGTTCGGGCGGGTTACCGCGCCGCTAGTCGCGTTCACTGATTGAAGGCATGATTGTCATGACAGAAAATCTCGTTGCAGCGATGCCGGGCGATCGCACGCTGCTGATCGTCGAGGACGACAAATCCTTTCTGCAACGTCTGGCCCGGGCCATGGAGGGCCGCGGATTTGCTGTGACGACCGCCGAATCGGTCGCCGATGGCCTGAACCAAGTCGAGAAATCGGCGCCGGCCTTCGCGGTCGTCGACATGCGGCTCGGGGACGGCAGTGGTCTCGACGTGATTTCGGCACTCAAGCAGCGTCGGCCCGACGCGCGCGGCATCGTTCTCACCGGATATGGCAATATCGCAACCGCGGTGACCGCGGTAAAGCTCGGCGCAGTTGACTATATGTCCAAGCCCGCTGATGCGGATGACGTGGCGGCGGCGCTCCTGGCACTCGACGGCCACAAGGCCGAGCCGCCCGCCAATCCAATGTCGGCCGATCGGGTGCGGTGGGAGCATATTCAGCGCATCTACGAATTGTGCGGGCGCAATGTCTCCGAAACGGCCCGACGTCTCAACATGCATCGCCGCACGCTGCAGCGGATTCTGGCAAAGCGTGCACCGAAATAACCCACTTCCAAATAGACATCGGGCCGCTTCTTCCGTTAAAGCTTGTTTCGATCAGTTGGCACTCCGCTGTGTTGTCATCGCTCTTCCCGGTGTTGATCCGGGAACTGGCTGGGCGATCCGGTAAACGGCGCTGCAGGGTGGGTGCTCGGCTCGGCGGTGCGAATTCACCTTTCCGGGATTGTAAGAGCGTTATTGTGCTCGAGAATGAGGGGCCGTGAATGGGCGATGCGAACGCTGGGGTGAGCAGAACCGAGGGTGAACATGATGACATCGTGTATCCAGCCGCCATACCTTTCGTGCTGGTGCACCTGACGTGTATCGCGGCCATCTGGACGGGTATCACTTGGCCGGCGGTCGCGATCGGCGTCGCGCTTTACTGGTTGCGAATTTTCGCCATCGGGGCCGGATATCATCGATACTTCTCGCATCGCGCCTACGCGACCAGCCGCATCGCTCAATTCGTGCTCGCCGCCCTGGCGCAAAGTACCGCGCAGCGCAGCGTGTTGTGGTGGGCCGCAAAGCACCGGCATCATCATCTGCATTCCGACACTGCACAAGACGTCCATTCTCCCCGTCACAAGGGTTTCTTGTACAGCCATGTCGGATGGATCTTCGCCGCCAAGCACGACGCAACCGACCTCGTGAAGATCGCCGATTTCGCGCGCTATCCGGAGCTGATGTGGTTACACCGGCACGAATGGGTGCCTGCGATCATTCTTGCCGTTCTTTGCCTGCTGATCGGCGGATGGCCGGGCCTCATCGTCGGGTTCTTCTGGAGCACCGTTTTGGTCTATCACGCCACGTTTTGCATCAACTCGCTCGCCCATGTATGGGGGAAGAAACGCTACGTCACGGGCGACGATTCTCGCAACAATTGGTTCCTGGCAACCTTCACGATGGGCGAAGGCTGGCACAACAATCATCACGCCTACCAAAGCAGTGTTCGTCAGGGGTTTAAGTGGTGGGAATACGACCCGACCTACTATGTGCTGACGGCATTATCGTGGATCGGGCTCGTCTGGGACCTGAAGACGCCGCCCGTTACGGTGCTGCGTAACGAGCATCGTCTCGGCTCGCGGGTGATCAATCGGGCTGCGGCGCAGCTTGCCGAGAGCTTCTATCCCGACCGTATCGCCGCCGCGATCGGAGCGGCCCTCGACGGATCGAGCCTCTCGGCGCTGCGCGAAAAGCTTTCCGAAACCCAGCATCGTGCTGCGAACATACTGGCAAGCCTGCACTTGCCGCAGTTGCCGACCCGCAACGAGGTCCTCGGGCGCGCGGTGGCCATGTTCGCCAGAACGCCTTCGATTGACGATATCGTCGATCAGGCGCATGCGCTTATTCTCGATGCGATCGGGGCCCGGCTTTGCCCTGCCTTCGTAGGCTGCGAAGCTGGTTCAATGCCAACCCGGGTCGGCATCACGTCTTGACGGCGCGCGAGCGGCAAATTTCGCTGCCGTAGCGGCCCTGCGGTAACAGAGCGCTCACAGGCGCAACGCCGCACCATGCACGAACGCCTGCGTCATGCTCTTGCGGGTTGCCGGACCGCTGCGTTGGCATTCCACCGTCATTCTGGCTCGAAGTGATAGATTTACAATTATGGCCCGCATCTCGATTCCAACTGCGCGCAAGCGCGACACACTTGGTGCATTTCGCGAAGTATGGACGGCGCCTACCACGCTCATCGGCCATGCTGCGGCCCGGCTCCTGGGTTGTCGGAAGCCCCAGCGCATTGGCGGCGAAGCAACCAACGCATGGCTCTATTGCCTGCCAGCCGGACGTTTCAACCGTTTTCGAGGCATCACCATAGGACACGTCGTTATTGTGGAACCGACGTTCCTTGCCGAGCATGGTCGATGGCTCTTGGCTCACGAACTGTCGCATACACGCCAGCACGATTGGTTGGGCCCGACATATCTTGCGGTTCACGCAATGCTGCTGTTTCTAAGTTCGGTGATGTTTTTCTTCCGTCCCGTTTCGAAGTTCTCGCGGTGGCATGCCTACAATCCCCTGGAGCGCGTCCTCATTTGCGTACCGGTTGACGTCATTGCTGATCCACCCCCGCCAGAAGGCGCTCTCGCCGATCGCGTCTTGCTTGGATTTGGTTTGGGCGGATGACGGATCAGGTCAGATTTCAGTGCCGTAGCGGCCTTGGGGATCGCAGAGCGCCTGCAGACGCACGGCTGCAGCACGCGCGAACGCCAGGGTGACACTCTTGCGGGTTGCTGGGTGCAGTCGGTGCTCCGGCGCCTCGCGTACCAGCTCCGCCCCGTAGCCGTCGGCCAGGATGAGCCCGGCGTCGATGGGAAAGATGTCAAGCGGGACATGGTCGGCGGTCGCGAAAAACAGGCGATCGCAATGCGTCCGGTAGTCGCCCCATTTCTGATCGGCGCGGAAATCCTCAATGGAGGACTTGATCTCCACGATCCAAATTTCGCCGTCGCCGCCAAGCCCTACGAGATCGGCGCGGCGTCCTGAAAGCAGGGGCAGTTCGGCTACACAGGACAGCCCGAGCGTCAGCAACAACCGCTGCGTTCCCCGGGCGACCGTGAGTGCGGTCGACGATTGACGGCGATCGAGCGGTGCGGCGGGCGGTGAAATCATCGACATCAGGCATCGACCGAATTTGTCGATCTTGCAGTCAGGGTGGCGGCAAAAATCTAAGCCAACATTTCATGACGGAGGGAAATCGACAAGGGCGTGCGGCGGCGGATGCAAGCCGCTTGCGGGCCAAAGCATGTTGCCGCACTGTGCGATGCACGGGAGCTTGGCGATGACCGGGGTCGACTACGAAAGGGAGTACGACAATCGAGCGCGGGTGCCCGAGCACCCGCAGATCTTTGCGCGATGGGCCACGGACTCCGAATCCTATCGGGCCCGACTGCGGGCACAACGCCAGGCCCGCATCAGCTACGGCCCGACGCCACGCGAGATCATCGATCTGTTCGATGCGCGCGCCGATGCGCCGCTGGCGGTGTTCATCCATGGCGGCTGGTGGCGCAATTTCGAGCCGTCGCTGTTCAGCCATCTCGCGGCCGGCCTCAACGCTCATGGTATCGGAGTCGCGCTACCGGGGTATAATCTTTGTCCACAGGTGCGTATTGCCGATATCATCAAGGAAATGCGGCGTGCGCTTCTCTCGTTGTGGCATCGCTATGGCAGGCGCGTGTTGGTGTTCGGGCATTCGGCTGGCGGCCATTTGACCGCAGCGATGTTGGCGACCAATTGGCCCGCCCTGGATGCCACCGCGCCGGCTGACCTGGTGTCCGCCGGATATGCGATTTCCGGTGTCTTCGATCTTGCGCCCCTGGTTCATGTGTCCATGAACCAGGATTTTCGTCTCGATGCCGACGGCGCACGAAAAATATCACCGGTATTATGGCCGGCACCACGTGGCCGCGTGCTCGACGCCGTAGTAGGGACGTACGAGTCCAACGAATTTCTGCGCCAAAGCCGCATTATCGTGGATGCCTGGGGAAATGGGGGCGCTATAACGCGGTACGAGAAGATCGTCGGCGCTAATCACTTCACCGTGCTCGACGCGCTTACTGATCCAAACAGCGCCATGGTGACACGCCTTCTGGCGCTGATGCCAAAATCATGAGCCGCCGCCGGCGGGGTGTCGGTCACATTCTTTAACCGCCGATTGGCTCGCGGCCACGAAAGACCCAAGGCAGCATCTCACAAGGTGCCCACATGAAACCATCATTGACGTTTTGGTACGAATTTGCCTCGACCTACTCGTGGCTCGCGGCAGAACGCATCGAGATGCTCGCGGCGCAGGCAGGCGTTGATGTTGGATGGCGCCCTTTTCTGTTGGGCCCCATCTTCGCCGGCCAGGGATGGACCAATTCCCCGTTCAATCTATTTCCGGCCAAGGGCCGGAACATGTGGCGCGACATGGAGCGGCTATGCGCCCGCATGGGCCTGCCGCCGATCATGCGACCGAACCCGTTCCCGCAGAACAGCCTGCTGGCCGCCCGCGTCGCAACCGCGCTGCCGGTCGTGGTGCGCCCGCAATTCTCCTGCGCTGTCTTCCGGGCGCAATTTGCGAACGGCCACTCCATTGCGGACCGGGCGGTGCTCGCCGCCATCCTCGACGATATCGGTGAGGCGCCGCCCGACGCACTCGCGGCCGCGGAGGCAACGAAAACGAAAGAGGCCTTGCGCCGGACAACCGACCAGGCCCAATCGCTCGGCATCTATGGAGCGCCGAGTTTTACCACCGGATCAGGCGAACTGTTCTGGGGGAATGACCGGCTTGAGCAGGCAATCGCATGGGCGAAGAACGAAACCGCCACGTCGGTGGATAACCTTGACGCTCGAACTCCTTGATCCTTGAACCCAATGTTCCCGTCTGGAAAACGAGCCGCCTTTCACTCATGCACGCTCGCCAGTGTATCCGCCAGGACGCGCGGGCTCACCGGCTTGGTCAGGTAGGCATTCATGCCGGCTGCGATCGCGGCGTTGAGGTCGCTCGCCCGGGGACGGCCCGAGATGCCGATAACCGGCATTGTAGCGGCGGGCCCGGGCAGCGCGCGGATGCGCCGCGTCGCCTCAAAACCGTCGATACCGGCGAGCGTCATGTCGATCAGCACCACATCGGGCCCACCGCGCGATACCGCTTCGACCGCGGTCTCGCCACTGCCAGCGAAATCGACCCGATGGCCCAGTTCTGTCAGAATGGCATTCATCACCACCCGGCCGTAAGGATTGTCTTCGACGCACAGAATGTTCAGCGCACGCGCCGCCTTGTCGCCGTGTGTCGTGGCTGCAGCGGCGCCCGCGCGAGCTTCGGGCGGAGCAGCGCGGTCCACCGTGACGGTAAGCCAAAACGTCGAGCCGGACCCGGGCGTGCTTTCGACCCTGAGCTCTCCGTGCATGGCTTGCGCAAGCCGTCGCACCTGCACGAGGCCGAGACCGGAACCACCGAATTTCTGTGCGATCTCGCGGTTTGCTTGGGCGAAAGGACGAAATAGCCGTTTGATCTCGGCGGCGCTCATGCCGATGCCGCTGTCGGTAACCGTAAACGTGAGCAGCAGCTTGTTGCGTGGGCGTGATGCGGCCTCGACCTTGAGGCCGACCTCTCCGTGCTCGGTGAATTTCACCGCGTTGGCCATGAGATTTTCAAGCGCGATACGCAATCTCACAGCGTCGCCGCGCACATGCTCGGGCAGGCCGGTGGCTATTGTTGCTTCACATGTGAGGTTTTTTGCTTCCGCGCGCGCAGCCAGGGAGGCCGCGAGCGCCGCTGCAAAGTCTGGGAGACAAAAAGCCTCCTGCGTCGCCGCGATCCGTCCAACCCCGACACGCGCGCCTTCGATAATCAAGGTGGTGAGTTGGGCGAGGTGCTCAGCCGCATCCTTGATGGTCGCGACCCAGCGCCGTTCGCGTTCATTGAGCTCCGAGGTGGCGAGCAGTTCGCTTAGTGCCAGAATACCGGTCAGCGGTGTGCGGATGTCGTGGGCAAACGCCGCCAAAACGATTTCAATCGCACGCGAGGCCGGCTTGGTACGGCGCTTGCCGGTGCGCGCCGGCGCCGGCTTGCGATCTCTGCGGCGGGAGTGCCTTGACTTCCCCTTTCGAGTGCTGGTTCTGGTCATTCACCCCACCGACTTCGGTCACATAATGGCATGAGTCCGTGCCACCCTCTAATCGGCCAGAAGGCCAGATTGCCTTTGTCCTAATAGTCCGAAAGGCCGGATTGCGGTTGTCCGATTGTCCGACGGATGTCGGCCGGCGCGGTTCCGCTTGCCCGCAGCTCTCGCAAGCCAGTCGCACGTGTCGATTTGGACAGCTTGCGGCCCTCGGCGTCGCGGACCAGGCGATGGTGATGATAGACAGGTTGCGGCAGGCCGAGAAGGTCCTGCAGCAAACGGTGCAGGCCGGTGACATGGAACAGATCCTGGCCGCGTACCACGTGGGTAATGCCCTGGCGGGCGTCATCGACCACCACCGAGAGGTGATAGCTGGTCGGTACATCTCTGCGCGCCAGAATGACGTCGCCCCATGCGGCGGGGTCGGCGATGATGACGCCGGTTTCACCGGCCGGTCCGGCGCCCGTCTCGGTCCAGGTCAAGGGCGCGCCACCGCGGTGCACGGACATAAACCTCACCGCCGCAGCCATGTCGAGGCGGAGCGCGAACGAATCGCCGGCATTCCGGCGGCGCTTGCGCTCGATCGCCGGCAACCTTTTGGCCTCGCCCGGATAGAACGGGACACCGTCAGGGTCGCGCGGCCACGGCCCGGCACGCTCGCGCTCCGCCACAAGGCGCGCGATCTCCGCTCGGCTCTCGAAGCTCGGATAGATCAGTCCCATGGAATCAAGTTGCCGGAGCGCCCCTCCGTAAACGTCGAAATGGGCCGACTGACGCCACACCGGCCCCTCCCACTTGATCCCGAGCCAGACGAGATCCTGGTAGATGGTGGTCTCGAATTCGGGGCGGCATCGCGCCATATCGATATCTTCAATCCGCAGGAGAAACCTCCCCCCGCACCGTTGCGCCATGTCGAAATTCAGGATCGCCGACAGCGCATGGCCAAGATGCAGATAACCGTTGGGGCTGGGCGCAAAACGGAATGTCGGCATTGTTACCAGCAGGCCTTTGTGGATACTTGTCGGACGCCTGTCGGAAAGCCAAGTCGGGTAAATCATCGGTTTACCCCAATCTTGGTGATTTCCTGCCCTTCTGTTCAAGCCGACGCCACGACATGTACCGCCGCATTGATACGGAGGACGATATTGCTGCGGGTCTTGGCGCGCTGGTGGCAGCCGATCCGCGGCTTGCCGACGTGGCCGCCCGCGCCGGAGCCCTGCCGTTGCGGCGGCGGCCCGGGGGATTTGTCGGAATAGCCAGCATTGTGGTGTCCCAGCAGCTGTCAACTGCGAGCGCCAGTGCGATCTGGGGGCGTCTCGCTGCTGCCTATAATCCATTCACCCCGCAAAGGCTCATAAAGGCGCGAGCCGACCGGCTCGGCCGGCTCGGCCTGTCACGACCCAAAATCCGTGCCCTCAAGGAGATCGCCCGGGCTATTGTTGGCGGCGTACTCGATTGTGAAGCGCTGGCGGACATGCCGGCCGACGCCGCCCACCGGGCACTCTGCGCCGTTCACGGCATCGGACCCTGGACGGCCGATATCTACCTGCTGTTTTGTCTGGGACATCCGGACGCCTGGCCGGCCGGCGATCTTGCCCTGCAGGAAGCTGCGCGGCTTGCTTTTGGATTGCCGGCACGACCGAACGTAAAGCAGATTACAGCGCTCGCCGAACCGTGGCGTCCATGGCGCGGCGTGGCAGCGCGGCTGTTATGGGCCTATTATCGTGCAATCAGACAGCGTGCCGCTGTTCCGGTACAACCCGCCGAATAGTATGGAGGAATGATGCCTGCCGAACTGACTGGGCCGCGGCTGGCGCCGCGTTCCCGCGGACCAGCGCGTCAGCTTGTCATCTTTCTTCATGGTTATGGTGCCGACGGCAACGACCTGATTGATCTGGGACGTGCCTGGCAAAACCTTCTGCCTGACGCGGCCTTTGTGTCGCCCCATGCTCCCGAGCGGTGCCCCCAGGGGCCGACGGGCCGACAATGGTTTTCCCTTACTTTCAGGGAGAAGAACGAACGTTGGATCGGGGTCAACAAGGCAGCCCCCGTCCTGGAACACTTTATTGGCGAAGAACTTAGGCGCAACAACCTGCCGGGCAGTGCGCTTGCACTTGTGGGATTTAGCCAGGGCACCATGATGGCCCTGCACCTGGGCCTGCGGCGTGCGGAGCGGCCGGCCGCAATCTTGGCATATTCGGGGCTTTTCGTACTGCCCGACGGCGCCCAACCCGATGCGGTCGCCGGCGAGATCAAGGTGCGCCCCCCTGTCCTCCTGGTGCATGGCGATCACGACGATCTCATCCCGGCGCAGGCGCTGTTCCTTTCCGCCCAGTATCTCGCCGCCCTCGAAATCCCGGTCGAGTGGCACATCTCGGCGGGAATCGGCCATGGTATCGACCAGGAAGGGCTGCGACATGGTGGCGAATTTCTGGCCAGGCGATTCGGAATGAAGCGGCCGTGATTGTCGGAGCCGGTTCGCCTCGCCTGCGTAGAATTTGGGGCCAGCTTCACATTCCTGTAACGTCCCCCTATAAGGTGGATTCTGAAGCGATCTCCGTGATCGACCGGGCTTGCTTGGACGAGGTGGAGGAGCGTTGCCTTGAACGCTCACGTGGCACATAACGGATGGCCGGCCCTGGTGCTCAACGCGGATTTTCGTCCGTTGAGCTACTATCCCTTGTCGTTGTGGTGCTGGCAGGACGCCATCAAGGCCGTGTTTCTCGAGCGCGTGAATATCGTGGCGAATTACGAAAAAGCGGTGCGCAGCCCGAGCTTCGAGATGTTGCTGCCCAGCGTGGTTTCGCTTAAGACATTCGTCAAGCCATCGACCTATCCGGCCTTTACGCGGTTCAACGTGTTCTTGCGTGACCGGTTTTCCTGCCAATATTGCGGCGCCGATGACGATCTGACATTCGATCATCTGCTGCCTCGTTCGCGCGGCGGGCAGACCACATGGAACAATGTGGTTGCGGCATGCTCGCCTTGCAACCTACGCAAGGGTAACCTGACCCCCAAGGAGTCGGGTATGTTCCCGACCCAAATGCCGTTCCAGCCCACCGTCCACCATTTGCACCGCAACGGCCGGCTGTTTCCGCCAAACTACCTGCACGACAGCTGGCTCGACTATCTTTATTGGGACAGCGAGCTGGAGCCGTAGAGGCGATCCTCGTGGTCGCCTTGTTGCCGGCGAACACTGAGCGCAAACGGGGCGACCAAAGGTGCCTACAGCGGGGAAGGTTGGAAGAAGCGAGGGTACCGGATCGCTCGGAACTTCCAATAGCCGGGGCCTGTTACGGTTCCCCAGTCAGCGGACCGAAATCTGGCGGCGGCCGGCGATGCCGGGTTGCGGCCTCGTAACCGGCCGCGATGCGGATCAGCAGCGGCTCGCTGAAGGCCCGTCCGAGGAAGTCCATCGATACCGGCAGCTCGACCGGCTTGGGCGGAAGAAAATCGCCGGCGCGCTTGCTGCCGTCGGGGCCGCGCACCACGGCGCGGTCGTAGACCCGCTTTGCGAACCCGGCCGGCACCACAATGGTCGGATAGCCGGAATTCGGGCTCAGCCGCGGCGTCAGCGGCGCCCGCAGATCGATGACGCGCTCGACGGTGCGCTCGTACTCCTCGCCGTCGACGACGACCGTCACCTTGTCCTGTACGGTCTTGAGATTGATTGGCTCGACGGGCTCAGCGAGCCGCGGCGCCAGCACCGTCTTGGTCGGGTAGACCAGCGCATCGAGCTTGTTGTCCGCCATCACCTTGTTGATAAGCATCTGGAGCACGGTGCGGTTGGTGTGCCAGCCGCTGATATCGAGTGTGGTATTGGCGAGCTTGCGTACCAGCGGGCGGCCGTCACTCTTGCGGGTAAGCCGATCGGTGCGGGCCTCGAGTTCTTCCAGCCGGCCTTTAGGTACCGCCGTCACGCCGGCGATCGGCGCATGATGGTAGAAGGTCGACTTGGCGATGAGATCGGCGACGCTGCGGATGTTTTTATCGCCGCGGTCGCGCAGGTAGCGCTCCAGCGCGAACAGCACCTCGCCCTGCGTCGGCGGCGCGCGCTCGGCCATGACACGCAGCGTGAGTTCGGCCGGGAGTTTACTGGCTTTACCGCCGACCGCGAGGCTCCTATCAAGATTAGCGCCGGGAGGGAATGTCTCCGTGAACACGGCCGCAAGCGTCGGGGCATCGAGCGCGGGCAGGATCTCGGCAAGCGCATCCTGGAACAGGGCGCCGCCCGGGCCGGGATCGACCAGTGTGGCGCCGGCTTTGGCCAGATCGCGCAGCGCAGCCTCGGCAACCGCGATGCTGTCCTCGTCAGCCTTGGTGTGTGGTTGCATGAATTCGCGCACGACGCCAAGGCGCACGCCTTGCAGGTTCGCCATGTCGACATTGTCCGGATAGGGCCGGCTTGGCACTTGGCCGTCGCTTGCCGCAGTGGCGGGGTCGCACGGATCGTAACCGGCGACCGCAGCCAGCACGGTCGCGGCGTCCTTTATTGTGCGGCATAACAGACCGGGCCGGTCGCGGGTGAGCGAGGCCGGGATAATACCAGCGCGGCTCACCAGGCTGTGGGTCGCCACGATGCCGACCAGGCTGCCATTGGCGGCCGGATTGCGCGCCGATGGCCCGGTTTCCTCGCCGATCGCACAGGTGACAAGATTGGCCGCCACCGCGGCACCCGACCCGCCGCTGGAGCGCCCCGCACTGCGTGAGGTATCATAGGGATTGCAGGTGGTGCCGCCGTAGGTATTGCGGTCGCCGGAGGCGTACTCGCCCATGTTGGCCTTGGCGAGAATGATGGCGCCGGCAGCGCGCAGGCGCGCCACGACCTCGGCGTCACGCGGCGGCCGGTCGTTGGCGTAAGCCGCTGCCGCACCGCTGGTCGAGCGCATATCGAAGGTGTCGAACTGGTCTTTGAGGGCGAACACTACAGCATGCAGCGGCCCTTTCAGGCGGCCAGTGCGGGCAAACTCCTGATCAAGGGCACGCGCCGTTTCGAGCGCGTCGGGCATGTTGGGATCGCTGTCGGCTGTGTCGGTCTTGGACCGCTTGCCGCGGATGTTGAGGGTCATCAGGGCACCCAGCTTGCCGGCGTGCTCAATAGGCTCGATATCGCCAAGCACGAAACCGCTGGCATCCGCGTCGCCTCTGACGCATTGACCGTTATAGGCTTCGATTCGCTTGAGGTAGAGCCGTACAAGCTCCGTCGCCGTGAGTTCCTTGGCCAGGATGGCGCGGTGGATGTCGGCGATCGTCGCCTCCTGGAGATGAAACCCCATGGCCACGAACGGCCACAGCCCGAGCGCGACTGTCAGCATAATGGTGCGAAGCGCTTTCTCGCCCATCTTGCGTCCTCCAAAATCACCGGCACGTGGGTTAGCATAATGTAAACGAATCCCGCTTCCGGCCGCTACGCGCTGCTCACCACCCAGGCACCTCATGACTGTACTCTCCGCCCTGGTGCGCGACCTCGTCGTCGCCAACCGCATTCTCGCCCACGAGGATGTCGTGGACGCCTATGGCCATGTGAGCGTGCGCCATCCTGACGACCCGCATCGGTTCCTGCTCGCGGCCTCCGTCGCACCCGAAATGGTCGAGGAAGATCATATCATCGAGTTCAACCTCGACTGCACGCCGGTGCATGACGACGCCCGCCCGCTCTATCATGAGCGATTTATTCACGGCGGTATCTACGAGGCGCGGCCGGACGTGCAGGCGGTGGTGCACGCCCATGCGGAGGATGTGCTGCCGTTTTCAATCACCGCAACGCCGCTGCGCCCCGTCATTCATTCGGGCAGCTTCATGGGCGGCCATGTGCCGGTGTGGGACATGGCAGACCGGTTCGGCCCCGCCACCAACATGCTGGTGACCAAACTGGAGCAGGCGCGCGATCTCGCCCGCTCCCTGGGCACCCACAATGTCGTGCTGATGCGCGGCCACGGCTTTTCCGCGGCGGCGCGCTCCCTCATCGAGGTGGTGCGGATGGCGGTCTATGTGCCGCGCAATGCGCGCGTGCTGATGAATTCGCTACGCCTCGGGGGCGAAATCAAGGCTCTCCATGCGGGTGAGATTGCGACGCGCAACGCCGGCTACAAGCCCTATTCGCTGGAAACGCGGCGTGCCTGGCGCTATTGGGCCCACAAATGCGGCTGTGGGCACCTGGTCGAGGACCGGCCGGTCGATCATGCCCACAAGCCGTGGGGAGCAGACTGATCGAGCTGGCAACGAGGTTATTGAGAGCACGAAGAATTGACACGTTGCGGCAGGCGCGTATGCTGGATACGAAATTCGTAATTTCGTAGTATACCGACCGACCGGAGAGCGGAAAAATGACATTGATGCGGGTTCGCCGACTGGCGCAGCTCACCCTTCCTGCTGAGCTGCGGCGCGCATTGAATGTTCAAGAAGGCGACTATCTTGAAGCCCAGATCGTCAAAGGCGGCGTGCTCTTGAAACCTGTCGCGATGGTCGAGCGAGATCGTGCCTGGCAGAGAATCGCCGATGTGAAATCGCGCGTGCGCGATCTCAAACCCGACCCGAGGAAGAGTGATCGGGAGGTAGAGGAAGAGATCGCCGGGGCTGTGAAAGAGATTCGCCGCGTGAAGAAGAAGCATGGTTAAGGCTGTGCTGGACACGACTGTGCTTGTAAGCGCTTTGCTCAACCCGAATTCCGGCGGGGTATCGTATGAACTCCTCCGCCTCGCCCACCAGGGAACGTTTGAACTCTATGTTTCGGATGATATCCTCGAAGAGACCGTGGAGACGCTGCACTACCCCCGGCTTCGCCAACGATATGCCTATGCCGACGCTGACATTATTGCGTTCTGCCAGGACTTGGCTCTCATCGGCACCGTCGTCGGCAATGTGCCGATCGTTAAAGTCGCGCGCGATCCCGATGACGACAAGATCATTGGGTGCGCCATGGCAGCCGGCGCAGACTATCTCGTGACACGCGACAAAGACTTGCTCACACTCGAAGAGCACGAGGGAATTTCCATCATTGCGCCGGAGAAATTTCTCGGAATACTGCGTCATGAGTAGAACCATGCTGTCGGAGGCCGGCCAGAAGTCGGATGTCGGACTAGACTGCGCTGCGACCAATATCCTGATATTGATGCCATCCCTCTCTGAAGTTGACCTCCGAACTCAATGAACAAGATCAAACTCACTATCGCCACCACCGACTACGATCATTTCCGCGACTTTCGCACCGGCGTCGTGCAGGCCGAGGGGATCGAGCACCGCTGGCTCACGCTCGGGCACCACGAGATTTTTTCGCGCTTCACGTTCAACCGCGAATGGGATGTAACGGAACTGTCCTTCGCCAAATTCACCGCCCAGGTGACGCGCGCCGATCCAGACATCATCGGCCTGCCGGTGTTCGCCTCGCGCCTGTTCCGGTTCGGCTCGTTCTATGTGAACCGCAAAAGCGGCATCAAGACCGCGGCCGACCTCAAAGGCAAGTCGATCGGCTCGCCCGAATGGGCGCACACGGCGGCGGTCTACATGCGCGGCTGGCTGCACCACGAAGCCGGCGTCAAGCTGCACGACGTGCATTGGTACCAGGCCGGCGCCAACGAGGCCGGCCGCATCGAGAAGGTGGAACTGAGCCTGCCGCCGGGCGTGAAGCTCACGCGCGTCGCCGACAGATCGCTGAGCGAGATGATCGCGTCTGGCGAGATCGACTGCGCCCTCATCGCCCGCCCGCCGAACTCATTCCTGGCTGGCCACCCGGACGTGGTGCGCCTGTTCCCAAATTTCCAGGAGTTGGAGGAACAGCACTTTGCCAGGTCCAGGGTGTTCCCGATCATGCACGTCATTGCGATGAAACGGGAAATCCTCGACGCCCATCCGTGGGCCGCCCGCAACCTCTACAATGCCTTCAGCGAATCGAAGCGGCGCAGCGTCGAGCGGCTGCTCGATCCGGCGGTATCGCGCTATCCGTTGCCCTGGTTGCCGACCTATGCGCGCAAGATGCGCGACCTGTTCGGCGGCGATCCGTTTCCGTTCGGGATCGAGGAGAACCGGCCGACGCTGGAACTATTCCTGCAATATACGTTCGAGCAGGGCATCGCCCACCGGCACGCCAAGCCGGAGGAAATTTTCCCGTCGGGCATTATGGCGTCGGTGAAGGTTTAGACCTGATCGTTTGGTTAGACCCGCCTTGCCGTGTCGTCGCCGGGCTTGTCGACCCCGAATTTGAGCACGGAGCATCGATAATCGAGGTGGCGGGGACAAGCCCGGCCACGACTCGAGAGGAAAGGCAGATGCTCAAACCAACCGGTATCCGGCCTGCACTGACGCTCACTTCACCGCTCGCCCAGCGGCGGCTGCGCCCCACGCCGCGACAGCGGCGATCGCAAGTGAAATCAGCACGTTGTATCCGGCGAGCGAGAGGCCAAGAAAGCGCCACGCGGCCTCATCGCAGCGCACGATCGTAAGATTGGTGAGGGAGGACAGCAGGTCGCCGCCGGTGGTGAGATCGCTCAACGGCCCGGAGCATTCCTGCGGGCCCGGCCACCATTTCCATTCGACGCCCGCATGGAACAGCGCCAATCCTGAATTGAACAGCATGGCCAGCGCGATGACGCCGAGTCCCGCAGCAACGACTGTGCGTGGCGCCTCCCGGCCGGCCGCAACCGCAATTACGATCGCGAGCGGAATCGACACGTAATACGCAATGCGCTGGTCGAGGCAGAGCGGGCAGGGCTGCAGTCCTAGCACGTATTCAAAGAAATAGGCTCCGAGGATGGTTGCGGCTCCGCCACCGGCCACCAGGACCGCTGCCACCACGGCCGGGCGTTTCCGCGTCAGTGCCTGCATCCCGTGCATGGTTGTGGCTCCCTTCCGTGCCAATGGGCGATTGACCCCACCAACGTGCCTAAAGTGCCTTCGTCGGAAACGCGTTACCTGGCCGGTCCCACTATTTCCGGGCCAGTGGTCCGGCATTCGCGCTCCGCTGTTCGCGCTCCTCCCGCTCCGCATAGCGACTCGCCGTCAAGCTGTCGACCCGAGAAAGCGGCATTTCTGCGTTGACCCGGCCGGTCCCGCCAGTATTATCCGCGGCCCGTGCCCCTGTGGCGGAATTGGTAGACGCGCCTGACTCAAAATCAGGTGGTGGAAACATCGTGCTGGTTCGAGTCCGGCCAGGGGCACCATGAAGGCGTTCCATCGTTGTTCTTGGTTCGCCATTCTGTGCTAAAATCAAACACTTGCTGGCCACTCGCCCCACCACCGTCCACCATGGTGGCCTGTGACAGTACACAAAAACTTGAGTACGATTCTGAGTATGTTCTTTGAACGCGCTCGGAGCG
>DATGCX010000201.1:0-2472 GCA_035311445.1 Xanthobacteraceae bacterium | reverse complement strand
AAGCCGGAGACACCAAGGCCGGATTGGACGCGCTCGAATACGCGGCCCGAAACGGCGAGATTATGGCGCTTTGGAAACTCGGCCGCATGTATGCCGACGGTGACGGCGTCAGGCAGAATGATCAGCGTGCGTTCGAATATTTTCGCGAGCTCGCCGCTGCCCATGCCGATGAGGCGCCAGGTACCAATCCGGCGGTGTTCGTCGCCAAGGCCTTCGTCGAAATCGGCGACTACTACCTCAAGGGCATCGCCAATTACATCAAGCCCGATGCAATCCGTGCCTATGAAGTGTTTAACTATGCGGCAAGCTACTTTGCCGATCTCGACGCTCAGTACCATCTCGGCCGGATGTATCTCGACGGCCAGGGTGTTAGCAAGGATACGAAGCAGGCCATGCGCTGGTTGTCGCTCGCCGCAGGCAAGGGCCAATATCAGGCTCAGGCCGTGTTCGGTGCCCTGTTGTTCAGGGGCCAAAACGTGCCTCGTGACGGCGCGCGCGGCTTAATGTGGTTGATTCTCGCACGGGATGCGGCTGCGCCGCAGGAGACCTGGATTACGGATCAATACACGGCCGCCTGGAAGCAGGCGACGAAAGATGAGCAAGGCGTAGCGTTGCTCTATTTGGAGCGCTGGATACAGTCCCACAGTGGGCAGCAGCGGACGCCGTAGCTTGTCCTGATCACAATTCAAGTTCGATCCACGCCGGCACGTGGTCGGATGGTTTTTCCCAGCCGCGCACGTGCTTGTCGATGCCGACCGCGGTCAGGCAGTCTGCGGCCTGGGGCGACAGCAGCAGATGGTCGATGCGGATACCCGCATTCTTCTGCCACGCCCCGGCTTGGTAGTCCCAAAATGTATAGATTCCCGCAGCGTCCGTGGTTGCCCGCACGGCCTCGATGAGGCCGAGGTGGAGAAGAGCGGCAAATTTCGCCCGTGTCTGTGGTAGGAACAATGCATCGCCTGCCCAGGCAGCCGGATCGTGCGCGTCCGCCGGTGCCGGGATAACGTTGTAGTCTCCGGCCAGCACCAGCGGCTCCTCAAGGCGCAGTCGAGCATCGACGTAATGTAGCAACCGATCCATCCATCTCAGCTTATAGTGATACTTGTCCGTCTCGGGCGGATTGCCGTTTGGCAGGTAGATCGACGCGATACGCGCCGCTCGGGAGCCTGACGACACTACCACTTCGAGAAAACGCGCGTGGTCGTCCTCGTCGTCTCCAGGCAACCGCACGATGATCTCGTCGAAGCGCAACTTGGAAAGTACTGCCACTCCGTTGAATGTCCTCTGACCATGCACCGCGACGTTGTATCCCAGTGCCTCGATGGCGTCGCGTGGGAAGGCGTCGTCGGTGCACTTGGTTTCCTGCAGGCAGGCAACGTCCGGCTCTCGTTCCTGAAGCCAGGTAAGGACACCCTCGAGCCGCTGCTTGATCGAATTGACGTTCCACGTCGCTATTCGCATCTGCATTCTTTCCGGTCGGGCCGAGTCAAATCATTCGCTGTGTCAGGGTACCGCTGCTTCGCGTTGGCCGCGCAACCCTGCGCTAACAAACCTGAACCGAGCTTAACAGCGAGACGGCGACAGTCAGTATATCCATAATTTTATGCCTCACAGCTATTTCGGCCGGCCGCAAAACAAGGCAGAATAAATGGCTGAGATAGCAAAAATCGTTGCCGGCGGTACAATTTAAGGGGCTCGAAACAGCAGGGCAGACCGAGCGCCAAGGTCCTTCGGCGAAATGAACGCTAGCCACGGAAGCCGTGGCGGCGGTGACATGCCACGGGCAGGACGCGGAGATGACCAGGAGCAAGGGCCTATTCGGACTGGCGGTGGTGGCGGCGGCGGGTTGGGCAGCGGCTTCCGGGCGGCTCGGCAATACTGAGGAACTGGCCAAGTGGTTTCCGCCCCTCGGATGGTTCACCGGCGACAAGGCGGTCGCGCAGTCGCCGGAGGCACGGTCCGGGCAGCGCACGGTCGCGGTGGAGGTCGGCCAGGCGGTCAAGAAGAAAACGCCGGTCACCCTGGATTCACTCGGCAATGTCACCACGATCGCGAGTGTGGCGGTCAAGCCTCGTATCGACAGCGAGATTGTCGGCATTCACTTTTCGGATGGCGCCTTTGTGAATCGGGGTGACCTGCTCGTCACTCTCGACAGCCGCGCCATTGAAGCGCAAATTGCCCAGGCCGAGGGCAATCTTGCCCGCGACAACGCGCAGTTGGCAGGTGCGGAGCGCGATCTGCGCCGCAATTCGGAATTGCTTGCCAAGGGTGCCGGGCCTCAACTCAACGTCGAGAACTCCAAAACACAGGCCGAGTCGTTCCGCGCCGCGGTTCAGGCAGACCTCGCAGCACTGGAAAATCTGAAGGTCCAACTGAGCTATTGCAGCATCAGGGCGCCGATCAGCGGAAGAATCAGCCAGGCCGCCGTAAAGGTCGGTAATTTCGTGCGTCAGGCCGACACGGCGCCGATTG
>DATGCX010000200.1:0-3529 GCA_035311445.1 Xanthobacteraceae bacterium | reverse complement strand
AGCGGCAACGCCGCCGCACAGAGGGCCGCCATTGCCCAAAACCCGTGCGCCCCGAAGCGCTCGAAAATTGGCCCGCAGGCAAGCGTAAGAAGAGCGGTTGCAATACCGATGCCGACGGTACCGTAGATGGTCAGTGCCGTCGCCTCAAGGTGCCTTGGAACGCATTGTGCCAACAGTCGCATGCACGTCAGATGCAAGAGCGCGAACGTTAGGCCGTGCAAGGGCTCGATCGCCGCCACCGCTGGAAGCCACGCGGTCTCGGCCATCACTGCCCATCGCAAAACACCGGCGCCGGCGGAGAGCATCGCGGCGCCTGCCGGGCCGATGCGGTCGAGCAAGGGGCGGCCGATAACGACAAAGACGACGACCTCGGCAGCGACCGAAAGCGACCACAAGATGCCAGACGTGCCCGGGCTGATTCCTGCTCTACTCCAACGGATCATCGCAAAGGAGTCGTGCATCGCATGACTCCCAAGAATCAACATTGCGAGCAAAACCATCTTGCGATAGAGCGGCAGTCGCAACAACACTCCGACCCGGCGAGCCTGGCTCGGCCTGGCCTGGCGACCTGTCGCCAATAGTTGTGGAACGCCAAGTGCCATGGGTGCCGCGGCAGCAAGCAGCGCCGTGTTTAGCCAGACGATTACGACGATCCCGAAATGTCCGATGACCTGGCCGGACAGCACCAAGCCCAGCGCAAAGGCGGCTGAGCCGCACCCGCGGAGCCAACCGTAGTGGATGACCGCGCCGCCGGACCCGGCGGGAGCCGCGGCACCGAGGGCGAGCGTGTCGCTGAGTGGCGGGAGCGGTGCCAGTGCCGCTGAGTGCAATACGCCAACCGCGATCAGCAACCATGCGGCTTGCGCCGGCAAATATCCCAGTCCGATCAACGCGGCCGCGGTCGTGCAAAGCGCCAGGATGACTTTAGGCGCATCCAAACGATCCGCCAGCCGGGCTACTGCTTGAGCGGCCATCAACCGCATCGCCATACCAGCGGCCAGCGCCAGCCCGATCGTCTCCGGACGCAAGTGGTGATTGTCGAGCAGGATTGGCAGGTAAGGCGACTGGACGCCGAACCCCGCATAGAGCGAGCCGTAGAGGATAAAAAACCGGTATAACATCGAACGCGAAGAACTAAGGTGCATGCGCATTGTCCATTCCCATCACCTATAGCCTATTGCGTTACCTCGCGGCCAAGAAGAGCGTAGACGACCGGGCGCTGAATTGGCAGGTCTGGCAGCACCTGGTAGCGGCTCTGCCACGAGCGACCCCGCAGCAACCCCTGCGCATCCTCGAGGTCGGAGCGGGCATCGGCAGCATGGTGGAGCGGCTCGTGGCTGCCGATGTGCTCACCCATGCGACTTACACGGCCATTGACATGGCGCCCACGTTGATAGCCGAAGCCCACCGCCGCCTCCTCCAGTGGGCTGACGAGCGGGGTTTTCAGGTAGACGAGAACCGCCAGCGACAGCTGCAACTGCGGCGGGCAGGGCAGCATATCACGATAGAAACTGAAGCGATCGACGTGGCGCGTTTCACGGTCCGCGAGCACGGCCAACGGGCCTGGGACTTGCTGATTGGGCAGGCGTTTCTCGACTTGATCGATATGCCCACGACGTTGCCAGGCCTCTGTACCCTGGTGCGCCCAGGCGGATTGCTGTATTTCCCCACTACCTTTGACGGCAATACGGCCTTCCAGCCGGAGTGCGATCCGGAGTTCGATAGGGCCATTGAGGCCAGCTACCATCAGGCGATCGACCAACGTGTGCTGGACGGCAAGCCGTCCGGAGACAGTCGTGCCGGGCGCCGTCTGTTTGCCCACCTCCGGACGGCTGCGGTGGATGTGCTCGCGGCCGGCGGCTCCGATTGGGTGGTTTTCGCCGGCGCCAACGGCTACCCCGCAGATGAGGCCTATTTCCTGCATGACATCATCCACACAATCGACCTGGTGCTCACCGGGCATCCCCACCTTGACGCAGAGCGCTTAGGCGCCTGGGTGGCGCAGCGTCACGCCCAGATCGAGCAGGGTGCACTCGTGTACATCGCCCATCAGTTGGACGTCCTGGGACGCATGACCGCGCCCATGGCGGAGGAACACGACGGAAAACCTTAGGGTGTCAGATGTCTACCGAGCATCTCCTGCGCGAGTTTTACAATCAGATGTATCGTGTCCATACGCAGCTCGATAATGCGTATGATTTAGGGGACCATCTGCACCATTTGACCGTGCACAAGCATCTGGATCAGGATCCTCTCATCCAATTCCGCGAAGCGTACCGGTGGGTGGACCAGGCGGGGGCCCGGCTCGTCGCCGATGCCGGCTGTGGCTATGGGGGCTTTGCCGTCTTCGTGGCGCGTCAAGCCCCGACACTCTCAGTCGATGGCTATACGCTGAGCGATGTGCAACGAGCCGTTGCTCGGCAGGCATTGGCGCGCCTGCATCAGTCGAAATCACGGGCGTTGTTGCAGAGTTATGACCGCCTCCAGCGACAGTATGATGCGATTGTCGCCATTGAATCGCTGGGCCACTCCGCCAACGTGGCGGCAACGCTTCACCATTGGGCCAGTCACCTACGGCCAGGAGGCGTGGTCGTGATCATCGATGAACTGTTTCGACCCGAGGTGTCCCCGACAAATCCTGAGATACAACAGTTCATGCGATCCTTGCACTTTTCCTTGCTGTTGCAGCAGGCGCCTCTAGAAGCCATGTTGCACGCGGCAGGCCTCTCCGTGCTCGCCTGGGTGCTTCTGAGTGAGCGCTACCACGTGCATACCCGGTCGGATGAGGAGTGCGACCGCCTCTTGCATGCGTATCACCTCGACGCTGTCCACCAGGGGTATATCGGAGGGATGCTCCTGGAAAAGTTTTATAATCGAGGGTGGGTCGACTATGTCCTGCTCGTGCTGACACCGCACCGTGCTGCCAGTCGCTGAGGCATCGCAAAGAGGCAGTAGAGGCTCTCTATGGTCAAACGTCTGGAGCGTGCGACGTCGGCGAGGTTTTTTGGAGCCTGACAGCGCCCGGTTACCGAGCTCGTGCAGTATGTCGAGGCCGGGCGGCATGACAGGTCCCGTCCTCGACGGACTCTAATTTAACGAGTGCTGCGTTCAACGCCTCCCCGCAACATCTTTTTCTGCCGAACGGCCGACCGCGCGTCAGCCATTGCGAATGTGCACCAGTGCGAGATCGAAAGCGTCGTCAGACGTCTCTGGTGGCGGTAAGAATGAGACCCCCGGGACATGCGCCCAGCCGCCACATGCGGCCCACGCGATCCAGAACTTCCAGTATTACGCAGGTCCAACGGGGCATATCGCCTTTTGGAATGAAGGTCCAATCAGCCCGAGGCCCGTGAATCGCAAAAAGCTCACGGCCTCTCCCGGCGATCAAGAGGCCGAGCTTTTTCTCATGTCGGGAGATACCATCCCCTCCTGAACAGCCAACTGCGGCAGCTACTCCGCCGCCAGTTTCAGCTCTGTGGTTTCTTCAGTACAAAGCACACAGTAGAATCTTGCTTTACGAAGGTTGCCA
>DATGCX010000199.1:0-30661 GCA_035311445.1 Xanthobacteraceae bacterium | reverse complement strand
GCCTGCTGGGTGAGCGAGTAGTTGAATATGACGTATTCAAAATTGCGCAGCGTGAGGGTGGCGTATGAAAGCCGGCCGGTCCAGATCGACGACAGCGATACCATTAACAGCGCGACCACCGGCAGCACCACGGCGCAGCCGATGTACGCCGTTTCGAGCGCCAGCGCGGCGATGCGGGCGCCCGGACGCAACGCAATGATGCGCGGCCGATAGCCCTTGCCGGTCACGGTTTCGAACCGCCTGCGGTCGATATAGCGGCGCTGCAGCACCGTGAACAGGATCGTCACCGTCATCACCACGACCCCGAACGCGGCCGCGCGGCCCAGATCGGAGGGGTATTGCACGAGCTGAAAGATCTCGGTCGGCATGGTGCGGATGCCACGTGGGGACGCGAGCGCGAGCGGCACGTCGAACAATCCGGCGCTGGTGACGAACACGATCAGGGCTGCCGAGAACAGCGCCGGGAACAGCAGCGGAATGGTGATGAGGCGCAACGTGGTCCAGAAGCCGGCCCCGTGCACCCGCGCGGCATCTTCCAGCGCCGGGTCCATCTGCCGCATCGGCGCGATGACGAACAGATAGACGTAAGGCGTGTAGAAAAGGGACAACACCCAGGTCGCGCCGCCGATGCCGTAGATCGGAATGAGGTCGGGCGGTAAGCCGAACGTATCGGCCAGCAGCCTGCTCACTATTCCGCTGTGAGGCGCCGCAAGATAGACCCATGAAATGGCCCCCACATAGGGCGACAGGAAGAACGGCACGAGGTTGAAGACCTCGAACCAGCGTCGGCCCGGCATGTCGGTGCGTGACACCACCCATGCAAGACCAAACCCGAGCATGCAACTGACGAGCGTCGCGCCGATCCCGCATATGATGGTGTTGCCGGCCGCCTGATAAAAACGCGGATCAGCGAACAAGCCGGTGAAATTTTGCCGCGACAGCGCCGGACCGCTTGCATCCCAATACAGAGCACTGCGAATGACGGTGGCAAGGAAGGGGCCGGCGATGAGGGCCATGCCGATGAGGACACTGGTCGCCGGCAAAGCAATCTCGACGTACCGGCTGACGGGGCGGACGTGCGACCGCATGCGGTCGGGAAGCCTCGCCACAAAGCCGGACCGGGCATTCACTTCATCGACCATGGGCACTCATTGCAAGCCAATTTGCAGCGCACCGATTGCTATGCCGGCGCATTTTGCGTGTCAAATTAGCTTCCGCCGGCAGACTATGGTCGATGGTTTTCAATCTGATGCGGCCTTGTGCGGCGCATCAATTCCGCTTGCCATGTTTGATCTTCCTCAAAGGCCCAGCTCCGGCTCGGGGCTAGTTTTTGGCCAGATCCAGAGGTGCCCCCATGAAAGTCCGCGACGTCATGTCCACCCACGTGGTTTCAATCGCGCCTGACGCCAATGTTCTGGAGGCGGTTCGGCTGATGCTGCAGAAACATATCAGCGGCCTTCCGGTCATCGATCGGCACGGTACGCTGGTCGGCATTGTGACGGAAGGTGACTTCCTGCGCCGGGCCGAAACCGGCACCGAGCGCAAGCGGCCGCGATGGCTCGAATTCCTGATGGGCCCACGCCGTATGGCCGACGAATATGTGCAGGCCCATGCGCGCAAGGTCGAAGACGTGATGACGCGTGAGCCTGTTACAGTTACCGAGGATGCCGCCCTCGATGAGGTGGTGCGAATCATGGAACGCCGGCGCATCAAGCGTCTGCCGGTGGTGCGCGGCAGCCAGGTGGTCGGCATCGTCAGCCGGGCCAACATGCTGCATGCGCTCGCGAGCCTCGCCACGACCGCGTCGCCGCCCGCCAACACTGATCTGGCAATCCGCCAGCAATTGCTGGCCGAATTCGAGCGGCAGACCTGGGCGCCGGCAGCGCTGATCGATGTGGTGGTCAAGGACGGCGTAGTCGAATTGTGGGGTACCATCACCGAGGAGGCCCAGGGCAAGGCCCTCAAGGTCTGCGCCGAGAATATTCCGGGCGTAAAGTCGGTTGTGAGCCATCTGACCTGGATCGAACCGATGTCCGGCCTTGTGATCAGCGAGTTCGAGGAGGCGAGCCCGAGGTGAAGATGGCTCAGCGCTGAGGTTCACTGCTTCGCCGTAACAGCGCTATCTCATCTGCAGCACCGTATCGACCAAGGCCGGCTGGCCGGCCTTCACTTTCGCGACTGCACGCTGGAGAGTGCCTGCAATGTCCTTGGGCTCGACAATCGGACCTTCGGCGTACCAGCCGCATGACTGCGCGAGTTTGGCAAAATCCGGCTCCGGCCCGGCGATGTCCTGGCCGATATGGGCGCGCTCGACCGGCGTGCTGCGGTGCTCGGCAATGTGGATCTGGTGCTCCCAGTCGTTGTAATAGGCACGGTTGTTGTACATCACGATCAGGAACGGGATGTTGTTCTTTGCCGCCGTCCACAGGGCGCCGGCGTCGAACATCAGGTCGCCGTCGGGCTGGATGTCGACCACGAGGCGGCCGGTGCCGCGGTGCGCCAGCGCCACACCGAGCGAGACCCCGATCTGGGTGCCGGTGCCGAGCGCGCGGCCAGCATGGCGGTAGGGCCTGTCGAAGTCCCACAGCTTGAGCACCCAATCCTGCAACGTGCAGGCGGTGAGCACCCAATCCTCGGCCTTGATGACGTCCCACAATTCGTGCGCCAAACGCGGCAGTGAAATCGGGCTCAGGTCCCAGCCTTCCCGCGCCTGCTTCGCCCATTTGGCGAACAGGGCGTCGTGGCGGAGGCTGATCTCCGCAGTGCGGTCGGCAATGCGCGCGGCGAGCCGGGCCTCCCGGCCGATCCGGTCCTTGCAAAGCCTGGTCAACTCGGGGATTGCCGTGACGGTATCGCCGAGCACCCGCAGGCTGCAATCGGGCATGCGGGTGAAATCCATCGACCACTTGGACAGCCCGATATCGCCGAAGCCGAGTTCGATCATCTCGCACGTAGCCGGATAGAGCGGCTGCGTCGCCCGCTTGGTGCGGTCGATGATGTGGGTCGGCTTTTCCCAGTCGCGCGTGTCGAGCGAGAGAATGAGATCGGCATCCCGGAACACGCTCTTGTCCATGCTCAGACTGAGCGGGTGGCGGTTCGGGAAATTGAGCCGTCCGTTGACGTCATAGACGGCGGCCCCGACGGTTTCGGCAAGCGCCACCAGATGATGAAAACCCTGCGCGTGGCGGCCAACATATTCGGCAAGCAGCACCGGAAATTTCGCCGCCAACAACCGATCCGCGATTTTGGCGAGCGCTTCCGTGTCCGCCGCCATCGGCGCCGGCACCGTCGCCTCGGCCCGCGACGGCATCCGAACCGGCGCAGCAAGCGGCTGCTCCTGCAGCCAGGCGTCGTAGCACATGTAGACCGGGCCTTGCGGCTCGGTCATCATCGCTCCGTAGGCGCGCGCGAAGGAATCCGGTACGCCCTCGATGCTGCCGGGCTGGTAGTCCCATTTGACATAATGGCGGACCTGCTCGCCCTGCACGTTGGCGGTGTGAATCCAGTCGATGAATGGCCGACGCCGGCTCTCGTCCATCGGACCGGTCGCCCCTATCACGAACACCGGCGCCCGATCCACATAGGCGTAGTAAATGCCCATGGTGGCGTGGAGAAGTCCGACCACGTCATGCACGATCGCCACCATCGGCCTGCCGGTCGCCTTGGCGTAGCCGTGAGCGATCTGCACGGCGATCTTCTCATGCTGGCACAGCAGCATGGGCGGATCGTTGCCACCGTAATTGACCAGCGAATCGTGCAGACCGCGATAGCTCGCGCCCGGATTGAGCGCGATATACGGCAACCCGAACTGCTTGATCAGATCGACAATGACGTCGGATTGCCAGCGTTTTTCTGCGCAAGGTGCTTTGGGGGTGACTTCGCTTTTACGTGCTTGTGCGTCCGCGATTTCGTTCATGTTTGGTCCTTCAGGACTCGGCTTGAGGCGCAGGGCACGCGCATTTGGCGGCCTTCACCTCTCCCCGCCTGCGGGGAGAGGTCGGAATGAGCGCGTTCTTCGCGCTCATTCCGGGTGAGGGGGCCGCTCCGCGAGTCTGAGCTTGTGGAAAGGCCCCCTCACCCCGACCCTCTCCCCGCAAGCGGGGAGAGGGAGCAGAAGCGCCGTGCCAAATGGGATAGCCCTGGCTTGAAGCGAGGCATGACAATTCATTCGTTGCGGCATCAACGCGCATTCACGATGCGTCGAATGCTTTCGCGACAAGATCGACGATATTCTTCGGTGTCTTGATAATGGCGTCGCTGTACTTCTGCACCTCAGCGCCGGGCGTCGGCTCGATGTAGATGCTGCGCTTTTGCGCTTCGGCAAGGAAATCCTTATCGACCACCACCTTGTCGAACGCGGCGCGCAGCGCCGCCAGCCGGTCGGCCGGAATGTTCTGGGGCGCCAGCAGCGCACGGCCGATGGCGGCGCCGGCCGAGACGAATTCGATCGCGGTCTTGGCGGTGGGGTCGGTGACGATCTCCTGCATCAGCGGGACATTGGGCAGTTCGGGCGTACGCTTGAGCCCGGCCTGCAGCAGCGGGATGAATGTGCCGTTGTCGATGTTGTCCTTGTCCTCGGCACGCCACGAGTTCCACGCCTTCGAAACGAGATCAACCTCCCCGCGCAGCAGCGCCAGCGTGTAGGCCGAGGAGCCGTCGTAGCCGCAGATAATGTTGAGCGGCATCTTGGCGATCACCTTGAGGGTCGCCGGATATTGAAAGCTCTGCGATGCCCGTCCGCTGCAGCCCACGTTGACCTTGTCCTTGAACAGGTCCTCGGTGGAGGTGATCTTGGAGCCCTTGTGGATCATGAAGGCGGTATTCACCGGCGCGAACGAGCCGACGTAGCTCATCTTGGTGACGTCCCAGCGCCCCTGCGCCGGATCCATCAGCTGCACATACGCAATGGTCTCGGGAAACAGCGCGATCATCGAGCCGTCCTTGGGGGCCCTGGCGTAAAAGTACGAAGCCGCCTTGGAGCCAGCCCCGCCCGGCATACTCTGCACGATCACGGTCGGATTGCCGGGAATGAATTTGCCAATATGGGCGGCGGCGAGTTGCGCGTAGAGATCATAGGAGCCGCCCGGCGGATGCCCGATCAGGAGGGTCACCTCGTGGCTCTCGTAGAAGTTTTCGACGCTCTGGGCGGCGGCCGGAAACGTGGCGGCGCAAGCGATGGTGGACAGGATGGCGGCAAGGCCGCGCCGGATCAGGGGCATCGCGGATATCTCCTTGGGTTTCCCAATTTTTATTGATTTTTGGACGAAACCGCCAAGCGGCGCAAGGCCACGCGGCTTGCGCCCCGCGGCAGCGTAATGCGAACGGGATGCTCCGGGCGTCCGCCCCTTCCCTCATTGCCGCTAACTTACGCTGCGACGGCGCCTCGAACTGCTCCCCTCCCCCTTGTGGGGAGGGGTCGGGGGTGGGGGTCGAGGAGCGGAGCAAGGCTGTGCCCCCTGGCACGCCCCCCCACCCCAACCCTCCCCCACAAGGGGGGAGGGAGTCGCAGCGGCACAGCACAGCGTAAGTTAGCGCCAATGACCCTCCCCCTTCAGCGAAGGGGTGGGGCCCATGCGATGCTCCTCTCCTTTAGGAGCGTGGCTCACACCCGCGGCGGCAGGTCGGCGAAGCAGCGGTGGCCGTCGCGCACGGCTTCGAGTTCGGCAAGCTCCTCGTCGCGCCGGTGGTAGCCGCAGCTTTCGATCAGTTCGCGTGCCGTGGCGAGGTTCACCCGCGCCTCCTCCGCGAGCTTCGCGCGCTCGTCGGCGCCGGGCGGCTCGGGCTTCGGCGGACTGTCGTCGATGAGCCCGTTGAGAGGTGCGAATGCTTCGATGCGCGCGAATGCGAGCCGCGCGCGTTCGAACGCGATACTGCAGAGGTGAAGCCGCATTACCCCCGGCTCGGTGATGTCGTCGGCCTCATCGAGATCGTGTGCGGCGCCCTCCCACTTGCCGAGGCTGCGGTGGAAGGCGGCGCGGGCGCGAAGGGCACTTGCGACATACTCCAGTGTACCGGCGGCCCTAAAACGATCGACCGCTTTATTGAGCCAATCGCGAGCGAGACCGGCGTTCTCGCGCGCGACGGCAGACAGCAGATTTGGCACGACATTCTTGATTGCAATTCCGAGGTGGGCACGGCCAAGGGTTAGTGTGTCGAGAGCGACGCTGAGGAGCGAGTGGGTCCACTGTATCGTCACCAACGCCCGTTCACGCGCTGCGGTCCATTCACTTCTGGCGAGCAAGAGGCAGCAATAGTTATAGCCTGGCGCCGAATAAAGTAGCGGGTATTTGGGTTGCACTGCCTTTTGCCGATCCTCAGCCTCAGCGAATAGGTGCTCCGCTTCCTTTACTTTGCCTGCACAGGATAGCGCGTCAGCTTGGGTCGTCAGGTTAATTATCTTCTGGAATTCGTCGCCGCTCTTGTCCGCGTGCATGACTGATTCTGCCGCGGTCGCTGCAGCAGCGGGGACGTGGCCGATGAGCAGTTCCGTTTGGCTCAGATTGGAGGCCCCAATAGCGGCGTTGCGCCATCGACTGTCCTTTTTGTTCATCTCCAACCCTGCTCGTTGTACCGGCAGCGCCTCAGCAAATCGCCCCAGCGCGTTTAGGGCGAAGGCGGCTTCGCCGAGCACCCATGCTTGGGTCGCTGATGTCAACGCCGCGATCGGCATATCGTAGGGCTTCTCGAAGAACCAAGTGAGTGCTGCTAGGTTGCTGCCAACGGCCCCCAGCTTGCGCAATGCATAGAACTCGATCTTTCCATCTTCACGCCATCGATAGATACGCGTTACATAGATCTCGTCCCGCACCTCCTGATGACGCCCCGCGCGGCAGCCGTGGGGAATGGCCTGATACAATGGTGCGAGGTCTTCAAGTGTAGGCTGGTCGCCTTCGTGCGTCGTGTCGCGCAGGTGCTCATAGAGCAGGCCGTGGGCTGCACGCCAAGCCTCCAGGTTCGTTTTCTCCAGCCGCTGACCAAACCACTCACGCACCAGCGGATGGGCGTCGAGCGCATCGGGCGTTGCGGGGTCCACAGGCGCCATCAACCGCACGTCCCGCAGGCGCGCGACCCCCCGCCGCCATTCGGTTTCATCAAGATCGACGATCGCGTCGGTGAGCCCAGGGATCGCCGGCGGCTTGCGCAACGCGGCGAGGCAATCGCCGCTTGCCGGCCTGTCGAACAGGCCGACCATGTGCATGATGGCATGCGGCACCGGCTGACCGGAGAGCCACTCTCGCTCGTAGGACTCCATAACCCGCTTGGCATGGTCGTGGCGCGGGTTTTCGGGATCGTCGAGGAGTTTACGGATACGATCGCGCCGGCGCACGTCGCCGAATTGCGTCTCCTTGAGGAAGCTTGCGAGCAGACCGAGTGCCAGCGGATGGCCGCCGAACGCCCGCGCGGTTGCCCGCAATTCTGCATCGGTCCCCCATACGCCGTTGTCCCGCAACAGCGCCGCGCCGGCATCATCCGAAAGCTTTTCCACATCGACAACCGGGGCAGCACCGTCCTTCCAGCGCGCGATGTCCTTAATGGCAAGCCGGCTGGTGAGCACCACAAGCCCGTGCGCTTGCGCCGGCGGCATAGCTGCAAAGCGCCGCAACAACGCGCGCAGCCCCAAGTCCTTCAATTCGCCTTGGTGCGTGCCGAGGCCGTGTTGCAGCGGCTCAACGCCGTCGAGCACGAGCAGCACGCGACGCCGCGCCAGAGCCTCCGCGATGGCCTCGGCCTTGGCGGTGGCACTCGTGGTGTCGAGCTTGATGCCGAGCTTATCGAGCGCCCAGTTGAGGAACGGTTCGGCCGAGGTCGCGCGCTCCTTGCTGCCCTGGCTGTAGAACGACCAGCCCAGCACGGCCTCCGCGCCGCGATAGCTGTCGGCCTGCATGCGCTTGAGCCATTCATTGACCAGCGCTGACTTACCGGCGCCGCCTTCGGCGACGAGCGAGAGGATGTTGGTCTTGCGATCGACCCAGGCCTCATCGAGGCGCTTTAGCTCGGTATCGCGGCCGACGAGGCGCTCGTAGGCGGTCTCGGGTAGGCCGGTGATGTGGACGTAGGCCGGCTGCACAGAAGGAGTAACGGGACTGATCGGTTGTTTTGCAGCTTTGCGCTCCGCAATCTCTTTTGCGATTTTCGCAATCTCGTTTGCCGCCTCCGTCATGTGCTTGAGACGCTCATGATGCGAATAGCCAGAGAATGGCTGACCGTCGCGCGGCCGAAGGTTCTTGTCTTTGACCTTGTCCAATCCGGCATCGGGAGTGGGCGTCAGCAACAGCGGATAGAAATGGACCTCTTCTCCCTTCGCCTGGCGCTCACGGATGATCGCGATTTCTCTATCGACAATGTAATCGGACGCCATCGAGTTGGCCGAAACGAGAAGAACGAAAATGTCGCATTCGCTAAGATTCCGCTCGATTTCTGGGTCCCAATCGGCGCCGCCCGGCATGTGACGGTCGACCCAGAGACGAATGATGTCGTGCTTGACGGCCGGCTGCAAATAGGTGCGCACGAAGCTGAGCCATTGGATCTCGCCGTCGCGAGGATGCTCGGGTTCGTCCTTGTGGCTATAACTGATGAAAATAATCGGCTTGGGCAAATCCATGGCGAAACATGCTCCCACAACCCATGTGGGAGTGCGCCGAGGGATACCTGCGAGTCAAGTGGCGCGCAAAGCAGTCCAGTCGTTCGCCTCAGCCATTCTGAAGGGATTGAAGGTCCTCCAACGTTGCCCGCTGTAGGGGCGACCCTTGTGGTCGCCCGGTTTGCGCACCGCGTCTGCCGGCAACAGGGCGACCACACAATAGGGCGACCACAAGGGTCGCCCCTACTCATAACATTTAACGATGCTCCGATCCCTTCAGATTGGCTGAAGCGAGCTACTCGACGTCTCGATCGCCTAGGAGGAATACAACCTAAACGAGACGATTTCATTGACGATAGGCAGGAATTATCTTATAATAGCGAAGTCGAATTGGCTTCCGCCAGCGTCGCCTGCCCGACGAAAAGCCCCACCGAATCATTGCCCGCAACCTCACGAGAGCTGAGAACCACCGTGACCTCCTGCACAAAGAAATCCGTCCCCTACGACGGAGGTTTCGGCAAGCCTCCCATGCACACCCGGTTCCGCAAGGTGCAGTCCGGCAATCCAGGCGGTCGGCCGCGTCGCACGGCATCGGAGCGCACAAACACACTCACTCGGGAGATGCCGTGCCATGTCCCTCGTCCAGGCGGCCCCGAATCGGCGAAAAATTCGAAATTCCCTGTTAAATTCGCTGTTCTGAGGGAATTCGGCACGGGGTCGACAGGCAGTTACGGATGTGAAGTTTAACTGTGCGAGCCGAATAGCTTATCAGTCCCAACAGGGTCTTCAAGGTGCGGCGGTGCGCTCAGTCCGAAGGCTCGGCGCAAAGTCCCGCGATCAAACGCCGCTTGATCAATAGCGCCCACGGGCCGACAATCGATCGCAAGACTGCGGGTTTGCGCGGCATCGCCGACCATTCCGAGAGGAGACAAAACACCATGACTACACGCAGAGAATTCCTCAAAGGAGCGGGCGCGGCGGGCATTGCCTTCTGCAGCTGCGGGATGCTGGACGCCGCACGTGCGCAGGAGCCTGCGCGGCGATTGCCGGTCACGGTCAATGGCAAGCGGGTCAAGACCATCGACGTGCACGCGCACTGCATCTTCCACGAGGCCGTCAATCTGATGGGCGACGACGCTCGCAACGTGCTCGCGCCGGTCAGGGGCGTGGAAAACCTGTCCATTGTGGTCGCCGAGCGCCTCAAGCAGATGGACGCGATGGCGATCGACGTCGAGGTGGTCTCCATCAATCCGTTCTGGTACCGCAAGGACCGCGACACCGCCGCCGCCATCGTCAAGATGCAGAACGAGAAGCTCGCCGAGCTGTGCGCGTCGCAGCCGGAACGCTTCGCGGCCTTTGCGTCGCTCGCCCTACAATTCCCCGATCTTGCTGTACAGCAACTCGAGGAAGCTGTGAAGAAGCTCGGGCTGCGGGGCGCCCAGATCGGTGGCAGCGTCGCGGGCGAAGACTTTTCAAATCCCAAGTTCTACCCCGTGTGGGCGAAGGCCGAAGAGCTTGGCGCCGTGCTGTTCATTCATCCGCAGAGCACGCCGGAGCTTGCCAAGCGCTTCCGGGGCAACGGCTGGCTGTCGAACACCATCGGCAACCCGCTCGACACCACGATCGCGCTCCAGCATCTGATCTTCGAAGGCACCCTGGATCGTTTCCCGGGCTTGAAGATTCTGGCGGCGCACGGCGGCGGATATATGGGCTCCTATGCGGCGCGCTCCGACCACGCCTGTTTCGTGGCGCCGCCGGGGGCCTGCAATCCGGACATCAGGCTGAAGAAGCAGCCGACAGAGTACCTGCGTCAGCTACATTTTGATGCCCTGGTCTTCACCCCGGAAGCATTGCGCCACCTCGTGGCGCAGGTCGGCGCCAGCCAGGTGATGCTCGGCAGCGATCATCCGTACGTATGGGAGCAACACCCGGTCGACCACATCTTCGCCACTACGACCCTCTCCGACGACGAGAAGATCGCGATCCTCGGCAGCAACGCGGCGCGGCTGTTGGGGATCAGCGCCTAGAGTGCGGTTACTCTGACGCTTCATATCCATCGGCGTCATTCCGGCGCGCCGCCAACGGATCCGGCCTTCGGCCGGCCCGATGACAGGCTCCGCGACGGGCCGGGAATCGATAACCACTGGCCGACGTTTCGCACAACGAACATCGCGTTTCTTTGTTGTGTATTGATGTTGGATTTTGGTGCAGTTTGAAATCAGATTAAATCCGATTTCAATTACTAAGCTCACCCGTATGCGGTCAGTTTAAGTCGGTCGCGATGGCCGTAGCCTCTCGAAGCGCATATAATTGGAGATAGCGAGCGCCCACCACTTTTGTCCAGTTCATCGGCGCTGCCGCGCCATCACCGCGACTTTGAATGGCTGGAAAGTCGCGGCCGACAGAGTTGGCGGGCCGAGTTTGACCTGGGCCCAGGACCGCCATAGCGGCAATTTCATCTGCAATCACAACGATGTGATCGCAGCCACCAGATGACGGGGAATAAATCTTGCCTCCCCTGGGTCTCCCTCGCATTCGGCCCATTAGCGGCCGTGGAGGAGAGACCAGATGGGACAGAACGAAAAAGACGGCATCGACCGTCGCGGTGCATTGGAATGCATGATCTGGGCCGGCACCGGCGTGCTGTGGACGATGACAGGCGGCGTGCCGCGGTCGTCGTCGCTGCTTGGAATTTCGCAAGCCCAGGCGCAGGTCGCAAGCGGCTTTACGTTCCTGCAGATTTCCGACAGCCATATCGGCTTCAAGGCGCCGGCGAACCCCAATCCGATGGCGACACTCGACGAGGCCATCGCCAAGATCGGCGGGTTGCCGCAAAAGCCGGCCTTCATGATTCATACCGGCGACATCACGCACCTGTCCAAGCCTGAAGAATTCGACAACGCCGATCAGGCTATCGGCAAGGCACGACTCGATACTTTCTACGTACCGGGCGAGCATGACGTCATCGATGCGGATCTTGGCAAGGCCTACATGGAGCGCTACGGCAAGCGGGTACAGGCCAAAGGCACCGGCTGGTACTCGTTCGATCAGAACGGCGTCCACTTCGTCGGTTTGGTCAACGTGGCCAACCTCAAGTCGGGCGGCATGGGTACGCTCGGGGCCGAGCAGCTTGCGTGGCTTGTGGACGATCTGAAAGGCAAATCGGACTCGACCCCCATCGTGTTGTTTGCCCACATCCCACTGTGGACCGTAGCGGAAAATTGGGGCTGGGGGACCGATGACGCCGCTCAGGCGCTTGGTCTCGTCAAGCGTTTCGGCTCGGTGACAGTGCTCAATGGCCACATCCACCAGATCATGCAGAAGGTGGAAGGCGCGGTGACGTTCCACACTGCGCGCTCCACCGCCTTTCCGCAACCGGCGCCCGGCACGGCACCATCGCCCGGGCCCATGCGGGTGCCCGACGACAAGCTGCGCACCGTCCTTGGCATTACCAGCGTCGCGGTCAAGCAGGGCACCCAACCACTCGCCATCACTGACAGCGAACTCGTCAAGGCGTGATCTTATGGCTCGCGCCTGAGCCGGGTCCTGCCGTTCACATCCACCAGGAAGGAAGCGGGTGACGCTGACCGCGTCAGAGCCGTCCCATGTAACCAAAAGGCCTCTCTCACATGTCCCTGACCAATGACATCCGCTGCGCGTTCGCGGCGGGCGCGGCGATGTGTTACCTCGCCTATGCGGCACTCGCCGCGCCCGGTGAAACGCGCTTGACCATCGATAATTTCACCTTCAAACCCGCCGCCGTCACGGTCCCGGTCGGAACCAGGGTCGTGTGGGAAAACGATGATGATATTCCGCATTCGATCGTCGAAACTGCGGGTAAGTTCCACTCGGCAGCCCTGGACACAGAAGACAAATTCAGCTTCACCTTCGATAAAGCCGGCACTTTCGAATATTTCTGCGGCCTTCATCCACACATGACGGGCAAAGTTGTGGTAATGCCGTAAAACAGCGTATAGCATTCCGACTCAAGTAGATGGAGTCTCACGAGGTTTTCGGATCGCACGCGGCCAGGTAAGCTGACAGGTAAAGTCTATGGAATACCCTAGATCAGTATGGCTGCCGGCGATCATTACTGCCCTCGCCTGGAGCACCACAGCGGCGGTCGCTGCCGAGGAGTGCACGCAGCCTAGCGAGCCCATCGCCACCGACCGGCCGGACACCACCAATTCCAGCGTCGTTGTACCGGTCGGCAGCCTGCAAAACGAGAATGGAGCAAATGTAAGTCGGCGCAACGGCGCCGACGTCTTCGACGGCACCAACAGCCGCTGGCGCCTCGGCATTGTGCCGTGCTTCGAGCTGCTGATCGATTTGCCGAACTATGTGGGGACCTTCCGGGGCGCTGGCCCCTCGGGCTTCGGCAATGTGGCGCCGGCATTCAAGTGGCAGATCAGTCCGATACCGGGCAAGTTCGATCTCTCCTTGACGGCTGGAGTCGGGCTGCCCACCGGAGCCGAGGCGATTGCTGGCCATGGGGTGCAGCCGTATCTGCAATTTCCGTGGTCGGTGGAACTGGGCGACGGCTGGGCCCTCACCGGCATGGTAACGAATTTTTTTACGCCGGAAGATCCCGCCAACAAGTATTCCAATCAATCGACCGTCGTGATCGAAAAGGAGTTCGGCGAGCGCTACTTCCTGTTCGCCGAGTATGTCGGCGACTTCCCGCTCAATGGACCGCCCGGCGCGCTGTTCAATTCAGGCGGCGGCTATCGCATCACCAACACCCAGCAGATCGACTTCCACGTCGCATTCGGCCTCAACCGCAATTCGCCCAATTATATTTTCGGTATAGGGTATTCATTCCGGTTGGACGGCCTGTTCAAGCCGAGAATGTGAAATCGGGGCCACCGCGTCAATATCGAGTTGGACGGCCTGTTCAAGCAACGTCCGTAGTCTGTAGGGTGGGAGAGGCTTGACCGCGTGGGCAACGCGCCGCACTCTCGCGTGTTAAATGCAACGTCACGTCGTCTGCGCGTTGCCCACCCTACGGGCTACTGTGATGCAGCATCACAACGTAGGCGCATTGCCCACGCTGCGGGGGCGTCACGCCGTCAAATTTCCGTATTTGAGTAAATTCGCTTTCTGCCTCTCGCTGCGCGGCGGCAGTTTGAACAGGCGCGCCGCCGTGCCACCGAGAATGTTGTGCTTGGCCTTCTCGGAGGCGAAAGGCAGATCCCAGATGATCGACGGCAGATCGAAATCCCAGTGCGGGTAATCGGAGGCATCCTCGATGCTGACCCGGCGGTCGCGATCAGAAACAAGCTCCATTAAAGTGCCCTCTCTGTGGAGCGCGGGCGTCCCGCCCGCTCTTTCTTCAGTGTGCGCGAGACGCGCGCGGTCCAGCCTTACGTCTTCAGGTTCGCCAGAATCTCCTCCACTGCCCGATCCGCGAGCGCGCGGATTTCCTCGCGAGAGCGGTCCTGGATCGGATGCTGCACGAACACCACCGCCGGGTCGTAGCCGAGCGCCTGGTTCTGCGCCGCTGCCGCGACCTTGAATTCCGTCGTCGCAACCCCGACCGCGACGATCCCGAGCTGTTCAAGGCCCCTGATGTCATGCATACAGCACGACGTGCAGGAACCTCAATCGGCCAGCCCTTCGATCACGAGGTCGCATTCCGACTTGATCCGCTGCTTCAGCTCGATCGGAGCGAGATGGGTGAAGTGCTTCTTGCGATAGCGCTTTACGGCGTGGCCGCGGGCCGTCAGCAGCTCGTCGAGCCGATCGAGGAACTCATCGCCTCGCATTTTGGCAATATCGAACAGCCCGATCGTCTTTCCGGCAATGGACTCTGGCCGCGCGAGGCGTGGCTGAATGGCCGGCGCCGTCTCAGCGGTGGGATCGAGGAGAATGTCTTCCGGCATCGTTATCTGATCTCCCTGGTTATCGGATTTCTTTGGTTACTGGCTCGATGCTGCCTCTTCCGCCGATCGATGAGATGATGGCGGAGTACTTGCCGGCGCTGCCGCCGGCCCGGATGATGTTGAAGGTGCCGTTCTTGAACTTGGGAATGAGGTTATTCGGATCGGCTTTTTCCTCGGCGGTCAGCCCCGAGAGGCCGCTTCGGCCCGGCGCCACTTCACGCACCGGAATTTTCAACAGGTCAAGAAGCTCCTCCTTTACCCGCGCCTTCGACCACCCCGCGTCGTAGAACACGATCGCATGCTCCCGCCCAATCGCAAGAAATGCCTGCACCCCGATGACGTGGCCGGTATGGTAGATCGCCCGGATGCAGCCCGCATAGGAGCGACACAAATCCTCCGGCTGGCGCGAAATGTGGTCTATGGTCTGGGTTATGCCGTCGCCCGGAAATATCGTGACGGTCGAAGCATTGGGCGAATAGCCGAGCGACACCGCATAGGATTCCCAGCGCGGATCTTCCTCGTCTTCGGCAAAGCAGAAGGAATATTTCGCCGGAGTGCCGAACACCGAACGATCGATTTCCCCCGGCCGGCCGCCGCCCACATTGCGCACCACCAGCTGCAGCGTACGGCCAATCGCGGCATTGGCACGATTGCCCTGGCCAAACACGTTGCCCTTCGCGTTCATGCCGATGGCGCGCGCAATCGGCCCGTTGACCATGACCACCGGCGTGCAGGCGTTCGTGGTCGCCAGCACGCCATGGAGCCCAAAGGCCGGCATCAACGCGGCCTCTACCGCAGTCAGCACAACCGGCATGTATTCGGGCCGACAGCCCGCCATTACCGCATTGATGGCCACTTTCTCGACCGTGCAGGGGGTAAGATTGGGCGGGATCAAGCCGATGACTTCGCTCGGCGAGCGCGCAGTGCCGTCGAGCACTTCGAGCACGCGCTCCTCGGTCGGCGGCACGACCGGCAGTCCGTCGGTCCAGCCGCGCTCGTAACAAGTTTCGACCGCGTCGGAGAGCGCGGGGACCACAATGCGGCACGAGGCGAGGCCGGTGTTGCCGTATTTCACCTTGAGCCGTACCGGCATGCGGGGATCCATGGTCTTCGATCCGCAGCCGGGCCGATAATCCGGCAGGTTTTCGCCGAGCCCTGAAATGCCCGTGACTGCCTGCCATTGTGCGCGTTGCCAGCCCACCGCCCGCGCGTCCTCCTGCCCTTCCTTGAGACGGATCAGGGTTGGTACGGTGTCGACCTGGTAGCGATACGAGGTTGCGAGTGCGGTGTCGTCGCACGCATGCGAAAAACCGGCGGCGAAGCTCACGTCATCCTGCACGTAGACTTCGAGCGTGCCGCCCAGGGGCGCGATAAGCTGCTCGATCTGGCGCAGCACCGGGATCGCCAAAACGCAGGTCGGGCAGTCTTGTTTGACGATGGCCAGGAACGTCCTTGCCGGAAATGCCGGCTTGTCGCTCGTTTCGATATGTGGGACAGCCACTTGTGTCATGGCAAGCATCTTAGCCGGGCGTTGCCTCAAGGCAAGGATGCCAGCATGTTAGGTGCGTGTGCGCCTCAAGTCCCGAGACAGCCGATGATCATCGCGACGGCCGGACACGTTGACCATGGCAAGACCTCTTTGGTGCGCACTCTCACCGGCGTGGACACAGACCGGCTGCCTGAGGAAAAGGCGCGCGGTCTCACCATCGACCTAGGTTTTGCCTATCTGCCGCTGCCTGATGGAGCGCTCATCGGCTTCGTCGACGTGCCGGGCCATCAGCGCTTCGTCAAGAATATGCTGGCCGGCGTCGGCAACGTCGATCATGCCCTTTTGGTGGTCGCTGCCGATGACGGCGTCATGCCACAAACGGTCGAGCATGTGGAAATTCTCGACCTCCTCAGCGTTGCCAAGGCGACGATCGCTGTCACCAAGATCGACAAGGTTGCGGCAGAACGCTGCCTGGAGGTGGAGGCGGAAATCCGCGCGCTCCTCGCAACTACGCGCATCGAGCCGGGAGCATTTATCCGTACTTCGGTTCGGACACAGGAAGGCATAGCGGCGCTGCGCGACCACGTCACCACCATTGCGCAAACCCACGTGGCCGCTTCCGTATCCGGCCGTTTCCGCCTGGCGATTGACCGTGCGTTCATCCTGCACGGAGTGGGCATCGTCGTAACGGGCTCCGTACACGCGGGCGTCGCTCACGCCGGCGAGACCGTGACGATTGCGCCTGCCGGCCAGACGGCACGTCTACGCGGATTGCGCATGCATGATCGCAAGGTCCCGTCGGTTCAGGCCGGCGACCGCTGCGCCGTCAATCTGTCCGGTGTCAGCCTCGATGATCTGCGACGCGGTGTCTGGATCGTCACCGGCCCCAACCAGGCCACGCAGCGCCTCGAAGTGGACCTACGCCTGTTCGGGCGCGAACGGCCGCTACGCCATTGGACGCCGGCCCATCTGCATGTCGGCGCCGAGGACCTCACCTGCCGCGTCGCGGTTCTCTCCACCAAGATCGTCCAGCCGGGCGAGACGGCGGTTGCCGCGCTTCACCTCGATCGCACGATCGCCGCGTGGGCAGGCCAGAGATTCATCCTGCGCGATCAGTCAGCCCGGCGGACGCTTGGCGGCGGGCGAATCCGCGATCCGCTGCCGCCGCCACGCCAGAATAATATACAGCGGCTCGTGCGGCTGAACGCACTCGGCGCCCCCGATGCCGAAACGGCATTCGCCCGCATGCTCGCCGCATCGGCTCGTGGATTGGACTTCGACACCTTCGCGCAGTCCTGGAATCTGACGTCGTCGGAATGTGACGCGCTGCTGGCTGCTTATCCCGTCAAAGTCTGCTATGACGGGGACGCACGGATTGCCGTGCGTGCCGATCACTGGAACGCATTGCGCGACTTGATCGTTGAAGTGCTTGGCGCCCATCATGGGAAGCATCCGGAACTGCTCGGCCTCAACGACGTTGCGATGCACGCCGCTATTCGACCTTTGGTCGCAAAACCGCTGTTGCGCCGTGCGGTCGCGGAGCTTCGCGAGGCTGGCATTCTTGCCTGCCGGGGCACCATCATTCACCTTTCCAGCCACCGGGCACAGCCGACAGCGGTGGAGGCCGTCTTGTGGAAACGCGTGGAGCCCGCGCTCGCCGACAACGGTGTGCGCCCGCCGCGCGTACGAGAGCTGGTCGATCGGACCGGCATTTCGCTCGATCGGTTAGAATCGTTTCTCGCCCGCGCCGAGCAGCTGGGCTGGGTTCATCGCGTGGCATCAAATCGATTCTTCCTGCCGGCGACACTGCACGAACTGGAACGGATGGCGGAACGTCTCGCCGCCGAGGATCTGGACGGCGCATTCGCCGCGGCCGATTTCAACCGCATAAGCGGGATTGGGCGTAATCTTACTATCCAGGTTCTGGAATATTTCGATCGCATCGGCATCACGCAGCGCCATGGCGATCGCCGCAGCCTGTCGCACGCCGGCACCTGGACGGGCCAATTGTGAACCGCAACGCCTATGTCTCGACCGATATTGTGTTGCTCGGCAGCGGCCATGCCCATGTGCACGTCATCAAGGCATTGGCGGAGCGGCGGTTAGCGGGCGTGCGGGTGACGGTCGTCACCCGCGATCTCGAAACGCCATATTCGGGCATGCTGCCTGGCGTCGTTGCGGGCCTCTATGAGCCAGACGAGGCGCATATCGACCTCGTCCGGCTCACTGCGGTGACCGGAACCCGCCTCATCCATGCGGAAGCGATCGGACTCGACCGCGCGGACAAGCGCGTGCGGCTCGCCGAACGCCCACCCATTGCCTACGATATTTTGTCGATCGACGTCGGCATAACGCCCGATCTCGCATCCATCGCCGGCGCGGCCGAGCACGGCATCGCTGTCAAGCCGATCGGGGCATTCCTGGCAAAGCTTGAGCACCTGCGGATGCGATGCCGCGTCGGCGAGGTACGGCGTATCGCCGTGATCGGGGGTGGTGCGGGCGGCGTCGAGCTGGTGCTGTCTCTACGCACGCGTCTGCGTGCAGACGCCGTTCGCGACGGCCGTGATCCCGACATCTCCTTTGCTCTGGTGACGGACGGGGCCCTACTCGCAACCCACAATGTCCGGGTCCAGCGGGCATTTCGAAGACACCTTGCGGCGACAGCCGTCGAGCTGCATGAGCATTGCGCGGTGACAGCGCTCAAACCGGGCTGCATCATTGGCTGTGACGGCAAGATCATTCAGGCCGACGCCATGCTGCTTGCAACCAACGCCGCACCGCCCGGCTGGTTTGCGGCCTCCGGCCTCGCGCGCAATGCCGGTGGCTTCCTCGCCGTCACGCCGACGCTCCAGGTCGCAAACGATCCCGATATATTCGCAGCCGGCGATTGCGTCGGCCTCGTCGAGACGCCGCGCGAGAAAGCCGGGGTTTATGCGGTGCGGGCAGGTCCGCCGCTTGCCGCGAATCTTATGCGCTATGCCGTCGGCAAGCCCTTGCGGCTGTGGCGCCCGCAGCGGCGTCATCTTGCGTTGATTTCAACCGGCAATCGCTATGCGATTGCGTCACGCGGTCCCTTCAAGGCAGAGGGTGCGTGGCTGTGGACCATCAAGGACTGGATCGACCGCCGCTGGATGGACATGTATCGCCATCCTGACCACATGCGCATAAAAATGCCGGTCGCTGCGCCGCTGCCCGATGCGGTCGATATGCGATGCGGCGGTTGCGCCGCCAAGATCGGACCCGCGACGCTGTCGCGGGCGCTCGCGCGCCTTGCTCCGCCTCCGCTTGAGAGCGATGTAACCATAGGGCTCGGCGCGCCGGATGATGCGGCCGTGCTGGCGGCGCCGCCCGCGGAAAGCCGCGTGCTGGCAACGGTCGATCTGTTCCGCAGCTTCATCGAAGATCCCTACCTGTTTGGTGAGATTGCCGCGAACCATGCGCTCAACGATGTTTTCGCCATGGGCGGCACGCCGCGCCATGCGCTCGCCATCGCCGTGGTGCCCTATGGCCCGATCGATAAGACGGAAGAAACTCTGTTCCAATTGTTGGCCGGCGCACGCGCTTGCCTCGACCGCGAGAACGCCGCGCTTGTGGGCGGTCATTCGGCGGAAGGTGCCGAGGTCGCGCTCGGCTTCTCGGTCTTCGGCGTGGTCGCGCCGGGTCGCCTTTTGCGCAAGGCGGGCCTGCGGACCGGCGACATGCTCATCCTGTCAAAGCCGATCGGAACCGGAATCCTGTTTGCTGCGCTGATGCGCGGTCGCGCTGGCGCCGGTTCGGTCGCTCGTGCTCTCGATGGGATGAGACAGTCCGCGGGCATGGCGTCGCGGATTCTGGCGGCCCACGGTGCCACCGCTATGACGGATGTCACCGGCTTCGGCCTGGCCGGTCATCTCGGCGAGATGCTCAAGGCCAGCCGCGCAAAAGCCGAGCTCAACCTTGCAGCGATCCCGCTCTATCCCGAGGTGCGCGACCTCGCAGCGGCCGGCATCGCCTCAACGCTGCTGCCGCAGAATCTTGCGATGGCCGGCATCGTGCGCAGCGACCTTAACGCGGTGGGGCGTGCCCTGCTGTTCGACCCGCAGACCGCGGGCGGATTGCTTGCTGGAATTCCGCAAAGCGGCGCTGCTGAGTGTGTCGCCGCCTTGCGGGCGGCCGGATATGACGCAGCGACCATCGGGCAGGTACTTGAAGCAGGAGCGGCGGAACCCGGCATCGTGACGAAGAACGAGATGAATCAGCGCAGCTGCTCCCGCTTGCCGAAATAGGTGGCGCGCGGATTATCCACCGTGATCTTGCGAGCGAGGTCAGCGGGGATGCCGGGCGGAAGGAAATTATCGCCCTCGAACTGCCAGTGGGGGTAATCAGAGGAAAACAGCAGCAGTTCGTCCGAACCCAGATGATCAATGATGCGACTGACGATGTCGGGGGAATCCGGCGCATCGAACGGCTGAACGGTCAGGCGAAAGTGGTCGCGGAAAATCTCCAGAGGGGAACGATCGATCCAGGGTATCTCGGTTCGCAGGCCACGCCAGAACTTCGACATGCGCCATAGAAAGGGCGGCGCCCAGCTGACGCCCGATTCGATGAGCACCACCTTGAGGCCGGGATATTTGGTCAACACCCCCTCGCAAACGAGGCTTGTGACCTGCGACTGAAAGCCCTGCGCCTGTGCGGCGTAGTCCTCAACGTAATAGGTGGGCCAACCCAGTGAGGTGACGGGATGCCGGTAGGCGCTCCCGGCATGAATCCCGATCGGTAGATGGTGACGCTCGGCCGCCGCATAGATCGGCCAGAAATGGCGGCGTCCAAGCGGCACCTCACCCATCGCAAGCACGAGCACCTGGACGAAGCGCGGGTCCTGGGCGCAGCGCTCGATCTCGTCGACCGCAAACTCGACATTCTGCAGCGGCACCACGATCGATGCGCGCAGGCGCGGATCGCGATCGAGCCATTCCTTTGCGATCCAATCGTTTATGGCGCGCGCGAAAGCACGCGCCATGTCTTCGTTCAGGACGAGCTGCACGCCATAGAGGCAGTTGCAGATCGCCAGGCCCGCGCCCCAGCGATCGAACACCTGGGCTTGCAGTTCGCCGATACGGGTTGCTGCCCCCTCCCTTCCCTCCTCCGCTTGCGGGGGAGGGAAGGGAGTGGGCGCACGAAAATCGGGGCGCGCCGAAATCGGCGCGTTGGGCGGATAGCTGATGCTCTCCAGCGAGTCGATACCGCGGTCGACGACCGAATCGCGCCAGAACTCTTCCAGGTAGGGCAGAAGCGCCCGCATGCCCGGTACGCACGGGTGAACGTCGCAGTCGATCGGCCTGAAGTGGGACGGGTCCATGGGTGCACACTTCTATCGGGCGCCCGCGGCCGACACAATGCCGCACCTGCTACCCCGACAGAGCGTCATCCGGGGCAGATCTCTACACGAAACGCCATCGATGGCCTTGGATTGCACTTCGCTTGATCCGGCGACCGGGCGCGCCAACTCACTTCTCCAACAGCGCCGCAACCGCCTTGATGCGATTGCGGGAATACTTCGGCAGCCCCGCGCTAATGGAATTTCCGGTATTGAACGAGCTGTTGCCGGCGAGCACCTGCGCGGGCACCAGATTGCGCAGAATGGGGACGCTTTCCAGCTCCTTCTTCTTTTCGAAAAGATCGCTATCGACCGCGAGTGCGATGAAGGCGCTGGCGACCGACTTCTTGGCGTCGGTTGGATCCGGCTGCAGCACCGCGAGGAACTTGCCGAACTGCATGACCTGGTTGACATGGAAGATGTTCTGTTCGATCGCGCCCGCGATAGGCGCATCGACGCCCGTTGCTTTGGCGAGCGCCGCCTGGTCGATCTCGCCCGGCGGGACCAGCCGAAGTTCGCTCTGAAATTCCATGAAATCGGCGATCTTCTTATGGTTTTCCCGGATTTTGTTCACCAGTGCGATGGCGGTCGGCAGACGCCCTTCGAGCTGATACTTGGATTGGATGCAGATCACGCTGACCCCGCCCTCGCACCATTGGCGTTTGGGATTGCGGTTCGGCGACTTCGGATCCTTGTTCGGAATGACGTCAGCCGCCGCGATCACCTGATGCCTGATCGAGGGATCAAGCTGTTCGAGCATCGCAAGGGTGATCATCTTGGACAGATCGATAGATGCTGCCGGCTTGGCAAGCGCAAAGCGTGCCTCCGCAACATAGACGTGAAACCGTCGCTTGTGCGGCTTCGTACCCTCAGCACCGCCCACTGTGGGCTCTTCGAACGAAGGAAACAGACTCAGTAACTGCTTCTGCTGCGGCCGCGAGCGTTCCCAATCGGAGAAGTGGACGAGCCCGGTCGCCGGATCGACGAGTTCATCTTTGCGGTGATCCGTAAACAGGATCGTTCGGGGCGCAAGCGCGGCCGCGACAAGCGGTGGCAGTGCTGGGACTTCCCGCATCTGGAAATCCTCGGACCAGCAATGAGTCGGCGCACAAACCGCTGCGGCCAGGACTCCAAAAAGTGCCACGTCATGCATTCTTATCTGCATTTCGCATCCTTCTCGCGATTACCGGGATAGTTCGATCAAAAGTCGCCGCGCTGATGGTCGCGCCAGGGCACATCGGGGTCGACGCGACGGGGTGGAGCCCAGCGTCGATCCTCGGCGCTTCGAGAGCGAAGGTCACCATACCCACCATACGGACTGCTGCTCGGGGGCGGGGGAAAGAATTGGCGCTGCGGCGGTGCGAATAGACCGAACAGGCCGAAGAAGCCGTTAGTGTTGGGGCGTTGTGTATAATAATAGCCGCCGCCGGGCTGGCCGCCCGCATAATACCCCCGGTCACCGGCGTTCGGATCGCGAAGATAAGCCTCGCCGTCACCGAGCTCATCTGTCGCGACCTCATTCGGCGACACCAGGGCGTACTGGGTCTCCTCCACCTGCCCATGCCGCAGGCGGAAATATTCGGTGAAGCCCTGAGGGCTGCGTTCGCTCAGCGGGGTGCCGCTGTTGAGGTCGATCTGCATCGCAACTAGCTCTTTTTTCGCGTCGGGCGATGGCGGATTGAGCGGCGTCTTGCGGGCGTAAGTGGCCCAGGTGGCCTCGACGATCTGTTCGAAAATCGGCACCGCGATTCGTCCGCCAGTCTGGCCGTTACCGAGCGTGCGCCGTTTGCCTTCGGCATTATCGTAGCCGACCCAGACACCGATCGTCACATCGTTGGTGAAGCCGACGAACCAGGCGTCGTTTTCGTCGTCGCTGGTGCCTGTCTTGCCGCCGACGTAGGACGAAAGGTACCCGATCGCGCGGGCGGTTCCGCGCGCCACCACACCTTGCAACATGGTACGCAATTGGAAGAACGACGGCCGGTCGCCGGAAGCCAGCCATTTCAGTTCAGGCGTGTGAGTGTAGACGGTTCGGCCGTTCTGATCGATCGCCTCGATGCTGTACGGCGAGGGGCGACGGCCCTCGGTGGCAATCGCCGCGTAGAACGCCGCCATGTCGATGAGGCGGGCCGGCTGGGCGCCGAGAATGAAAGGATAATAGGCAACGCACTCGCGGTAGACCTGAGCGTCAATGGTCAGCTCGCACACCCGCGAAAGGCTCTGGCCAGGGTCGGAGTCGATGCCGCCGTCAAGGAGATTGGCAGTGACGAGGTTTTTCGAATTCTCAAGGCCGCGCCGCAGCGTCGTGATGCCGCCGCCGTAACCATCGGCGTTCTTGGGCGACCAGTAATCCCTCTCCCGCGCATTTGCGGAATTGCCGATGGGCGGAAGGGTCAGAGGCTGGTCGCGCACCAGTGTATTGGGCTGGAGGCCGCGGCGGAGCGCCGCCAGATACGTGAACGGTTTGAGCGAGGAGCCGGGCTGGCGTACGGCCTGGGTCACACGGTTAAGCTGACTCACCGGATAGGAGAAGCCGCCTGTCATAGCGAGGATGCCGCCGGTCTTGTTGTCGAGTATGACGGCTGCACCCTGAACGGTCGGGCGGACGCGCAGGTCGACCCGGACCTGCTTGCCCTTGGGTTCACTGACCTTCACGAAAACGACGTCATAAAGATTAAGGCCGCGCCGCCCCGCGAGCCCGGCCGAGGATAACGGCATGATGCGGCCATCCGCGAGGCCGACGCGTACGCCATTGCGGTCGCCAGCGTTCGACAGCACGATCGCGGTCGACCAGTGCACATCATAGAGCGGCAGGTGCGCGGCTTCGAGCGCCTCCTGCCAAGCGGGCTTCGGCTTGACAACCGGTGGCGCCGTGGGCGTCAACGGCATCGGTCCGACGATGCCGGGTGGGGCGGCTGCAGCCTTGGGGCCAGACAACCCCGGACCTGGTGCTAGCTTTCCGGCGTTGGTGCCGCGCGACGCTTTTGTCCCGACGTCTGGCGGGACGGCGGAGCCACGGGCAGCGACCGCAGGCTTGACATCGACGGTCGCCGGAGTTTCCGGGGCGGCCTTGGACATCGACGCTTCGATGCGCCGCACCGCGTCCGAGAGATTTGCTTCCGGGCCGTGCCATCCGGTGCGACCGGTTCGAATCTCGTATTGGGCCAGGCCTTCTTGCAGGGCTACCTCTGTTGCGCGCTGGAGGTCCGGGCGAATCGTCGTGCGCACGGTCGTCCCAGCCGTCGTCAAGGGACCAATTCCCGTGAGCGATCGTGCTTCACGCGTCACATGGTCGAGGAAGTAGTATCCCGAATCCCTTTGCTGAGCCTGGCTATAGGCGACCATTTGCGGCAACGAAATCTTTGCCTTGTCGATAGCCGTGGCGACTGCAACGCCGTCTTCCTGCATTCGACTCACCACGTAGGCAAGGCGCTCTTGGGCACGATCGGGATGACGGTCGGGACTGTAATAGGTCGGGCCCTTGGGTAGGCCTGCCAGCATGGCGCCTTCCTGCAAAGTTAAGGCGGCAGCCGGCTTGCCGAAATAATTACGTGCCGCCAACTCGACACCCCATGAGCCGCGGCCAAGGTAAATCGAGTTGAGATAGAGCTCCAGGATATCGGATTTCGACAGCGTGCGCTCGACGCGAGACGCGACGATGATCTCCCGCATCTTGCGCTCATAGGTGACGTCGTCGCCCACCAGCAGGTTCTTCACAACCTGCTGGGTGATGGTCGAACCGCCCTGCGGTCGACCTGGCCGCGCAAGGTTCGACACCATGGCGCGAACGAGACCGCGCTCGTCGACACCCTTGTGCTCGTAAAAGCGCTTGTCCTCGGCCGCAATGAACGCCTTCTGGACGTGAGCCGGGATATCCCGCAGCGGCACCCAGATCCGGCGGTTATTCTCGGTAAGATCGGCGAAGCGCTCGCCTCTGGCGTCGAGAATCCCGCCCGCGCCGGCGATATTGGCGCCCTTGAGGCGGCCGGGATCGGGCAGGTCGGCGACGGCGCCGTTATAAAATCGGATCACCTCTGCGAGATCGACCAAAGGGCTCTTGGCGTCTTCGTTCTTGCAGAACTGCCTGTAAACCGTGAGCAGGCTGTCGAACTTCAAGCCGTGAAGCGCCTTGATCTCGGTCGAGATCGCTTCCGGATCGTCCATCGCGGTCTTGATGAGATCATCGATATCGATGGATTCGACATCGAAAGCCTTGCGCATGTGCGCGCAGCCATCACGCAGGATGCGCGTCACTTCGGCTTGATCGCGCGCCGGGTCAAAGTGGGTTTTGATGGCGTCCGGCCGCGTCGTCACCAAACTGAGCGTGAGGAACGCAGCTAATAACTTGACGAGAATCGCATCCATGAACGCAGACAGTCCGTTTGCAGCCCAGGTTTCCCGCCCTTCGGGCGATAGCGCATCCCCACGACGGCTTTTTTAGGGTCTATCCTGCTACGATGAATATCCACAGGCCCTAATGCAGATAGCCGGCGAAGCTCCAATTGGTTCCCAACCTGCGCGTTGCTAACACATCATTGCACAAGCTTTTCTTAACCACGGAAAAAAAGCGCCTGCGGCGTTTGCCATCTCCCGCTTTCCATGGCCTCCGGCGACGATCATCCCAGCGCGCCGCTCGTAAGCCACGACGTTTGCGCAGCTTTATGCCATGTTACCGGGTCAGCTTGTGAATCGCGAGCCCAGAATTGGATGGGAAATGAATCCGGTCAAAACGGGGAAGGATCATGTCGCGAGCCTGCACGACGGCCGTGACGTTTACGTTCATGGCGAGCGCGTCGCCGACGTGACCACCCACAAGGCTTTTCGCAATTCCGTTGCCTCGGCGGCTGCGCTTTACGACTTTCAGGCCCAGCCCGACAAAGTCGAGATCATGACCTTTGCGAGCCCGGACACCGGACGACGGGTCAATCGCTGCTGGCAGCTTCCGGAGAACTACACCGAATTGGTTGGCCGGCGTGGGGCGCTGGAGGCCTGGGCGGAACTGCATTTCGGCTTCATGGGGCGTTCGCCCGATCACGTGGCCTCCTGCATCTCCGGCATGTTCATGGGGATCGAGCTGTTCGAGGCCTATGACCGAAAACGCGCCGCTGCCTTACGTGACTATTACCGGTTCGCCCGGGACAATGACGTATTCCTGACATACGTCATCATCAACCCGCAGGCCGATCGCTCCAAATCCGCCCACGAGCAAGCCGACCCCCACCTTGCTGCATCGGTCGTCGACGAAGATGCCAAGGGCCTGACCATCAGGGGCGCCAAAATGCTGGCGACGTCCAGCATCATGGCCAATGAGGTGTTCGTCACCTGTATCCAGCCGCTGGTCCCCGGTGACGAGAAGCAGGCAGTGTCGTTCGCAGTCCCAATGAACGCCAGGGGCCTTCGGGTGCTGTCGCGGAAATCCTACGAGGAGAGCGCGGTTTCCGAATTCGACAATCCGCTGTCGAGCCGTTTCGACGAAAACGATGCGGTGCTTTATTTCGATGAAGTCAAGGTCCCATGGGAGCGCGTGTTCGTGAACCAGAACATCGACATGACGCTTAAGCAGTTTCATGGGACGCCGGCCCACGTCTACCAGAACTATCAATGCCAGATCCGACTGCTGGTGAAGATGCGCTTCCTCGCCGGGCTCGCCCACCGCATCGCCGAAGCGAACGGGACTATCGGATTTCCGTCGGTCCGCGATTCGCTCGGCCAACTCGCCGCGGAGGTGGGACTCGTGGATGGTCTGTTGCATGGCATGGAAGTCAAGGGGCGCCAGGCCGGCGCCTACTTCGTACCGGACCGCCACCTCCTTTATTCGGCGCAGACGCTCACCCAGCAGCTATACCCGAAGGTGATCACCACGATCAGGGACCTCGCCGGCGGCGGTCTCATCATGCTGCCATCGAGCGCTACGGACTTTGACGACCCGATGCTGGCCGGCCTTATTCACAGGACCCAGAAATCTCCTGCGTTCACGCCGGAGGAGCGGGTCAAATTCTTCAAGCTCGCATGGGACGCCGTTGGATCGGAATTCGCTTCCCGTCACGTCCAGTATGAAATGTTCTATGCCGGCGCCTCGTTCGTCACCCGCGGCCACTCTTATCGCACGTTCGATTGGGCCAAATGCCGGGGCATGGTGGATGGCCTCATGGCGAGCTACCCGACACCGGGGCGGTCAGCAGAGGAGACCGCTGCGGCGGAGTGAACGTGCTCACTCGCGCGGCGGATAGTTGTGCACGTCGCCGTTGATAGCCCGCACTTCGTAGCCCTGCTCCGCACCTCCCGTCATCTCAACATAACTGGGCCCAATCGGGACCTTGCCGGCGCCGCCGGGAATGTCGAGCATATAGGCCGGCTGACATAGGCCCGAAAAATGCCCGCGCATTTGCCTCATCAGGTCCTGACCAGTCTCGATCGAGGTATGCAAGTGGCTGGTGCCGGGAGCGAGGTCGGCGTGGTGCAGATAGTATGGCTTGATGCGGCACTCGACGAAGGCACGCATCAGCGCGCTCAGGGTTTCCACGTCATCATTGACCCCGCGCAACAACACAGTTTGGCTCAGCATCGGAATGCCCGCATCGACGATCCGGGCGCAGGCGGCCCGGGCCGCTGGCGTCAGTTCGCGAGGATGGTTGGCATGAAGCGCCACGTAGGTCGTCTTTCCGGGTGCCCTCAGGGCCGCCACCATTTCAGGGGTAATTCGCTCAGGTGCCACGGCCGGCGTGCGCGTGTGGACCCGGATGATCTTGACGTGGTCTATGGCGGCGAGTGTCCGCACCGCAGCGTGCAGGCGGGCTGGTGGCAGCACGAGCGGATCGCCGCCTGTCAGGATGACTTCCCAAATCTCCGGATGTTGTCTGATGTACTGGTAGGCCGCCTGCCGCTTTTCTGTGGTCAGCCCTCCTCGTCCGCCGGGGCCGACCATCTCGCGGCGAAAGCAGAACCGGCAATAGACCTGGCAGGTGTGCACCAGTTTCAGGAGCACGCGGTCTGGGTAGCGGTGCACGATTCCCTCGACCGGACTGAACGCATCGTCGCCGATTGGGTCGGCCCGCTCCGGCGGCCGCGCCTCAAGCTCGGCGGGTTCGGGGATGAATTGGCGCGCGATCGGATCGTTCGGGTCGTCACGATCGATGAGGTCTGCCATTGTGGGCGTGATTGCGACGGCGTAGCGCGTCACCACCCGCTCCAAAGCTGGGGTTTTTGTGGCCGGCACCAGTCCGGCATCCCGCAGGTGTGCAACGCTGCGCAAGGTGTTGGTCGTCATTGGTCGCCCTTAGCGCGGATTCCGGTCGGGTTGAAGCACCTGTCGCGGGGGCGTTACCGGCATCGTCCCGGCCACCCCGATTATTTACGGCAGGGGCGTCCATATGACCTGTTCGATGCGGGACGCCCTCGCCGCCAGCATTACAAGACGGTCGAAACCGAGCGCGCAGCCACTCGCCGGCGGCATCCCGGCAAGGGCGGCGAGGAAGTCTTCATCAATCGGATAACGCTCTGCGTAAAGCTGCTGTTTCTTTGCCATTTCGGCTTCGAAACGGATGCGTTGCTCGACCGCGTCGACGAGCTCACCGAACCCGTTGGCGAGCTCGACGCCGCAGATGAACAGCTCGAAACGCTCTGCAACACGCGGGTCGGAAGCCTTTGCCCGCGCTAACGCGGCCTCATGGCTCGGGTATTCGGTTAGAAAGGTGGCGCGGCCATTACCGATCCTGGGCTCGATGCGCTCCACCAGGACACGGCTGAAGATGTCGCTCCAACTGTCGTTGGCGGCCAGTCTGATGCCGGCTGCTTGGGCCTGCGCAGCTAGTCCGTCGGTGTCAGAGCCACCGTCTCCAAGCGTTGCCAACAGATCGATCCCCGCATAGCGCTTGAATGCCTCCGCGACCGTGAGGCGTTCCGGAGCAGCCAACGGATCAGCGTCGCGGCCACGGAACGAAAATCGGCCCGTCCCGGCTGCGGCGGCTGCGACGGCCAGAAAGCCGGCACAATCGTCCATCAGGGCTTCGTAAGATTCTCCTGTCCGGTACCACTCCAGCATGGTGAATTCCGGGTGATGCAGTGTCCCCCGCTCGCGATTGCGAAACACGCGGGCGAACTCGAAAATCCGCCGTTCGCCGGCTGCCAGCAGCTTCTTGCAAGCGAATTCCGGGGATGTATGCAGGAATAGCGGCTGCCGGAGGCCGTCCGGCGCCACCAGCTCGGTTGCGAAGGCATGCAGATGGGCCTCGTTGCCAGGGGAGACCTGCAGGATGGCGGTCTCGACCTCGGCGAAATCGCGCGCCTCCATATACGCGCGCAACGCAGCCAGCACGCGCCGCCGCGCCCGCAGGAAAGGCTGCCGGTCAGCATGGATGTCCGGCATCCACCATGACGAAGGCTGTGGCATGGAACCCTGTGGCTACGTCGCGGGTTGCACGCCGGTGTTCGACCGGGCACATCCGCCAAAAGTGCTGGCGCCAAAGCTCAGGATGAGTATGTTGCGGGCCATAAATCCGGCAGAGGGCCCCCAATCGGATGCCCATTTGGCCGCCCGGCTCTTTACTGATTGAGGGATTGCGCCTGTGAAAGTCATCGCCAGCTCGCTCCGCAAAGGAAATATTGTTGATCTCGATGGCAGGCTCTACGTCATCTTGACTGCCGAGAACATCCACCCCGGCAAAGGGACGCCGGTTACCCAGGTCGATATGCGACGATTGAGCGACGGCGTGAAGTCCTCGCTTCGCTTTAAGACCACCGACCAGGTGGAGCGCGCCCATGTGGAGGAACGCGAATTTCAATTCCTCTACCACGATGCGGACGGTTTCCACTTCATGAACATGGAGAATTACGATCAGATTGCCGTCTCGCAAGACGTCATTGGGGATCAAGCCGTGTATCTTCAGCCGGAGATGAAGGTCCGGCTCAGCGTCCACGAAGGCGTGGCAGTCGGCATCACACTGCCGCCACGGGTGACCCTTGAAGTCACGGAGACCGAACCCGTTACCAAGGGCCAGACGGCATCGTCCTCCTACAAGCCGGCCATACTTTCCAACGGGGTGCGAACCTCCGTGCCGCCCCATATCGTCCCCGGCACACGGATCGTGGTCTCGACGGAGGACGGGTCCTACATGGAACGCGCCAAGGACTGACCCGTTACTATTTCCCCGACACATTCTGCGACTTCCCCGACGCATTCTGCGACGCCTGGAAAATGGCGAGCGCGCAGAGTTTCCAGTCCGCACCATGATGTATGGCGTCGATTGGGGGCAGGGAACCGCAAATACCTGTGTATTCTGGCCTCGACCCGCCCAGATCCCCGTCGCTCCAGCCATCAGCGCGTTGACCTATTTCGTCGCAGGGCTGCTCTGAAC